>JAZUEN010000054.1:0-17531 GCA_045640185.1 Bacteroidales bacterium
ACTGACATCTAGTTGCCTGCCTATCGTCAATACACTTTGCCCGATTTTGTACAATTCTATTGCCTGAATCTTTTTCGCTAAATCATAATATTTTGCCATATATCCCAAAAGTTTTTGTCCAACTTTTGGGGTTCACCTCAATCTCCTGGCTCAATTATCTGAAAACAAGAAACCGCCCAGGCGATGGCCTGAGCGTTTGCAAATACCATAAAACCGATGCTCGCCCATACACCATGGCACGCAAAAAAAACGCCATGATTCTTGACTATAACCAATAACTTTTGCAGTTTTGTAACTCAATGTGCGCTATTGTGCACATTTACATATTGAAAAGCGTTGCTGATGCTTTGTTTTTGGTTTCTTGAAACTTAGGAACTTTCAAAACTATTATCAAAAACGAATGCCAAAGGTGATGCTACGGGTATGCTATATACGCCCGTTGTGTGCCGTGGGCATATTTGCCAACGGTACACTTTAATCGGGTGATGCTATATACATACAGCGTGGACATCCCTTTATTCGTCTATAATAGTAGGGTTCCTAAGACCTCAAGAAACGGATGGATAAAGATACGGATGCCCACGTTTTTTATGTGTAGCAAGTTATAGGATGCTATCCCTATAGGTAGCAAACTCGACTGAGAGTAAGACGTCATTCTTCGCCGTTCAGATCTGACCAATCAAAGCTTTAGAGGAGATGATGCATCGACGTCTCGTTGTGAAATTGAATTATTAACTCACAGCGTAGATGGCTATTGCATTAAACTCTAAAAGGTTGGTCAGAACCCGAACGGCTTTTTTGTTTTAGCTATCTGCGCTTTTAATGGCATTTAAAAGTGGCAGAAAAGATACGTGTATTTGAAGGCTTCGCTGGATATGGTGGAGGGTCCTTCGCAATTAGAAGGTTAAAGGAAACACTTCCCGATTTCGAATTTCAAGTCATTGGTTATTCCGAGTTTGATAAATACGCATCAGAATTATTTGATGCAAATCACAAACAAAAAAATGGCACGCCATATAAAAACTGGGGTGATATTACGAAAATAGACCCCAACGAACTACCTGATTTCGATATGTTTATGGGTGGATTTCCTTGCCAACCATTTTCATCTGCAGGTATGCAAATGGGAACAGATGACCCATATGGCAGAGGAGCGATGTTGAGCCACATAATTAGAATTTGCAAAGTGAAAAAGCCCCAATATTTATTTCTTGAGAATGTTAAAGGTTTTACACACGGCAAATTTCAACCCATACACGACCAATTAATTAAAGATTTAAAAGCAATGGGATATGGAGAAAATCCATTGAGAAAAGCTGTATTAAATTCAAAAGATTATGGTGTGCCACAAAACAGAGAAAGACTTTGGATGTTTGCCCAATTGGGTGGATTGCCTGAAACATTTAATATTATTCCTCCCAAAATAGAATACAATTTGAAAATGTCTGATTTTCTGGATTATTCACCCGAGAAATCTTTATACTTATCAGATGAGCAAATTGCACATTTAAAAGTCAAGCATAACATTGAGTCCTTTACAGTCAAAACGCCTCTTTGTTTTGATGTATACAACAAAAAAATCAAACAGGACGGCTATAGCATAACTATTACACAGCCAGAACATAATAGTTTACGTGTAATAGAAGTTCCGAAATCAGATGGAAAAGAAATTGTTCGAAAAATGTCTGTTCACGAGCAATTCCGTCTTATGGGATTTCATATTTCCCGAGATTGCAAACAATCAGAAATTGATTTTGCAGACCAATCATATTCACAATTGTCGAAACGTGCAGGTAATGGCTGGGATGTGAATTTGGTCACAATTTTATTAACCCATATATTCAAACAATTATGAAACTAGATTTAGGTTCATTATCATTCAATTTAAATATTACTTCAGGAGGTGGAACACCATCATGGGGAACTTCTTTGGGCCAGGGTGCTCCTTCATATTTTATTACAGCCGAAGGATACCAAGAACTGATACCTGCAATGGTTTATTGTATGGTTCAGGATATGAATCAAATATCGTGTCCTTTAGGCAAAGGAGGAAATAAACCACAATACGCTCAAATTGGAAATGACTATGATTACGTTATAGGTAGTTTATTTAAAAAAGTATATGTAAACGATAAATTTGTAGAAGATGCAACATTTTTACTTTTAGTCACTAAAGAGAATAATAATGTCCATGCAGGACGTCTGACTTTAAAATACAACCCTAAAATCTCATATGGAAATAGCAATGTTAATGAAGATTGCTATAGAAAAATGGAAATCACCTTAGGAATTGCGTCAGGATCTGCTTGGTTTGTGTCAGATATTTTCACAAAGAATCAAGATGAATTACATTTTGTTGCATATGTTGGAAATGATTCTAAATCTATATTGTTTGATGATTCTGCAAAGCGAAAAGCATTTATGCTAAGTTTAATGCCAGATGGAACAAATTACGAAACAGAAGGCAAAACAAATACAAGTTCTATATACAGAATCGATTCTCTCCAACAAATCTTCTACGGTGCCCCTGGCACCGGAAAGTCACATACAATAAATGAAACAACCAAAAACTCACCGAAGGAAAATGTTTTCCGCACGACATTCCATCCAGACAGTGATTACTCGACATTTATAGGTTGCTACAAGCCTAAAATGGTGAAAGCTCCCATAAGAGACGGTAGCGGACACGAAATAACCAATGCCTGCGACGAAGAGAAAAAACGCATTTCATACGAGTTTGAGCCACAATCGTTTCTGAAAGCGTATGTACGGGCATACGAAACTTCAGAACCTGTTTACTTGGTAATTGAGGAAATCAATCGTGGCAACTGCGCACAGATTTTTGGAGATATGTTCCAATTGCTCGACAGGAACGAAAACGGCAAATCAGACTACCGCATAAAGCCAGAAACATCAATCCAGGATTTCTTACGTGAGAAATTGGCAAACCTGGATATTGAAGATGAAGCCATAAAATCGGGCGAAGAAATGCAACTGCCAGCCAATCTCTACATCTGGGCCACCATGAACACCAGCGACCAAAGCCTCTTCCCTATCGACTCGGCTTTCAAGCGCAGATGGGACTGGAAGTATGTATCAATAAGCAACGCCAACAAAGGCTATAAAATAGATATTAATGGCAAACAATATGACTGGTGGCAATTCCTCGACAGAGTTAACACTTGCATTGGCAAGGTAACATCTAGCGAAGACAAGAAACTGGGATATTTCTTCTGCAAGGCAGATAAAGACAACAATACAATAACCGCAGACAGGTTTGTCAACAAGGTTATATTCTATATATGGGGCGATGTGCTAAAAGACTATGAGCCAAGCGAGCTTCAATTTACATATGACAATGAAAACTTGTCACTAATGACCTATAAGGACAACGGCAATGACATTGCATTCAATTTTAGCAGTTTCTTTAAAGCTGACGGAGAAGTAAATTGCGACATGGCAAGAAAAATGCTCGAGAATATAGGACTGAAGCCCATAGGAAAAAATGATGATGGCAATTTGCAACAAGATGCAAATGCAGAAGATGATGCAGACAAGCAGGCAAACGATAATGCATAGCCATGCGCATACTCTTTGAAGAATATCAGTACGAGCCACACTTGCTGGGTGATATAGTAAAAGACATCACTGGCATTGAGCAGAATATAGAAGATAAAAAGATACGCCTAGGCTACGTAGGCTACTTCTACAGTTCCGCAGTAAATGACTGCGTATTCATTCTGCCCAAAGTATTGCTAAACGAAAAAGAGGAAATAGCCTACACGAAAGATGTCAATGGCAATCCAATAAGGCCAGAACAAATAATTGAACCAGAGGGGCAAATGCTTCTTGGCAACGAGTATTGCAAGTTTCTGTACGAATTTGCTGTGTGGATATACCGAAGCATAGACATGTATCGCAAGCACAATAGCACAGATGCAGTTTACACAGAGCAGATACCCGAAGAAGGACCAGGCAAATGCCATGAGGCTCGCACATATCTTGACATCATCTTGTCGCTTATCCGTTTCAATCGCGAGAATCCAGATTATTTCATGTTCATTGCCAAGAATATGCACTCTGGCAACAACAAGATAAACTGGACACGCACCATTGCAAAATCGCAAGCTATTGTACAAGACGACAATAGCGTAATATATTGCGATGCAGTAAACAAGAAACGGCAAATAAACTTCGATGAAGAACTGTTTGTTATTTTCTTCTCAATACTAAATTATCTGAACAACCAATACGGATTCAGGACCCCCATAAACTGCAACTACAATCTTATTACAGGCAAGGCTTTCGAATCATACAACAATGGGCGAGGCAAGCGACGCCTAATGCAGATTAAATACAAGTATTTTTCTGACAAGGCATTGCAATTGTGGAACATATGCTATGCCTTTTTTGATTCGAGCTATAGAATCAGGGTAAACACCAAACAAAAGGAGTATCTGCTGGTGCGCAAGTTTGAACACGTTTTTGAGGCCATGATAGATGAACTTATAGGCACGCCACACAATGATATTCCCAAAGGCTTGGCAGATCAAGATGACGGGAAACGTGTTGACCATATGTATGCCTACCAATCGCTAACGTCGAACAGCGAAAACGAAGATGTGTATTACATTGGCGATTCAAAGTATTACAAGAGCGGACACAAGCTAGGAAAAGAAAGCATCTACAAACAATACACCTACGCAAGGAATGTAATTCAGTGGAACATTAACCTTTTCAATGGCACCGAAGGCATGGATGCCGAGGAAAAGACCGCATGGCTAAGCGACAGTAACAATTTCAGCAAGATAAACCTTCGTAAGGATTCAACTACTGAAGGCTACAACATCATCCCTAATTTTTTTCTGTCGGCATATGTCAACAAAGATAGGCAGAAAGATGATGGTCACGAAAATATAATTCCGCATCGCAATAAGGCGAATCCAGAAGGCAATGCTAATGCGAGCAGTTCAACTTACATATCGTATCAGTTCAAGAACAGGCTATTCGACCGTGACACACTTATACTTTCACACTACGATGTCAATTTCCTTTACGTGATATATCTGTATGCCCGCAACAAACCTAGTGAGAAAAAAATATGGCGTGACAAAGTGCACTTGCTGTTCCGTGACGAAATCCGCAACGTACTTAAAGAGAAATATAGTTTCTATGCCATGCAAGCCCATCCGAATGTGGATGCAAAAATTTATTTGAAGGAGCATTTTCAGCAGACACTCGGCAAAATATATACTCCATTCGACAATGATGAGATTTTCTCGCTGGCCCTCGACAAAAATGATCCAGATGGCAACAACGAAGATCTACTGACCGAACTCAGAAAGTACTTTTTTGTGGTTGATAATGCTATTGGCGAAAACCCCGTGCCTGCATTAACAAAGAAGATTGAACAAGATGGTGAGATGTATAATACCCCTCTTGACAAGCAAGGCGTTCTCTTGGTCATGATGGAGAATTTCACAAACAAGTGTGTAAAGTTCCTGCCAGACGGAAAAATTGCCATTGGCATCAAATATTCAAAAGATTCAATGTCAATAGTAGAGCACTTATCTGAGATTGGCTACATTTTGTTTCACACTCGCAATGACGAAGGACAACACCTGTTTGCAATAAATGGCGACATCAGCGTAAATGAAGCAAAAGAACTTGACAACGATATTTACAAAAATGTAAATACCACAGAAATATATGCAGTTGTAAAGTTCAACAATTCTGAGCTTAATAGCAGTAACATCCATTCCGGAAAGAAAACATACACTCCAACAACTCGTTACGATGCTCAGTTTGAACTAATTACAAATCTTCAATAGAAACACAAAAAAATTCCTAGCGACCAACCAACCTGTATAATTACAGCCCGACACCAAAAAAGGTGGACAAGGCATACTTTTGAAATCAAAAACGCATCAAAAAACGGCAAAATATCATCAAAAAGGTGGTCTTAGCCCACCTTTTTGAAATAAAAGTAATACGCCAGACATTTTAAGGCAAAGCTCCCGCTATTCCGCCCCTCGCCTAGCTGAACAACTCCATCAGCTTGTCGGCGGTCATATCCTTAAGCGGGTTGCTGTTGACGAAGATGCTCGCCAATTCGCTCTTGCGGTTCTGCAACTGGATAATCTTCTCCTCAAGGGTTCCGGCGGTGACAAACTTATAGACAAAGACGTTCTTGTCCTGGCCGATACGGTGGGCACGGTCAACGGCCTGATTCTCGGCCGACGGGTTCCACCACGGGTCGAGCACGAAGACATAATCGGCTGAGGTGAGGTTGATGCCCACTCCGCCCGCCTTGAGCGAGATGAGGAAAACCTGCACGCTATCGTCGTTCTGGAACTTGGCAATCTCCTCATCGCGTTTCTGCGTCTCGCCGGTGAGCATTGCGTACCTTATGCCCTGCTCCTTCAGATAATCCTCGTAGATATTCAGATATTTGACAAACGAACTGAATATAAGCACCTTGTGATTCTCGGACAAGACGGTTTCCAATACGCGCGTAACCTCGTCGAACTTGACCGAAGGCTCGCTGAAACCGGCCAGGCGAGGATGGCAGGCTATCTGCCTCAACTTCATAAGCGACTGGAGCACCATTGTGGAATTTTTGGCAATACCCTCACGTTCAATCTTTTCCATCAAGGCATTGCGAATAGACGACTTTTCCGACTCGTAAAGCGCCGTCTGCTCCTTCTCCATTGTGCAGACGCGAATCTGCTCGGTCTTTGGTGGCAAATCGCCGGCAACCTGCGCCTTTGTACGCCTCAACACGAACGGCTCTATCAAAGCCTGCAACTGCCGGGCCACAGTGCACTCCGGGTCGCGCTCGATGTGCGACACATATTCCGACTTGAAATGCTGAAGTGTGCCCAAAAGTCCAGGATTAATGAAATTCATCTGCGCCCACAAGTCGGTAAGGCTGTTCTCGATAGGCGTTCCTGTCAGCACAAGTTTATATTTCGAATTCAGTTTTATCACCGACTGATAATTCTTTGATGCAGTGTTTTTTATAGCCTGACTTTCGTCCAAAATGACATAGTAGAACGGATATGCCTTCAGGCGTTCAATATCGTTGCGGACAAGTCCGTACGTTGTGACGACGACATCGTAAAGGTCGAAGATGCGTACATTCTGTGCACGGTTGTTGCCTACATACGGCATCACTTTCAACTTTGGCGCGAAGCGTTTAGCCTCACTGCACCAGTTGTGGATTAGCGACAACGGCATCACAATCAGGCTTGTAGGTCGCAGGTTGACGGTCTGCACCTGTGGCTGGTCGAAAAGCGACAACTGCCCTTGAGGCTGAATTTCCGGAATCTCGACCTCAAACTTGTCGGTTGACGCATCCAAAAGCAATGTGAGCGCCTGGAGTGTCTTGCCCAAGCCCATATCGTCGGCCAGGCAACCGCCAAACCCGTTGCGCTTGAGCAACTTCATCCAATAGTAGCCCGCCAGCTGGTACGGGCGCAATGTTGCATCCAACCCCGCCGGCAACGACTCCTTGGGAAGATTGTCGATGCTGAAAAGATTCCGCAAATTCTCGACATCGGGCGATTCGACCCCCGACTCGTGCAACAAGCCGAACATCTGCTTCTTTATCGTCAGCCTGTCGCCGTCTTCGTGTGCCGACTGGAACAATTCGAGATAGCGTGTGAACCATTCGGCAGGAAGCACCGCCACCGTGCCGTCGGGCAGTTCATATTCACGGATGTTCTTCAGTATATTGCGCCTCAACTTCACAAACGGGAATGTAAAACCGTTGACAGTCACCATTCCGCGCAAGTCGAACCAATCGTTATCCTGACTGGCCGTTATGCGCAAATCGATGTCGCCTATGTAATACTTGCGCTCAAACGCCTCCTGTCTTATTACGATGCCTGCGCTTCGGAATCTTTCGGACAATTCACATAAACGGTTTATGGTCAGGAATATGGCATTCTCGGGCTCGGCCGATTTTATATCGTCGAAATAATAATGTATGTCGTCGGGCGTCGATAACTGCATATCCTTCAGTTTTTCAATGATATCAAGTTCGGCCTGGCGTTGGCGCAACGTCTTGACAAACTTCACGTCGTCGCCGTTGCGCAACAAATCGACATAGGCGCGCTCGTTGCTGTTAGGCAAGATGACCTTGCCACCATACTGGAACTTGAGCAACAGCGCCGGATTGCCCTGAAGGTCGTTCTGCAGATAGAGCAACGGCTTGGGCTCGGTCTTGACAACGTTGACTTCGAACCCACGCGCGTTGACCTTGAAATTCTTGACCACATTGAGTATGAACTTCTCGAAATAGACCGATTCGGTCTCCTTGCGGATATGGATGAAATCGTTGACAAGAAATGGCGCGAACTTCTTGCTGTCGATATCGGAGAACTGATACAAGACGTTGTTTATAACCACATTGCAAGGGTCTTGGTCGGTTATGACAATGGCTGTCTTGCCTTTCAACTTATCGTAATGGTCGCCGTGGTCGATGGCAATGCGGTAGCGGATTCCGTTCTCGTTTCGGTCGAAAAGGAAGAGCATACGGGACTTGCCCGTGGCAACCGTTATCTCGTCGGTGGCATAGAACTGGCTGTACTTGGGATCTTTGTAGAAGATGCGCAAATTGAGCGATATTGCCAACTTCAGCATTTTCTTAAGCCTGACTTCGATGTGAGGACGAATGCGGGTTTCGATAAAGTCCTTATCGACGTGGCGCAGGAAATCCATTGGAGGCTCCTTTGAGAAAAGGCGTGCGACATAGACGTCCTCAATGGTTCCGTAGAGTTTGATAATCTCCTCATAACCATCGCAATAACCCGTAGCATCCTGTATATTTATAGGCGATGCCTTGTCGATGACCGAATAGAGCGATGCCCCACTCGATGGCGTGATAAGGTACGGGATTATCACCACACCGAACTTGCGGTGCTTGGTCACTACGGCCACCAGTTCCTTCTGCATCAGTTGCCTCCCGACATTTTCGCCTTGTAGCCGGCCTGCACGAGCAAGTCGTAAACCTTCTGCTTGAACTCGCCTTGGATGAGTATCTCGCCATCTTTGGCCGAACCGCCGACGCCACACTTGTTCTTGAGCATTTTGGCCAACTCCTTCAAATCGTCTTCAGTGCCGACAAATCCTTGCACAAGTGTCACCGACTTGCCTGCACGCTGTTTGCGGTCGATGCAGACTTTCAGATTCTGCTTGCCTGGCTCGAGTGTTTCGGCTTCAGGCTCGTCGTCGGTTTCGTAACGGAAGTCGGGGTTTGTAGAATAGACCACATTCAAGCGGTCTTTCCAATCGTTGTTGTTATTCTTGCCCATTCTAATTTTTGCGTTAATATTTGTGCTCAATGAAAGGTGGTAAAGATAGGGAATATTTAGGATTTAGGATGTAGGAATTAGGATTTAGTCCCGATGGCTATCGGGATTAGGATTTTAAATTTGAAATTAGGGACGAAGAAGATTGAGATTTGGATTTTGCTTTTTGTCGTTTAGACCAAGAATTACAAAGTTGAGAAATGTGACTTTTGGCAAAAACACACTTGCATATCTGCCAAAACACCACAAAAAAAAATAAATGTGATTTGAAATAAGGACTCTATTGGAAACGCATTGAAAGACTCAATGCAACAGGCTATTTCCGCTTGCTGAAGACGATTTCGGAATCGGAAATCTGGTAGTTCCAGTTCATTGCTGTGGCAATGATTTCGGCAACCGATTCGGCTGTCGGGTGGTCGAACTTGCCTGTGTATTGGATGTTCCGCGTGTCTTTCGGAAGCACAATCTTCTTGTTCAGATAGTCGCCCAGTTGAACTGATATTTGCGACAGCGACTTATTATCGTAGGCAAACAAGCCCGTACGCCAAGCCAATGCGTTATTGTCGAGGCTGTCGGTTGGCATCAGTTCCTTTTCAGCGCAGTCGAACGATGCGTGCTGGCCTTTAGTGACAATCCGGTTGTTCTTGCGTGCGCCAAACGACACCTTGCCTTCAACAACCGTAAGTTCAACCTTGCCATCTGTATCATAAGCCTTTAGGTTGAACGATGTTCCCAAAACCTTTGTAAATACATTTTGCGGTGTCTTTACAACGAAGTCGTCGCCTGTGTGACGCACATTGAACATTGCCTCGCCACACAAAGCAACATTGCGTGAATGTCTTGCCTCGTTGTACTTATATGTCAATTGGCTATTCTTGTTTAGCCAGACTGTCGAACTATCGGGAAGGACAACCATTTCGGCGCCGTCAACGGTTGCATACCTGAACACCTCGGTGGTGGTTGCAGAACGTGAAGCGAATATTCCGATGAGCAAAGCCACTGAAGCCACTGCCGATGCAATCCAGGCAAACTGCGGACGTAAGAAACGGCGTTTCTGAGTCAACTGCTTGAATTGTTCCCATTCGGCATCGATATCGACGTCCATGGTGTATTCCGCCTTTCCGGCGATAGTCCAAACGCGTACAAGTTCAGCGTACTCGTCGGCATTGGCGGGCACTTGCAACCACTGGTCAAATGCCGACTGCTCTTTGTCAGTAAGCAAATTGCCTGAGAGTTTCTTGGTCACTATGTCTGAAATTGCGTCTTGCATTTTTTTGCGTCGTCTGGTTATAAGAACAATTCAACAAGCCAAAACCCTACGATAAAAAGCGGATTTTTTTCAACAATTTTCAAATATGGCTTGAGTTCTTCTCTTAATTTCTTAATTGATAAAGTTATATGTTTTTCAACAGTTTTTACGGAAATTTGTAACGAGTCGGCAATTTCCTGGTTTGGCATTCCCTGGAAACGGCTCAATGAGAATATTGCCCTGGCTTTTTCCGGAAGTTGATCAATAGCCTGCCTTACAGCATCTTCCACCTCGCCCTCAAGATAATCGTCGCTATTGTCGGATAACGAGATGTTCAATTGTGCATCAGTATATTCATCTTCATACTGAAGCCGATTGAGTTTTTTGAAATTATTGATGGCGATGTTGACGACTGATTTCTGCAGATAAGACCGGATGTTTATTTGCCCGTCGACAGAAGAGCGTCGTTCCCACAAATTGACAAATGCCTGCTGTGCAATGTCGTGAGCCTGGTCGCGATCTTTGACGATGGAATAGGCTACATTGCACATTGATGCAAAATTGCCACGGAAAACATCTTCAAACTGCTTGTCAGTTAACATCAGACTCAAAATTTTGCCACAAAAGTAAATCCTAAATTCAAATATTGTTGCATGCTGTCGGCACAATAATCGGAATCATGTGACTTTACGCGTTTCCACCATCATTAATTTATGCTGATTACAAGCAAGATTGGCATTGCACGACGGCTTGTTTTGGGCCAGTTTCAACGAAGTGGCAACATAAAACTCATGCTTCGCATCCAATTAAACTCTATCTTTGCCATATATGGACATTTTCCACGAAATACTGAAAAAATATTGGGGATACGACTCATTCCGCCCGTTGCAGGAAGACATAATCAGGTCTGTGGCGCAAGGAAACGACACTCTTGCGCTTATGCCTACCGGTGGCGGAAAGTCGATAACATTTCAGGTTCCGGCAATGGCAAAACCGGGATTGTGCCTTGTTGTGACACCTCTGATAGCGTTGATGAAAGACCAGGTGGAAAATCTGCGGACACGCAACATCAAGGCATACGCAATCTATACCGGCATGACACAGCACGAAGTGTCGCTGGCCTTGGACAACAGCATCAACGACCCGAACACGAAGTTTCTCTACTGCTCGCCCGAGCGGTTGGGCTCCGAAATGTTCATTGCGAAAGTAAAGCAGATGAACATCAACCTGCTGGCCATCGACGAGTCGCACTGCATATCGCAATGGGGCTACGATTTCAGGCCGTCATACCTCGAAATAGCAAAAATCAGGGAAATAATGCCCGATGTGCCCGTGCTGGCCGTAACGGCCACAGCAACGCCAACCGTTGTAGATGACATTCAGGACAAACTCGCATTCCGCAAGAAGAACGTCTTCAAGAAAAGTTTCGAGCGCAAGAACCTCATCTACCTCGTGCGCGAAGTTGACGACAAGTTTCGATATATGTTGCGCATAATCAACAACATACCGGGGACAGGAATCGTATATGTGCGCAACAGGCTTAAGACTAAAGAGATTTCGGAGTTTCTGCAACAGAACGACATCAGCGCCGACTACTACCATGCGGGACTGACAACCGAAGTGCGCGACGAGAAGCAGACAGCGTGGAAAAGCGGGAAGACACGGGTTATTGTGGCCACCAACGCTTTCGGCATGGGCATCGACAAACCCGACGTGCGCTTTGTGATACACATCGACCTGCCCGACACTCTTGAAGCATATTTTCAGGAAGCGGGCCGTGCCGGCCGCGACGAGAAGCGAGCCTTCGCCATCCTGCTTTACCACAAGTCGGACAAGCAGAAACTTGTGCAACGCACCGGCCAGACTTTCCCGCCAATAGAAGAAATAAAAAAAGTCTATGAATGTCTCGGGGACTATTGCCAGGTAGCCATTGGCGACGGCAAGGATTGCGGCTACAATTTCAACCTGACGGAATTTGTACGGGCCTTCAAATTGAGCCTGATTACAGTCCACAGCAGCCTGAAAATACTGCAGCAATGCGGATATATAGAATATAGCGAAGACGTGGACAACCCGTCACGCGTAATGTTCACTGTTGAACGCGACGAGCTGTACCGCTACCAAAGCAGAAACGCAAAAGAAGACGAAATCATAAAACTGATACTGCGCACGACAAGTGGCCTGTTCACTGAATACCGGCCTATCGACGAAACCGTCATGGCAAGCAAGCTGAACTGCTCCCGACAAGACGTTTACGAATGCCTGAAGAAACTGGCCCGCGACCATATTATCAGCTACACGCCCCAAAACACATTGCCACAGATATATTACAGAGAAGAACGGTTGTCTGAAAAATCGCTCTACCTTGGGCCGGAACACTATCTGAACCGGAAATTGCTTTACGTTGAGAAGATAAATGCGGTGGTGAATTACGCAACCGCACACAAATGCCGCGTACAGCAGCTTCTGCACTACTTTGGAATGACCGACGTGCCAATGTGCGGGACATGCGACGTATGCACCAACCGGCACGAGACAAACCTGACCGAATTCGATTTTCACACAATCAAGGAACTTATTGAGAAGCAGGTGGCAACAGAACCCACAAGGATTGAAGACCTTCCGGACAAGATTACAAAGGCACAGGAAAAAGTTGAAATTGTCGTCCGCTGGCTATTTGACAACAACCTCATTGCCGAAGGCAACGACGGCTACCTGAAAACGATAGAACAATGAAAAGAGACCTTACAATACGCGACATACAGTCGTACGCGAAACTGACAATATGGATTTTTGTCATCGCCTACCTGTGCTTCACGCCAGGCAACCACATCGGCAGCCTAAAGATAAGCTCGCTGATACCTTTATGGATGAAACCTTACATGGACAAGATTGTGCATTTCACAATGTTTTTCATACTTGCATTCCTGATAAAGTCGCTACGCGACCAGAACACAATAAGCCGAAAAAGCTACATCACATACATTTGCATCGGCGTCGCCTACGCACTGTCGACAGAAATAATACAGCACTACTATATATATATGCGTAGCGGCGATGTCCGCGATTTTGCATGCGACATTGCAGGAATGTTGGTTTCCATCATTGCTTTTCCCTACTGGCCAAAATTTGTGAAATGGCTTTTCGGCTGACGCCAAATCACTTGTCGCGCTTCAGCGTCCTCACCCATTCCTTGATTAGCGGAATGGTGTACTCCCATTCCTCGGTGATTCGCGATATCGGGATTGAGACATCGGCATCATCTTCAGCCATTATCTTGGCAAGCCCCTCGACCAAATCGGCAACAACAGGCATGCCCAGATAATTGAACGTGATGCTCAACGAATGCAGCTTCAGCTTCACTTGCTCCTGGTTCTTGTCCTGATATGCCAGCAAAAGGCTGTCGATGTCGGCAGGCACGTTTCGCTCATATACTTCGACAACCCTCTTTACCTCGTCATAATTGCCCGAACAAGTGTCGATCAGCTTTTCGAGGCTGAAATGTGGCGACTCGTCGCTCAGTTCCTTATTCTGTCCAGGCTGGGTCAAGCCGGTGTACTTGCATATCTTGGCACAAAGGTCGTCGGGGTCGAATGGCTTCATGACATAGTCGTTCATGCCGTTGCTCAGACACCTGTCCTGCTCCTCCTTGAAGGCGTGGGCAGTCATTGCAATTATTGGCACATCGCACTTCGGATATTCGAGGCCGCGTATTGCCCTTGATGCCGAATTACCGTCCATGACCGGCATCTGGATATCCATGAGCACCAAATCGTAAGAGCCCGACTTCACCTTATCCACCGCAATCTGTCCGTTGTTTGCCACATCTATCTTCATATTGGAATTCCACGCCATAAGCGTGTCAATGGCAAGCTGTTGATTAATGTCGTTATCCTCAACCAGCAATATTTTCAGCGGAACGTCTATTGCCTCCACAGCCGGCTCCTTACGTGATACCACGGCCTCGCCCGTAGCCTTCTTCAGAATCAGGTTGAATATGAACGACGAGCCATATCCAGGCTCGCTTTCGACAGTAATCTTGCCTCCATACATTTCGACAAGCTGCTTGGTTATCGACAGACCAAGGCCCGTACCGCCGTATTTGCGGGTAGTATCCTTGTTGGCTTGAGTGAAACTTTGGAATACTTCGGCCTGCTTGTCCTTTGGTATGCCTATGCCGTTGTCGCTGACTGTGAATTTCAGCTCCACATCGTCTTTGCCAATGCGCAGCAGATTGATGCTGAGCGTGATAATGCAATTCCGGTCGGTAAATTTTATTGAGTTGTTCAGCAAGTTGGTCAATACCTGATTGATACGGAACGGGTCGCCGACCACCACTTCCGGAACGTCGTCGTCGATGTTGATGCTTATGTTGATGTCCTTGTCTTCGCGTTTCACACTCACCGCATCGACACAATTGTGGACAAGGTCGCGCACCCTGAAATTGGTGCTTTCCAAATCCATTTTGCCTGCCTCAATCTTCGACATGTCAAGAATGTCGTTGATGATGAACAATAGGTTGTTTCCAGATATCTTTATATTGTTCAGATACTTAAGCTGTGCCTCGTTTGGATTCATCTTAAGCAGCAGGTTGGTGAATCCGATTATGGCGTTAAGAGGCGTACGTATCTCGTGGCTTGTGTTTGCCAAGAAAGTCTCCTTCATCTGGTTGCTCTTCCTAATCTCGATGTTCACCGTCTCGAGCTCCTCTTTCTGCTTGTTGATTATTTCGATGGCGTCCTCAAGTTCGGCCTTTTGCTGTTCGATACGGAACATGGCCTTCTGCAGCTTGATGTGGTGCTTGCTTGATTTCTTGAAGGCCGACTCAAGCTCCTCGCGCTCGGCATCAAGTTCGACGATGCGCCGCTGCGCCAGCTCGTTGTTCGACACAAGGGTTCGGGTCTTTTCAATAAGTTCGGCCTCGCGGTTCTTTGAATACATCTCCTGCGATATCACTATGACGCCATTCATGCGGCCTCCGCAAATCAAAGGTGTGAATATCAAGTCGATACGCTTGACTATGCCGTTTTCGGTCACTTCCTCAATCTTGAGGGTGACGTTTCCACGGTGCTTGATGCAGGTCTTCAGGTATGTGTTCAGGTCTTTTCTCTTTTCGTATTTGCTGATATGGTCGCCAGGCAGGAGGCTGCTGAGGACATGGCCATTGTTGGATATGTCGCGGTCCGACATCAGGAAACCGTTCAAGTCGAAATACAATGAACTCGTCTTCTTCAAGATTACGTTGTTATAGTCGAAAGTCGTCAGCGTTCGCGACATCAACACTTTGATTATAGCCACCAGTGTCACAGTAACAATAGCAGCATATACAATCAAAATGACAAGAACTACATTCATGACATGTTTTCATTGATAAGGGGATTTCCATTAACTCCCCGATTAAAATATTTTTAGAATATGGGTTATTCTTCAATCTTTTGTGTGCTTTTGAATTTTTGTCGCCTTCCTGCTCGGTTTTCATCGCAGTTCGAGACGCGGTGCACCACGTATCTACGAAATCGATCTGACGGATTCTTCAAAACCACTACAAAGCAATTTATAGAACTCACCTAAACAAATTGCAATGTAGCTCTAAAAAGCGAAAAATGCGAGCACTTTTTTTTGAAAATGACAAAAAAAGGCGGTATCCGTTATGAACACCGCCTTGTAGCGAGAGCGGGGCATGATCCCGCGACCTCATGATTATGAATCATGCGCTCTAACCAGCTGAGCTACCTCGCCATTGCTGTAAAGCGGGTGCAAATATATTGTCTTTTTTTGAAAATGAAAATAAGCAACCTTATTTTATGAAAATAAACGGCCTGGACGGATATTTTATACATATATCACTGAATACCAATGCGATAATTTTTCCAAAAACACCATTTGCGTTTGAGATATTGAGCATGAGTGCGTTGTGGGTTCGAAATTTGGGCACCGGATTATTTAGGATTTAGTCCCGACAACTATCGGGATTAGGATTTTGCTTTTTTCTGTTACTGGTTATTTAGAATTTTGAATAATGGTTTTGCCCTTTCAGGGCGCTATCAAAATCAATATGATTATTGACAATTGGTTGCGTGGTGAAAGTTGAAATGGCTGTTGCATTGATTCTCATCTTCTTTTGCTTGACCAAAAGAAGCAAAACTTGCGCCCAAATTAATGCGCACTCGGATTTTGCAAACCCGTTGGGAATTGGCTCCTGCGCTTATAGGCGTAAAGAGTGTCAGTACGCCAAACTGGACGACATCCCATTATTATACCTTGAATACCACTAGCAATATCTTTTCCCATTCATTTAATTTTTCTCTGCTTCTTAATTATTCTATCAGTTTTACAGGTGTCTTGTATTTCTCCTTCTCCTCGTGGGTAGGATGCCAATTGAGAACTTCCAGCGTGTGGAGTTTATTTATTGCAGGAATAATCTTTCAAATCAATAACAACACTCGCTATTTAACCATTCATATATTAGTAACGTTCTTTTATTTTATTCCAAAAAGATTCATTTTCAAACTTATCAGTTATTTGATATTTCAATGCATCATGAGGAAATGAATCAGGCATTACCAAATATTTTATATACGCACCATAATCAAACGCAAATTGGCAACGTTTCTCGTCATAGTAAATTGATTTGTAATTAGTTTGATCTTCCCATAAATATGCAAGTTTTGAAGTCAGTGCATCAATAATTACAAACTTGGTTTTCCCATACAAATTCCTCGTTGCTAATATGTATCTGCCATCGCTTGATATTACTTGCATATCAGCACCTATAGCCACAGGGATCCTATTGTTTTCATCATACAATTTTGACTTATATATGGCAAAAGAATAATTCTCCGTGCCATCACCAAACTCGGTAATATATTCAGTACAGAAAAGCGAACTATCTCCAACTATTTTATAATCAACACACTTCTCGATCTCTATTGTCTGTTTTTTTATGTGATCAAAGTCTTGTATGTCAA
>JAZUEN010000055.1:0-37441 GCA_045640185.1 Bacteroidales bacterium
ATTGTTTTTATCTGCCATATCTGTTATATCGTTGTTGTTGCATTTTACAACCAACATATTTTCATGCGGTGCTTCTAACATAATACATTTTAGTAAAGAAACCATTGCAAATTCAGACTTTACTGTTTTAATTGACAACAAAGTATATAATGTAGAGCAGGGTTCAGACTTACAATTTGATGCCATTGTTTTAGGCGACAAACTTCCGTCGGAATTGTTTGTTTCCGTAATGGACAACAAGTTTATCATGAACCGTCAGGCAGATACTTTATTTTCATATGTTTTTAGAAATGTCAATAATAGCTTTGTATTTTTCATCGTCAACAATTCATATAAGTCCTCTAAAATTACTGTGAACGTCTATCAGTCGCCAATTATAAATAGCTATAAAACAGAAATTTATTATCCAAAACATGTTAATAAGCAAGATACAATTGTTAATAACCAGAATATTTTGATTGTTCCACAAGGAACATTTTTGAAAACCTCATTCTATGGTTCCAACTTTGATTCATTGCAAGTTCTTTCCTTGCCGGACTCTTCTTCTACTTTTATTTCGAAATCTAATCCTACAGTCTTTTCAAAAAAAATATTTCGCAGTGCCAATTACAAATTCATACTTCATAATCCAAATGTAGTAAGAGAGTTCGTCAACTTCAAAGTTGTATCCGTTCCCGACCTTTATCCAGAATTGAGCGTTTCCATCGATAATGAGTCTTCATCGTCAACCAACACTGTATTTACAGGAGTCATCAAAGACGACTACGGTTTTACAAAACTTGCACTTTTGTCCACTGTCGACAATTTTACTGACACCGTGAGTCTGCCGATATATCCAAATATCACAACACAAAAAATTTTCTATAACTATCAGAATGATGTTAATTCCGATATTGATGATAAGTTGATTTCATTTTGTTTCGAGCTATATGATAACGATGCTGTCAATGGACCAAAAAAGGTTAAGGTTGAATTAGGCCAGCACATCATTAAATCAATTTTGAATCAGACAATTGAAAAAGAAGCCAAATACAACGACTTGTTTCAACAGTTGGAGTTCAGTAAACAGTTGTCAGACGAAATAAAGTTTGATATCGACGATCTACGCAAGAAACTTCTGAATGATAATTTGTCTGAATGGGAAAAGAATTTTCTGTTGAAACAGATTTCCGACAAATCTTCGCAATTGGAAAAATTGCTTAACAGCATATCACAATCTCAAAACCAAATTCAGAAAACTTATTCCGATAGCCAGCGTATTCTTGAAAAACAGAATTTAATTTCTGAAATGCTCAATTCATTACTCGACGATGAAATGAAAAAAATCATGCAGGAAATTTCAGATTTAGCCAGAAACAACGCCCAACAATATAATTCATTATCAAACGACTTGAAAAAGGATTTTGAAGGCTTTGAAAAATCAATCGATAAGGATTTGGAATTGCTTAAGAAAATAAAGGTGGAGGAATCAATACAGCAGTTAGCCGACAACTTGAGCCTTTTGTCAGAAAAACAAAAAGACTTGCGTAGCCAGCCACTTTCCGATTCTTTGTCGAAAAGCATCGACTCACAACAAAAATTCTTCAACGATCTTGTAGAAAACTACAAGAAAACCATCAATGACAATCAATCGCTCGAACGTCCTTATGATATCAGCAATTTCAACAATGAATTCGACGATATAAATTCTGAATTTGAGAATGAGAAAAACAATTCAGACAATGGCAACCGGCAAGATTTTGATAACTCAATAATGAAAAATGCCGATAGACTCGACAAGTTGTCATCAGAACTCAGCAAAATGATTGATGAGAACAATAGACAGGAGCAAATGGAAGATGCCGATGATTTACGTCAAATTTTAGATAACTTGTTTGAAATATCATTCTTTCAGGAAGATATAATTACGTCGAATGAGGGTAGCCGTTCAAAAGGCAATTTGTCTCAAAGTTTGATTTTACGCCAGTCTCAACTGATTGATAACTTCAAGATTGTGCAAGACAGCCTTTATGCTCTTTCACGGCGGAGTGTCATGCTTGGTACCCATATTTCAAGCACAGCTTTCATCATCGAGGATGAAATGATGAAAGCTGTGACGCACATGCAAAACAACAGTTCATATAAGTCAATCCAATCACAGCGTTCTGCACTGAAAAATGTCAACGACTTAATTCTCCTGCTTTCCGAATCATTAAAAAATGTGGAATCCGGTTCTGGTGCGGGACAAAAATCTTCAATCAAAAACAAGAAGCAAAAGCCGGGTCAACAAGACAATTCAATGTCCGATATGCGCAAGGCACAAGAGTCAATTAAAAATCAGATGAAAGACTTGCTGAATAAGATGAAATCAGGCGACTCGAAATCCATAAATGCGGAGATGGCCAAATCGTTGATGCAAAACGAAATATATCAGCAAATGCTCAACCAAATGATGTATAATGCCGATATTGATAGCCGTACATCGAAACTTTTGCATGAAGTAAGGCAACTTATGGAAAAAAACCACAACGATTTAGCCAATAAAAAACTTTCTGTCCAAACTGTATTGCGTCAACAAAATATTGTTACTAAATTGCTTGAAGCAGAAAATGCCGAAAACGAAAAAGACAAGGATGAACGTCGTGAATCGACAACTGCAAAAAATATTAATCGAAATTCAACTGAAAATTCAGAAGAAGAAACTATTTTTGAAAAAAATATTGATTTTTTACAACAGAACGAATTAAAGTTGAATTCGTTTTATAAGTCTAAATTTGAAGAGTACCTTAATAGCATTAATACTGAAACCAATGAATAAAGAATTAGTTATTAAGTCAAAGATTGAAAATGTGTCGTTAGTCGAGAACTTCATCGACGAGGTAGCTGTCGAGCAATCAATTGTATCAGATTTGTACGGCAACATACTTATTTCAACTATTGAGGCTGTAACAAATGCAATTGTTCACGGAAACGATAATGATCCGGAAAAGGAAGTACGTATCAGTGTAGAAAGGGTGGCTCATAAGCTAAGTGTCACCATTTCCGACGAAGGCCCAGGGTTCAATGTCGATGTCATTCCTGATCCAACCAAGCCAGACCATATTGAACAGCCCGATGGACGAGGCATTTTCCTTATGAAAAATCTTACCGACGACTTGAAGTTCGAAAATAACGGTGCTGTTGTAACCTTAATATTCAATATTTAACGTGATTAATTTCTTTTTTGAGGATATTGAAGAGTTCAATATCGAACATCTCAATATCGAGGCCAACATTGAAAAACTCGTCATCAACGAAAACAGAACATTAGGAGATGTAAACTACATTCTATGTTCCGATTCATATTTGCTCGAAATAAACAAACAATATCTAAATCACGACTACTATACCGATGTGATATCATTCGATTATTGCGAGGAAAATGTCATTTCCGGCGACATCTTCATTAGTGTAGATACAGTTGGCGACAATGCCAAGGAATACAACACCACTTTTGAAGAAGAGCTTGAGCGCGTAATGGTTCATGGTGTGCTGCATTTTGTCGGCTATAACGACAAGGCTGACGATGAAGTAAAAGTCATGCGTCAAAAGGAAAACCAGTATCTTGCTTTATTTAAATAAAATGCTTCCTGAATACGATGTCATTGTAGTCGGCGGTGGACACGCTGGCTGCGAGGCTGCCGCCGCTGCCGCAAACATGGGGTCAAAAACCCTTTTGATTACTATGGATATGACAAAATTCGGCTGTATGTCGTGTAACCCCGCCATTGGCGGAATTGCAAAAGGCCAAATTGTCAAGGAGATTGATGCCATGGGTGGATATACCGGCATTGTGACAGACAAGTCAGCTATACAATACAGAATGTTGAACCGTTCAAAGGGACCTGCAATGTGGAGTCCTCGAGCCCAATGCGACCGTTCGCTGTTTTCATTGGCTTGGCGCGAAATGCTTGAAAATACTGAAAATCTCGATTTGTTTCAAGATAGCGTTATGTCCCTCATAACCGAATCAAACGCCGTGACGGGAGTGAAAACCCAAATAGGATTCGAATTTAGGGCAAAGACAGTTGTGCTTACAAACGGGACATTCCTTAATGGCCTTATGCACGTTGGCCGTACCCATTTCACAGGTGGCCGTTTTTCAGAGTTGCCATCGTTGGGCTTGACTGAAAATCTTGTTTCGTTGGGTTTTGAGACTGGCCGGATGAAGACGGGAACGCCGGCGCGTATTGATGGACGCACAATCGACTTTTCAAAATGCACCATTCAGAACGGCGATGAAGACCCATATTTTTTCAGCTATTCAACTGAAAAACCATATCACGACCATCAAATTCCATGTTATATAACTCGCACTAATGCAGCGGTTCATGATGAGTTACGTAAAGGTTTTGATGATTCTCCTATTTTCAATCATACCATAGTCGGTGTGGGGCCTCGCTATTGTCCTTCAATTGAGAGCAAGCTTGTCACTTTCAGCGATAAGGATTCACATCAATTGTTTCTTGAACCAGAAGGTTTCAATACTCACGAATACTACATAAACGGTTTTTCGTCATCGTTACCTTGGAACGTGCAATATGATGCTATTCATAAGATAGCAGGCCTGGAAAACTGCAAGATATATCGTCCAGGATATGCCATTGAGTATGACTACTTTCAGCCAACTCAATTGAAAGCTACACTTGAAACAAAAATAGTCGATAATCTGTTTTTTGCAGGTCAGATTAACGGAACAACCGGTTATGAAGAGGCCGCCGCGCAAGGTCTGGTAGCAGGAATAAATGCTCACCTGAAAAGCAGGGGTGCCGAATCTTTCGTATTGAAACGCGATGAGGCTTATATAGGCGTGCTCATCGACGATCTTATTTGCAAAGGCGTTGACGAACCGTATCGTATGTTTACCAGCAGGGCCGAGTATCGAATGCTTTTACGCCAGGACAATGCTGACGAACGTCTGACTGAGAAATCTTACAACATCGGTTTGGCAAAGCGCGAACAGCTTGACCGTTATCTGGCAAAGCGCAAGTCGATAGATTCCCTTGTTGAACATCTTTCAACCAACAACATCCGTGCCGAACAGGCCAATCCGTTCCTTGCCGAATGTGGAAGTTCCGCAATCACGGAAAGTGTCAAGTATTCACAGATACTTTCGCGCCCGAACATTAGCCTTAATCAAATGATAGAAAAGATTGAAAAGCTGAATCCATTAGCCGAAAATAGCCGTGACGTAATCGAGGGTGCCGAATTCAACATTAAGTATTCAGGATACATTGAGCGCGAGCGGAACAATGCCGAAAAACTCAAGAAGCTCGAAAATCTTAAGATACCAGTTAATTTCGACTATTCTAAACTCCAGTCAATAACAACCGAAGCAAGAGCCAAACTGGCAAAATATGCTCCGGCAACCATAGGCCAAGCATCGCGTATTTCCGGCGTGAGCCCAAATGACATAAATGTGTTGTTGATATACTTTGGACGCTGATGTTTCACGTGGAACAAACATTATATAATATAATATATCTAATTAAATATCAATAAGATACGTTTTTATTTATTTATAAATTTCAGTAAAAACAGCACGAAAATGCTGTTTTTTTAATGCGCAATCTTGAAGATTTTTGTCTTTTGCCACAAACAAAAGCCGTGGAACAAAAGCCGACTGTGATTATTAATGGAAAGCTCCATGAATTGCTTATGGTTATTTAAGGCTTTGCCAGACAAATTTTATTGAATGTCGTCTATGTTTGATTTCAGTCTGGCATGACGCAATTTTTCCGCAAACGTCAAATTCTTCAGACATTTCTTTTTTCACACACTAAAACTGCACGGAAGTCCGTTCTTTTATTCGCCTTATCGGGGCTGATATTTAGAAAAAACTATTTTTGCACTTGCTAAAAAACCAATTGTGTTGAATAAAGGCAAAATTAATTCCATTCTTTGCGTGGCACTTGCTTCATCAGTGCTAGTTTGTTGTGCGCCTACCAAAAACACGCCTATCCGTCGTGGCTATCATAACATGACTTCACACTATAATGTGTATTTTAATGGTAATGAGGCATATAAATCGGGATTGCAAAGCATTTACTCTTCACACGACGAAAATTTCACACTCATTTTGCCAATATTCGTCTATAGCGACAAGGAAGCTGCGCTTACGTCTTACAGCGACATGAACCGCGTTATCGAAAAAAGCGAAAAATGTGTACGCAAGCATTCAATAACCGTAAAGCCAAACAGCAGCAAAAAGCCTAAGAACGATAAGCAGAAGGCGTTCCAAAACAAAAAGGAATATGTAAGGTGGATTGACGATGCCGAAATGCTTGACGGAAAGGCAAAAATGATAAAGCAAGATTATTTTGCCGCCATCGAGCAGTTTACATACATCATTCATCAATATGACGACCAAGACACGAAAGTCGAGGCTTATATCTGGCTGGCCCGTTGCTATACCGAAATGGAAAAGTACGACCAAGCCAATGATTTCATAAACACCGTGACAGGCGACATGAGCAAGGTGTCGAAAAAAATGTTGGCACCGCTAGCCTGCACCCAAGCCGACATATTGCTGCGCCAAAAACGCTATTCAGACGCAATCCCTTTTGTCGAGACAGCAATCAACAGCATACGCCACAATCGTCAGGATAAGGTCAGACTGATGTACATTCTTGCGCAGCTTTATCAGCTGGCCGAGGACAACCGCAAGGCAAGCGAATGGTATCAGAAGGTTATCGACAAAAGTCCTGACTATCAGTACGTGTTCAACGCAAAAATCAATAAGGCAAGCATTTACAACAGTGAATCTGGCAACAGCGACCAGCTTCAGCGCGATTTGCAGAAGATGCTGAAGGATGACAAGAACACCGATTATCTCGACCAAATTTACTATGCACTCGGAAACATAGCCTACAACGAGATGCGCGATGATGAAGCCATTTGGTATTTCAAGCAGTCAATAGCCACAAGTACGGTGAACAACAATCAGAAAAGCATATCGTATTTGACAGTAGCCGACATCTATTTTGAAAAGCCAGACTACAGCAACGCCCAGCTTTACTACGATAGCGCATTAATCGATTTACCACACGAATACCCTAATTATCAAGAAATTAGGCGAAAATCAGAGAACCTGACCGACCTTGTGAATTGCATTGAAACCATTCATCGTGAAGACAGTCTGCAAAAACTGGCAAAAATGTCGGAAAAAGAGCGTAACGATGTTATTAACAAAAAGATACAAGAAGTTGTCCGGCTTGAGCAAGAAGAAAAGAACAGGGAAAGCGAAGCTCGAAACGAGATAATCCAGGCACAGCAGATGAGCCGTGAAAACACACAAGCTGGCGGAAAATGGTATTTCTACAATCCGTCGTCATTAAGTCTCGGACAATCGGAATTTAGCAAGAAGTGGGGCAACCGCAAACTTGAGGATAACTGGCGTCGCAGCAACAAGACAGTTACAGAGTGGGACGATATGGAACAGATTGCCGATGCCGAAAGTCAAGAAGATACAAAAGGCGGCCTCGACAACAAAAAGCCTGAATACTATATGGTTGACATTCCTTTGACCGATTCGGCCTATGCCGTTTCCGAGCAAAAGGAGGAAAAGGCATATTTCGATTTGGGAGTTGTCTATAAGGACAAGTTTGCCGACTATCCGCTAGCAGTAGAGGCTTTTCTCGACTATTTGCGTAGATATCCTGAATCAGACCAGAATGTGGTTGCCTTGTTCAATCTTTACAAGACTTATCTGCTTCAGAAGGATTACGCCAATGCCGACATCTATAAGAAACGTGTGATAAACGAATATCCGGAAACCGATTACGCCAAAATACTCAACAACCCCGACTACTATAAGGAGCTTGAGCGCGCCGACAACGAACTCAACTTTATGTATCAGGCAACATACCGCTTCTACCTGAATAACGAGTGCGACAATGTGGCTTCAACATTCGCCTATGTCGATTCGGCATACCCAGACAGCAAGCTGATGCCTAAATTCGCACTGCTCAATACGTTATGTTCAGGCAAGTCAACCGACTCATTGACTTTCGAGGCGAATCTGAAAGAATTCATCAAGAAGTATCCAAAAAGCGAGGAAAGCGGCTTCGCCCAAGACGTCATAAACGCATTGAACCGTAAGCCTCACGAAATAGAGGAAAAGACAGAAGACCAGTTACTGGCCGAACAGAAATTGGCCGAACAGATGGCATACGACTCCCTTGACGTCTCTCTTTACAATTTCGATGAATCGGAAATGCACTACTACATAGTCGCCGTTGACAAGCGCAAGCTGGAGGAGAGCAGAGTGAGGTTTGCCCTTATCGACTTCAACGATGCATATTTCGACTTTATGAATTTTGATGTCAGCAACAACAAGTTCTCAGAAGACTATGCTCTTGTAATTGTTGAAAGGTTCAAGAACGCCAAGATGGCGCAGAACTACATTGAGTCTGTAATCATTGCAGGCGAAGTGTTCGAAAGCATAATCAGCGACAGCTACAAGCAGTACATCATATCAAAGTCGAATTTGGACAAATTGCTCGAGGACCAGAATGTTGACCGCTACAACAAGTTCTTCGATTTGAACTATCATATCAATCCATAAGTATTTGCACCTTATTAGGCTTAATATGGACTAAAGCCTGTCAAACATAAAAATCGCCATAAAATGAAATTGCACCCATTGTTTATTTTGGCTGTGGCAATGACATCTTGCTGTCAGCAAAAAACTGAAAATCAATCTACAAAATCAGAACCGACACAACTTTTGATGGCAACGGCATGGTATCAGCAATCGGCCGAAATGCGGGCATGCTATTACCAGTCGTACAGAATGGCGCAAACCACGCTCGAAGCCAATCTCCAAAACTACCAAGGCGACAAGCCTGCAGCCGTCGTCCTCGACATAGACGAAACCGTTTTGGACAACAGCCCGTTCGAGGCAAAGCTTATTGCCGATAAGGCGACATATTCCGATTCTGCCTGGATGGCATGGTCCGAAAGATGTGAAGCCCGCGCCTTGCCAGGAGCCCCTGAATTCGTCAGTTTCGCAAAATCGAAAGGGGTTGAAGTGTTTTTCATATCGAACCGCACTTCCGCCGAGCGCCAGACAACATTGAAAAACCTGGCTGACGCGGGAATGCCGACCGATTCGGCAAATTTGCTTACACGCGTGCCTGGCAAAAGCTCTTGCAAGGACGAACGCCGCGAACAGGTGGCGTCGAAATACGAGGTATTGCTGTTCATCGGCGACAATCTCGGCGACTACAAATCGCTGTTCGACGGGCGTGACGGTACGTTGGCACTGAATTTGGCCGATTCAATGCAGGCCGATTTCGGAACAAAGTTCATCATCTTGCCAAATCCCATGTACGGCGAATGGGAAAATGCCATTTACGGCTATGACTTTAAGGCTTCGGCCCCTGAAAAAAAACAAATGATGCTCGGTCTACTGCGGAAATGACGCAACCGATTTTTATCTCCAAAACCAAATTTTGGACAGTTGCGACCAAATATGAATTCGTTTATGCCAAAAATGAATTCATCAATTTGAATAGATTCCGTAGGGTTACTTTTGTACTGTTCAAACAAAGAGAACCCAAAAGAATAATATCAGTCCGCATGGAGAACCCTTAAGTGCCTCCGAGTCCCCAACCTCGGAGGTTTTTTTTGCCAAAAAATGGACAAAATTCCGATTCAATTGAAAAAATTAGACTAAAACGGCACGTATAGCGTTATTTTAAATAATCTTATGCGTTTATACGTTTCGGACGTGAACAAAAATCCTTATTTTCGCACATATTTTTAAAAACTTGACAATCCGTACTTTATTCATATTGGAATGAAAAAGTTTATAGTTATCACATTAGCCACGCTTACAGCAATGTCTGCGTTTGCGCAAAAAAGCGTTACAGCCAAGGCCGACAAGGCTTTTTCCACAGGCAAGTATTTCAGTGCCATTGACGAATACAAGTATGCCTACGCCAAGGCCAAGAACAAAGAAAAGAAAAACGACATCATGTTCATGGTTGCCGAGAGCTACCGAATGCTTCAGGACAACCGCCAAGCCGAAATATGGTATCGGAAGGTAATAAAGAAGAACTACGAAAATCCATTGGCTACGCTTTATCTGGCCGATGCGATGCGTGCTCAAGGAAAATACGAAGAGGCAATGGGCGAATACCAGAACTATATGAAATTGGCGCCATCTGACAGCCGGGGCCAGCAAGGTGTCGAATCATGCGCTTTAGCAATAGAGTGGATGGGTCAGCCTACCCGTTACAAGGTCGAAAACATGCATTATTTCAACTCAAAATACAGCGATTACGGTGTCACATATGCAAAGGACGACTACACTATGGTTATTTTCACATCGTCGCGCGAAGGCTGCCTTGGTGGTAAAATCAGTGGCGTGACCGGCGAATATTACAGCGATCTTTTCCGCTCACGCGTCGACCGTAAAGGAAAATGGTCAGAGCCTGCCATTTTGGAAGAAAACATAAATACAACATTCGAGGAAGGAATGCCTTGTACAAACAAGAAATGTAACACTTTGTATTTCACAAGTTTCCGCGAAGACAAAAACAAGAACATGGTTTGCAAGATTTTCTGCTCGACAAAGGAAAATGCCGAATGGGGGCTAGCCGAAGAGGTGAAACTTGCGCCTGATACCATTGCAGTCGGCCATCCTGCATTGAGCAGCGACGAGCTTACGCTTTTGTTCGTTGCCGATATGGAAGGCGGTTTTGGTGGCAAGGACATTTGGAAATCGACACGCGCAAGCAAATCGTCGGAATGGGGAAAGCCCGTCAATATGGGTTCTGAAATCAATACGCCGGGCGACGAGATGTTCCCTTACATACATTCTGACGGAACCTTGTATTTCTCGTCAAATGGGCATCCGGGAATGGGTGGCTTGGATATTTTCAGCGCACGTGAAACAAATTCAGGATGGAAAATCGAAAACATGAAATATCCTATCAATACATCTTCTGACGATTTCGGAATATGTTTTGAAGACGATATGGAATGTGGCTATTTCTCGTCAAACCGTCCTGGAGGCAAGGGTGGCGACGACATCTACCAGTTCTCGTTGCCTCCTATCGAATTTTCGATTACAGGTATTGTGAGAAATAGTAAGACAGAAGCGATAATAGCAGGTGCCGAGGTAAACCTTATCGGTAGCGATGGAACAAACATCAGTTCAAAGACAGAGCCCGACGGCTCATACAAATTCGCCAACATATCGCCGAACGCCGACTTCCGTATAATAGTAAAGCGTGGCGGATTCCTCCATTCGAAGGACAAGGCGTCAACTAAAGGCCTGACCGATAGCGAGGTGCTGCATGTCGACATCGACCTTGCGCCCAACGACGGCCGTATGGACATTCCAGGTATCGAGTACGAATTCAACAGCGCCAAACTGAAGCCTTCTTCAATTTCGGCACTTGAAGATTTGGTTGAATTGCTCAACGAGAACTCGAACATTACCATTGAAATCGGTTCACACGCCGACTATCGTGGTAGCGACGAGGCAAACAAGAAGTTGTCCGATGCCCGTGCACAATCAGTTGTCGACTTCCTGATAACATACGGCATCGACGAGGACAGATTGGCCCATAAAGGCTACGGCGAGACAATGCCAAAGACAGTCGACAAGCGCATGGCAAAAGACAATCCATTCCTGAAGGAAGGCGATGTGCTGACCGAGCAGTTCATAAAGAAACTGACCGACGAACAGCAGGAGATATGCAACCAGTACAACCGCCGTACCGACTTCGGCGTGACGGGTACTGATTATGTTCCTAAAGTTAAGCGCCGTAGATAGGCTTATATGCCGAACGAATCATAAAGCGCCAATTCCGACAGCTGTCGGGTTTAGGCGCTTTTTTTAAGCAAAATCCATGGAAGTTTCCTTAATATTGAAATCATGAAGACAATCAAGCTAGGCAATGGCGCATCCATCCCATGCATCGGCTTTGGAACATGGGCGATATTTGACACAAACGAAGTTGTTGATGCAATAGGCAAAGCCGTAAAGTGTGGCTTCAGGCATATCGATACGGCATCGTACTACAAGAACGAAGAGGCGGTAGGCAAGGCGATAGCAAGTTGTGGCATCGACCGCAAGAAACTGTGGGTTACAAGTAAGGCTTGGCCAAGCGAATGTGGCTACGACAACGTCATGCGTGCATTCGATGCATCGCTAGAGCGTCTCGGCCTTGATTACCTCGACTTGTATCTCATTCATTGGCCAGCGACGGAAAAGAACTATCCTGCCAATTGGCGCGAGCGCAATGTTGAAACGTGGCGCGCTTTCGAGAAGCTCTATGCCGACGGGCGTGTAAAGGCCATTGGCGTAAGCAATTTTCTTGAGCATCATCTTCAGCCTATTCTTGACAGTTGCGTGGTAAGGCCGATGGTCGACCAGCTTGAGATACATCCAGGATACGCGCAGTCGGGCACGGTCGGTTTTTGCCAGAAGAACGGCTTGCTCGTTGAAGCTTGGAGCCCATTTGGGCGAGGCAAGGCCTTCCAAAACGAGACACTGAAGGTTCTGGCAGACAAGTATGGTAAATCTGTTGCGCAAATTTGCATCAGGTGGTGCCTTCAAAAAGGCATAGTTCCACTTCCAAAGTCAGTGACGCCTGAACGCATGAAGAGCAACACCGAGGTGTTTGATTTCGAACTTTCCGATGACGATATGTCGGAAATAGACAATATGCCAAATGGTGGTTGGTCAGGTGAGCACCCTGACGAGGTTGCATATAAATAATTGTTTACAAATAAAATCATATCTGTAATTTGATTTATTGATTCAAGTAATGTTTCGCTTATTTGCCCTAATATCGGTTTTGTCGTTTTTTTCGGCCATAGTCTATTCTCAAGGCATGGAACATGGCCGTCTGCCGTTGGTGCACACTTTGCGCACTTATGTCGAAGGCTCTGAAATGGCATATCCTGTGATTGAGCTTGGTGGTGAAGACCGCGTAGTGATTGAATTTGACTGCCTGACAAGCGACATACTTGATTTGGAATATCGCGTACAGCATTGCGACAGAAATGGCGTTCCGACAAATCTCCAGCCATCGGAATATATTGACGGCTTTGAGGTGAACCGGGTCAACGACTATGCACCATCAGTCAATACAACAGTCAACTATGTGAATTACCGGATTTGCCTCCCGAATGACGATGTCAGGATGCTTCTTTCGGGAAAGTATGAGGTGACTGTGTTCAAGGCAGGAACCGACAACGTTGTGGCGCACACGACGTTTTTGGTATATGAGCAGATTGTCGGTATCAGTGCCGAAATAGTAAAGCCGCAGACGGCCGTCAGCGAGCGCCACATGCAGGATGTGCGCTTGAGCGTCGATTATGCCGATTTGATGGTGAGCAATGTCTTCGACGAACTTAATGTCGATATATTGCAGAACGGGAGTCCATATTCATCGCGTGTTGGCCTGAAACCTCGTCAGATTATAGGAAACAAGCTTGTCTATTCGTACGCGGGCGATATGCTCATTGCTGGCGGGAATGAATTTCGCCGGCTCGATTTGCGCTACCTTAAGGCATCGCCCATGAACAACAACAGTGTGGATTATGCCAGTTCGTTTTTTCATGTCACCACGCCTGCCGACGAAAACAGGGCGTTCAAGCCATATTTCACTGAAGAGGATTTCAACGGGCAGTATCTAATTTATGCCTATTCGGCCAACAATGTATACGATGACTACTACCGTTCGGCCGATTACGCATTTGTGCATCCTACGCTAAATGTCGATCCGGTCCTTGACGGTGATGTGTTTGTCTATGGAGCGTTCAACAACTGGCGGCTTGATTCAACCAACATGATGCGGTATAATTTTTCGGCAAGGCGGTACGAGGCCGATTTGTTTCTGAAGCAAGGCGTCTATGACTACATGTACGTTTGCCGCAGCTATTATGACGGGAAAGTCGACATGGAGCGATTCGAAGGCTCTCATTCCGAGACAAGCAACAGCTACCTTTTCCTGGTGTTTTTCAAGCCCGTGACAGGTGAATACGAGCAGCTTGTCGGTGTGTCTTGGGCCGACAACTAGTATATAATGTCGTATTTTTCCTTTTCAAGCACAATGTTGGTTGTCTTGCCTGAAATAATGCTGTCAATGGTTTCTTTGCTTACGAAATAGAGCACGCCCTTCATTGTACAGCAGAACAGCGTTCCGTCGTGCATGACAATGGGTGTGGAGAAGAAACTTCCTTCGCAGGTTATGCTTCCCAACAATCGGCATTTGGTGGTGAACAGGTATATTTTCTTATCAATTCCACAAATTGCAAACACGCTGTCATTGACCATGGCTGGTGTTGACACAACCTTTTTTTCTGTTTTGTATTTGTTTATCAAGTTTCCTTTTGTGTCAACGCAATAGACGTTTTTGTCGAACGAGCCAAAAGCCAGGTTGCCGTCCGGCGTAAGGATGATGGAGCTGTGAATGCGGCCTTTTGTCTTGTACTGCCAATTTTTGTTGCAAAGGGTGTCGACGGAATACAACCGCTTCCCGTAAGTTCCTATTACTATTTGGTTGTCAGGCGTTTCTGCCGGTTTAGTGTGCATTATCCAGCCTTTTGTCTTGAATTGTGATTTCACATTTGCCTTTGTATCGATGATGCAAAGCCGTTTCCCGTTTCCGCCAATGGCCACATTGCCGTTGCTCAGCGCCAATGGCGAGCCATGGATGATTTTTCCGCGCACTTTGGCATAATACAGCGAATCGGCCTTTCTGTCATAAAAGGCAACTTTTCCCTTGCTTGTGCCAAATGCTATGACGTTGCCTATTTCGGCAGGTTCCGTAAAAATCTTGCCTCCGGGCTTTATCTTGTTTAGGTAGTTGCCGTCCTTGTCAAAGAAGTAGAAATACTTGTCGTAGCTGCCAATGGCAATCTGTCCGTCGGAAAGCTGACGTGGTGTGGCGTGAATCCAGCCGTCGGTGGTGTATGAATTTTGCAGTTGACCCTTGCTGTTGAAAAGGTACATTGTCTTATTGTGCGATGCAATAACAACGTTACCGTCGGTTGTGACAATAGGCGTTGAATAGAATTTTCCTTGAACCTTTACTATAGTTGTGCCATTGTTCCCTGCTAATGCAGAAAGGCTTAACCCAATCAGGGCAGATAAAATTAATTTGCGCATTTGTGAAATAGTATTTATGCTGACAATTTAAGGGATTTTTGTAAATAAAAGCAATTGGTGCCATAACAAGGCAAAAGCGCTTAATTTCGCGCCTCGGTTTTTCGTGAGTGAAATGAAGTCTTTCATCAGGTTTATCAAGGATTGGTCGTTGCCAATAGTGATGCTTTTAGGCATATTGGCGTATTTTGTGTTTGCTAAAATGCCGTTGTCTGCCGAGGCACATACACTTGCAGGCAGGGTGGTGGGGTTTGTCCAGCCAATGTTGCTGTTCTGCATGCTTTTCATATCGTTTTGCAAGATTGATCCAGCCAAGATACGCCCGTGCAGGTGGCATTTGTGGCTGGCTTTGATACAGGCCGGCGCCTTTGTGCTTTTTGCTTTTGTCTCAAGTGTGATTGACAATGTCCATGCCAAGATAATTGTCGAGTGTGCCATGGTATGCATGATCTGCCCTACCGCAACGGCCGCGGTGGTTGTTACCGACAAGTTGGGAGGAAACACGCTTACGTTGGTGGCTTACACCATAATCAGCAATGTGGTGACGGCATTGATTGTGCCAACGTTTGTCCCTTTTGTCAACCCAAGCATCGGACTAAATTTTGCCCATTCGTTTTTCAAGATAATCAGACAGGTTTTCCCGTTGCTTGTCTTCCCGTTTCTGTTGGCTTGGGCTACAAGACAGTTTTTTCCACGTCTGTTGCGTCTGGTGGTTGCCATAAAGGACTTGGCTTTTTATTTGTGGATGGTGGCCTTGGCGCTGGCGCTGGCTGTCACAACGCGGGCACTGGTGCACAGCAATATATCGGCATTCTGTTTTGCCGGCATGCTGCTGGTGACAATGCTATGCTGTGTCGCTCAGTTCTTTTTAGGCAAGCGCATAGGTGGCCATTACAACGATCGGATAAGTGGCGGACAGGCCATGGGGCAAAAAAACACGGTATTTATCATCTGGGTAGCCTATACCTTTATGAATCCCGTGACAGCCGTTGCTGGCGGACTTTACAGCATTTGGCACAACATTATCAATTCGTATCAATTGTATCGAAAGAACCATAGCAAGGCAAACTGACGGTTTGGCCACGGACGCTTGCAAATTTCAAGCATGGATGGAAATGTAAGCCTTCATCGTGTTTAAAATGATGAAGATATGTTTTGGATGTGGCATTACATTTTTAGAAAAGTCATAGAAAATCTTCCGGATTGATATTTTCCAGCCGGGCAATGGTGGTGACAGCGTCTTTTCGCGATTTGCCACAAATAATCTCATCGGGTTTAAACGCGCTACATATTCTTGGCCGTTCCGGCTTGCCAAAAATACGGCAACGATAGTCGTCGGTGAGGTTTACGCAACGCACCCCAGCAGGTTTGCCATTGGGCATTCCGGGCAGTGGAGAGCTGATAGAAATTACAGTGCAGCATGCACCACAAAATGGTCGACATTCCATATATCGGTCTTGATAAGCAGATTAATATCCTATTAGTGACAACTTCAACAAATCATTTCAAAACATCATTGTATGCTTCTGAAAAACACCGGAAGAAGCATAACCTACAATCGTAAAACAAGCTATGGTCAGCTATACTTGAATTTTGAACAACCCGTCCTTTTCGCTGTAGAAATATATGTAGCGTGCCAGTTCCCTTTTGAAACGAGCCGTTGCCATTCCTTCGGGAAACAGTTTCACAATCTGGACCCTGTCGGCGGAAGCGCAGGCCATGAATGACATGTAGTCCTGTTTCGACATTTCGTGGTTTACAGCCACGTAATACTCGTCTTCCACGGTTTCAATGGAGTAATCCATTATCCCTTCAGGATTTTTTGCTTCAAGAGGCTCAAGATTGTGCCCGTGGCAGTTCAACTGCACCTTGCCTGTGCCGTAAAGCACGTTTCCGCAAACCGGGCAGACGTAGAAATTAACGTCGGCCATGGTTGTAGAATTCCTTGCAGGCCGTATCGACAGCACGTCGCCCGACAAGTCCAGATTGACATTGTCCCTTTCGGCCAGTCTCATGCGCTTCAGAAAATCTGAAGGAATTATTATTCCGAGGCTGTTCCCGATTCTGATTACGCTCGACTTCATTTTTCACGATATTTTTTTGTAAAAATAGAAAATGTTATAACATTCCGATGTAAAACCATTGTTTTGTTATAACAAACAAATGAAAGAAATGCATTTTTGCTTTTCTGCATCATTTACAACGGCAGTCGGACAAAAACGGCGGAAGTCGGTCTTTCAGCCATAGTAAAAGGCTACGGCGGCATAGTTTTTCACCTTTTTTGTCCTATCGGCACATAAATTTGGCACAAAAGCAATGGATTTAATTTTAGTTCGTTTAAGTTTGCGTCCATAAATGTAAAAAGATGGAAACAGTAGTTAGCGGAATTCGTCCCACAGGAAACCTGCATTTGGGAAACTATTACGGAGCAGTAAAGAGTTTTGTGAAGATGCAGGACGAGTATAATTGCCTATATTTCATAGCCGATTGGCACTCGCTCACAACACACCCTACACCTGAAAACATACAAAACAGCGCACGCACCATACTTGCCGAATACCTGGCTTGCGGAATCGACCCCGACAAGGCCACAATCTACATACAGAGCGATGTGCCAGAGACAATCGAACTGTATTTGTATCTTAACATGAACACCTACATAGGCGAGTTGGGCCGTGTTACAACATTCAAGGAGAAGGCTCGTAAGCAGCCCGACAACGTCAATGCCGGCTTGTTCACCTATCCTACGCTCATGGCCGCCGACATACTTCAGCATCGGGCTGTAAAAGTGCCCGTAGGCAAGGACCAGGAGCAGAACATGGAGATGGCCCGCAAGTGCGCACGCCGTTTCAACAACATATACAAGGTTGAATATTTTCCCGAACCAAAGAATTTCTACTTCAGCGACCACGCCGTAAAGGTCCCAGGTCTCGACGGCAGCGGAAAGATGGGCAAGAGCGAGGGCAACTGCATCTATCTTTTCGAGGATGCCAAGACAATCTCGAAGAAAGTGATGCGCGCCGTAACCGATGCCGGTCCGCAAGCGCCAAACAGCGAGAAGCCAGAAGTGATACAGAACCTTTTCACACTTATGGAGATTGCCAGCGAGCCGGAAACATACAAATACTTCGACGAGAAGTGGAACGACTGCTCAATCCGCTACGGCGACATGAAAAAGCAGTTGGCCGAGGACATCGTGAAGACATTGGCACCAATCCGCGAGCGCATTCTCGAGTATTCAAGCAACACCGAACTGCTCGACAAGATAGCACGCCAAGGAGCCGAAAAGGCACGCGAAAGCGCGGCAAAGACACTTAACGAAGTGCGTAAGATAATAGGTTTTAAGGTTTATTAAGACAAGAAGATAAGAGTTTGGGACGATAGCGTCAATCTCTTTTCCCATTCACAATCACGGCAACCGGCATCAATCTTCGATATAATAGATGTCTTCCTTGGGAACGTAGTATTCTTTCTTCACTTCAACCTGTTGAGGCATAATATTGAACACAATTCCGACAGACCCTCCCAATTCTGAAAGGCGGGAAGCCTGAATCTTGTTAGGCTGTTTCTTGAATATGTTTTGTCCGCCGGCAATCTGCAAGTCATAACGTACATCGGCCAATACCGAAAACCGTTCGCCAATGTTCAACCTGAATCCTAGGCCTACTTTGTTGCCAAAGTCGATGTCACGGATTTTCTGGTTGTACATGTCGTAAGGGTTGTTGGCTATAATGCCTTCATAATTTACTATTGTGGTCTTTTCGCTTTGTTTGAAGGCAATGTATGGACCAATAAGGCCATATATCCTAAACCATTTTCTCCCCAGCTCGATATGGGCCATTGCCGGAAATTCCAGATAGTTTATCTCGCGTTTGTAGCGCATGGAGTCGGCGTCCTTGTCAACCTCGCGCCAGCCCTTTGTGGCATAGTTTATTTCGAGTTGCACGCCTGTGTTTTTCTTGTCGTTGAATATGGCCATAAAGCCGAAATTAGGCTCATACAGGCGCTCTTGGTTGCCATTGAGCGATGGTGGCTCAAAATAGACGCCGTAGGCACCGTATCCTGCCCTCACGCCAAACGACAGTTGTCCGAATGAGGCGGAACAGACAAACAAGGCTGATATGAACAGTAAAATGCGTTTCATATTAATAAGTGCCAAAACTACAAGAAAAATAAGAAATGGCAATTGTCGCCAATGAAACTAATCACATATAATTAAGCGATGTCAATAAAAAAGGCAGCCATTAGACTGCCTTATGTGAATTTCAAGAAGATTATCTGAAGCTGCCGCCGTATTTGACGACTTCGCTGTTTCGGTTGATTACAAGGAACGGAATGGTTTCCTTGTAGTCAGGGTTTTCCTTGATCATCTTTTTGTATTTGTTGATGATAAGCACAACCAAATCGGAATCGATGTTCTGGCTGAACTTCAGAATTTCGTCTTCAAACACCTTGCCCTTCTTGGCGGTCTTGATACCGTAGATGATGTTTTTCTTGTCGAGTAGCTTCTTTGTGAAATAGATATTGTTGGCCATGTCCTTTTTCTTGTACTCGTCAAGGATGTAAGGCTTAATGATGTTGATGTTGCAGTTGTAGTATTTCGACAAATAGACAACCCATTGCAATGTTTCCTTCATCTTCTTGTCGTGGTCCAAAGGAACGACGATTTCTTTGTAGCAGTCATGAGTCGGGGCTTCGGTTGCGACAATGAAAGGAATGTCGATCACGCTCCACATGTCGGTCAGTTCCTGTATATTGAGGGTTTTCTTGTCGGTCAATTTGTAGGATTTGCCCATTATAACCAGGTTTGCATTGGCGTCTTTAATCAAACCGTTTACTATTTTCGATTTGGTTCCTATTTCAACGTCGATGAAGATGCGTTGTGGGTCAAGCTTGTATTTTTCCACCATTTTGTTGGCAGCCTCCTTGATTTTGACCTTTTCGCTTTCAAATTCTGCCTGTTTTGCTGATTTCCCGAATAGTCCTGCTCTCTTCAGAAAACGAACCAACATTATTTGGTTGTCAACTTCGTTGGCAAGTAGAATTGCGTGTTGCAATGCTATTTCGCTTGTCTCGGAATAATCCCAAGGAATAACAATAACGTCTTTTCTTGTCTTAGCCATATCTCTATGTGTTCTATTTCTGTTTTACCAAAAATAATAATCTACAAATTTAATTATTTTCTTCAACTAATCGCCTAATAGCTTCCAATTGATTGTTTTTGTTTACATCACGCATCTGTTTTGCCGAGTTTGTGAAGTATTGGTGCCCTTCGATGAACTTGATTTGCATCTTGTTCCACTTGTTTATGTCGTCTTCGATGGCGCCGCGTTCCTTCAATTCGCGGTACAGATTGCCTGAAACTGGAATGAAGTCGGCGCGGCCAAGGTAGTCCAGGTCTGCGTCGCAGATAATCTGTTCAAGCAGGGTGACTGGCTTCGGTGGCAGTTTGGTCTTCATAATCAGGTTGCATATAAGGTCAATTTGTTCTGCGGTATAGTCGAAACGAGGTAGATATTCGCGTGCTATTTCGGCACCAGCCTCCTCGTGGTCCTTGTATGTGCGGGTGAAGCCTGTGTCGTGGAACAGTGCCGCGGTCTTAAGCATCAGCATCTCCTCGTCAGTGATTCCTTCCGATCGTCCGATTATCTCCACTTGGACAGTAACGTCAATTGTGTGTTTCAAATTGTGGTAGTAAAGGTTTTTAGGCAATTTTTCCTCAAGCATGTTCAGCACAACCTCTTCAATGTCGTCGAAGCGGACAATGCCCAGGCGGGTCTGGAATGCCTGGTTTGGACGTATTCCCAATCCGTCAACCGACAGGTGTGGGCGGAACCCTTCAATCAGGTACATGTCTATTTCGCCTTTGTATTTGACAGGCATCTTGCCCCAGTATTGGCAAACGAAGTAGTCTTTTACAAGTTCATAGGTCATGCCCGTAATGTTAACCTTGTTTATTTGTCCGGAAGCTTCCATTCGGCTGGCAATGTTGACGGTGTCGCCCCAAATCTCAAGTTTTTTCTTGTTGCCTGTATTGTTGCAGAAGACGGGTCCGGTGTGTATTCCTATTCGTAGGTTCCAGCCTTGTTCGTCGCCATATTCCAGCTTCATGTTTTGTATGTACTGGTACATTTCAAATGCGGCAAGCACGACTTCAATCGGGTTGGTGTGGTTCTTTTGCGGTATGCCGCCTGCGCACATGTATATGTCGCCAATTGACTTTATCTTTTCAATGTGGAAGCGCTTTACAACCTCGTCGAAATGAAGGAAGAATCGGTCGAGGTCGTCGATAAGGTGCTCGGCATTTTCGTTTTTCGAGATGTTGGAGAATCCGTGCACATCGGAGAACAGCACAGTGACCATCTTGTATCGGGTGGCTTTTTCTTTCTGCTTTTCCTTGAGCTTTTCGAATTCTTCTTTTGGCATGTAGTTGGCCACCAGCTCTTCGTATTTGTTTTTCTGGGCTTGCAGCTCCTTTGTCTGGCTCGATATTTCGTTTTCGAACGACAGCGTGGCGCGCAGCAGCTTATACCGGCTCCAGAAGTATATGGCGCAAATTGCGATGATGGCTATTGCTATGGCCATGATGAGGCCAAATATGCTATAGGCGCGGCCGTCGGTCAGCTTGATGGTGGTCTGGTAGAAAAGTCCGTTTTCGCTACGTGCCTTGACAACTATTTCAGTGATTCTTGACGAAGGGCTGAAAGTGACTGACGATTTGGGTGTCCATATTGGCTGCTGTGTGGCGCCTTCAAAGCAGTATTCGTTGAGCATGAGCTGGCTTATCTCGTCCTGGGGGATTGAGATGGTGATGTTTTTAGTGCCGTTGTGTTCGGTGAAATTGTATTCGATGAAATTGGCGTCGGGCTGATCCTTTGACGACAAAATAATCTTTTCCTCAATTGACACACTGACATCTAACGGCTCGGTAGCTATGCTCTGGGCATTTCCGTTAAATGTGCCAAACACAAGACTTAACAATATTGCAGTAGCCGTAAATGGGGCTTTCCTGCTGAAATTTATGGTTGCCAAAACTATTTGAATTAACTACTTAAAATTTGGGCTTTAAAATACATTTTATTTGTTTTGATAAGTCGATTGCCATCTGGTTTTTTTGAAATGTTGGGCAAATTTGTCCAAACCGTTGACGAATGTGTGCATCCGGTTGATGAGTGGTCTGAAAATGTGGTGCATCCGGTTCATGGTCAATAGGAAAATAAGGTTGATTTGTGTGTCTGGCGATTCCTTTTTTTCATGCAGACGTTTTTTTTATGCCATTTGCAATTATGCCTAACGGCAAGTTTTTGGCATTTGTGGCCAACAACTCACAATAAAAGGTATTTTTGCGCAAATTTTACGATAGTGCAAGTTTTTAGTACACTCGAGAATATAAAGATAGAAAAGCCGATTGTAACAGTCGGGGCGTTTGATGGTGTGCATTTGGGCCACCGTCAGGTGATAAGGCGGCTTATCGAGTGTGCAAAAAGCCGTGGCGGTTCAAGCGTGGTTATGACCTTTTGGCCTCATCCGTCGGTGGTGCTCAACCCTGAACGCCAGTTTCACATGCTTTCGACATTGGAAGAGAAGAAGTCGCTTCTGGCGGAGACGGGCATCGACTATTTGGCAATATTGCCTTTTACAAGGGAATTTTCGCAAATCGAATATGCCGATTTCGTGTCGGGCTATCTGGTGCGCGGCCTTAATATGGACACCTTGCTCATTGGCTATGACAACAAGATGGGCAAGGATGGTCTTGGTCATTTTGCCGAACTGGAGAAACTTTCGCAAAAACACAATTTTAACATTCAACAGCTCAGTGCGTTGTCATCTGACACCAAACCTATAAGTTCAACTTCGATACGGCAGCTGCTTTCGGAAGGCAAGGTTGAGGAAGCGGCCATCTCGCTTGGCAGAAACTACAGCCTTGCTGGCGAAGTGGTGAAGGGCAACCACATTGGCACTACGCTCGGGTTTCCCACGGCAAACATAAAGCCAGAAGCCTGCAAGTTCGTCCCGGGCAACGGCGCGTATGCAATAACCGCCAATGTCTTGGGCAGTACATATCTGGGAATGCTGAACATTGGCATGAGGCCGACCATTGAAGGCACAAGCGGAGACATTACCATTGAGGCCAACCTGTTTGGATTCAACGGCGACATCTACGGACAGACGGCAAGTGTCAGTTTTCTAGGGAAGATTCGTGACGAACGTCAGTTTGGATCGGTAGATGAGCTACGCGAGCAACTGCAAGCCGACCGCCGTTACATAGCCGACAAATACCGATTGTGAAACCACAAAAAAAGCCAACCCGGTGAGAGCTGGCTTTTGTACTTTCCCAAACGGCGGCCTACCAGTCGTCGTCAGCATCTTCGACTTTTGCTTTTGGCGTAACGGCTTCGGTCAACTGCTGTTCAACAATTTCGGTAAATACGCAGCTTGCTGTATATGCGCTTGAGCCTACTTTCTTGCGCAGAGGGTCCTGCTCATCGTAGAATGGGTAGCATTTCTTTGACACCCAAGGTGTTGATGAGTTTATGACATATTGGCTTATTGTACTGGTCAGGCGAACCTTGCCGTCCTTGATGTTGATTTTCACAATCATGTCGACGTTCACAATCTGGTGGGTGAAGGACACGATGTTTTTAAGAGAGGCGTTAACAACCAAAGTGCCGGTTTCGGCGTCGTTTGTCTTTATTGACGAGTTTTTGTCGGCAAAAGCTTTTGTGAACCAATCGTTAATGTTTTGGTACAGCTGGTCTTTTGTCTGATTTGGGCATTCAATCACTTTTGAATAAGACAGCTGTTCGTTCTTGTCGAGGGCAAAACGGTCTTTTAGTCCTTCTGCGGCCTGAACATATTGCTGCTTGTGGTCAGCGGTGCCGTCATATTTGTCGATGTCATATTTGGCAAACGACTCTCCTGTCAAAATCTGTGCCGATGCTCCAAATGCGCTAAATAGGAACAAGCAGGCAAATAGTTTTTTCGTCTTCATTTTGAATATTTTGTACTTTCGTTCCAGAAGTACCTTAAAATTAAAACGTTGGAACTTCGTGCTGGTTAGGCACAACGTTTAGATTGGATTTTCTTGCAAATATATGCAACTTATATAAACCTTGTTTAAAAAAGCACAAAAGATGTATAGTGAGGTTTCTCCGTCGTCATGCTTGCGCTTTGGGGAGCCGAAGCAACGAATCCGCCAAACCCCGTCCTGTTAGGGACGGAATATCGTAGCCTGCCATTTATATGGCCGGTATTTCGCATCGCGCATAAATAGCAAGCCTACGGCATGCGACATTGTGGAATTTGAAGTCAGGCCGAATTTCCGTTATTTCTTATGGTTTTGGCTTTCGAGCAGTATGTTCATGAATTTATTTGCCGACACTTTTTGGTAGCTGTCCTTCAGCACTATCACGGCGGGGTGCATCTGAGTCTTCTTGCCCGCAATGGGTATGGCGCGCAATTTGTTGTGGCCACGTATAAGCGTCTCCGACATCACGGCAATCCAGTGGCCGGTCTCAACCAGGTTCATCATGATGGTCATGCTTGTGATTTCGATTTGTGGAGTCAGATGCACATGTCGGCTGCTAAGCAGCTTGTCAATCATTGAGCGAGCTTGCGAGCCTACCGAGGGCAGCACCAGCGGATATTGCTTCAGAGTGTCGAGCTGAACTTCACGCATCGCTATAAGTGGGTGTTTGTAATTGACAATCACCGAAAGGTTTGAATCAAACAATCCGTAGTATTCTATTTGGTTGTCTTCCTCGTCGGGCTTATACGACAGGATGAGGTCGAGCTGGCGTTCCTTGAGCAGGTTGAGCAGCTCGTTGACGGGCCTGTATATGACAACCAGCTTGATTTTCGGGTATTTTTTCGAAAAAGATATTATGGTGCTGGTAAGCAGGTCGCTTAAGGTGAATACAACGCCAATGCGGAGTTCGCCGGTCTGTATGTTTTGCAGGTCGCGGAGGCGTTGTACGCCGTGCTCGCTGTCGGCAACGGTCTTTTTAGCGTACGGCAGGAATTCAGAGCCGGCCTCGGTAAGGAAAATCTTCTTTCCTATACGGTCGAATAGCATGACCTGCAACTCCGTTTCCAGCTGCTTTATCTGTTGCGAGAGCGTGCTCTGTGTGATGAACAGTTGTTTTGATGCTTCGGTAAAGTTCAGCATCTCAGCTGTTTTTATGAAATATTTCAGTTGTCGCAATTCCATGTCATCAATCGGTTTTAACTATAATTGCTATCGAATTTTTTAATTTTTGCAAATATATAAAATAAAAAGTAATTAGTACTTTTGCACCTGATTAGAAAGGGGTAATAACGTTTGATTTTCAATAAATTCCATTAAAAATTTAAGGTATGAATTGGTTTACGTCGTTGTTGCTAAATGATTCGGTCGGCAGGACCGTGATGATTTTCGCCTTTGTAATAGCACTAGGCACCATTCTTGGAAAAGTAAAGCTGAAGGGCATTTCGCTGGGTTCGACATTTGTGCTTTTTGTCGGCATAATCGTGTCGCATTTCGGCTTCACGGTGAATCCGTCGATACTGCATTTCATGAAAGACTTCGGCTTGATACTGTTCGTGTTCAGCATCGGCCTGCAAGTGGGGCCAAACTTCTTCTCGTCGTTCAAGCAATCGGGGTTGCTGCTCAACGGATTGGCAATGGGCAGCGTGGCTTTGAACATCTTGGTCACAATACTTATTTTCTACCTATTGGGCGGAATCGATTTTCCGATGCTGGTAGGCGTAATGCAGGGCGCCGTCACCAACACTCCGGGCCTGGGTGCGGCACAGCAGGCGCTTAACCAGATTGCAGTAACGGGACAAGAGATGCCGTCGATATCGCTCGGGTACGCCGTTGCCTATCCTATGGGTGTTGTAGGCATAATACTTGGCATGGTGATAGTGAAGAGAATCTTCAATATTGATTACGAGAAGGAGCGTGGCGAACGCAAGGCAAAGAACGTTGACGAGCCGGCACGCTGCAGCTATCGCATTACAAACGCTTCAATGGTGGGCAAGCAGATAAAGGAGATATCGCGTCAGTTCAACAAGGAGGTGGTTTTTGCGCGCATAAGCCAGAACGGCAAGGTGTTTGTGCCGAATGGCGACACGGTGCTCGAAGCCAACGACCTAGTCCGCATAATAGCGCCAAAGCAGCGTGAGGCGGAGCTTGACGGCCTTTTTGGCGAAAAGGTCTCGGCCGACGAGCTGAATGAGCAGACAGGCGAGCTGAAATCGCGCAAGGTGCTTATCACCAACAAGCGCATCGACGGAAAGACACTCCAGAACCTGCAGCTGCGCAAGTCGTTCAACGTAAATGTGACACGTGTCTTCCGCTCGGGTGTGGAACTTGTGGCAACAGCCGATTTGGCACTGCATTTGGGCGACAAGGTGAAGGTAGTGGGCAACGACGAGAGCCTGGGACTTGTCGAGAAGTTCCTCGGCAACTCGGTCAAGCACCTAAACGAGCCTAACCTTTCGACACTTTTCATAGGCATATTTCTAGGCATAATAGTAGGCTACATTCCTATCAAGTTTCCGGGAATGCCGCAGGCCGCAAAACTGGGCTTGGCCGGGGGCCCGCTCATAGTGTCGCTTTTGATGGGCGCGTTTGGCAACAAGATAGGCCTGACTTGCTACACTACGCAGAGTGCGAACATGATGATTCGCGAGATAGGCATCTCGCTGTTTCTTGCCTGTGTCGGACTTGAGGCTGGCGAGCAGTTCTTCGATACGCTGATAAACGGCGACGGAATGTTGTGGGTTGGCTATGGTTTGCTCATCACCATGATACCAATGCTGATTATTTCGTGCGTAGCGCGCAAGTGCTTCAACCTGAACTATTTCACTATTGTGGGCATGATTTCGGGCACAAACACCAATCCGCCGGCACTTTACTATTCAAACATGATAGCCGAGAACGACAAGCCGTCGGTGGCCTATTCAACGGTTTATCCGTTGGCCATGTTTCTGCGTATCGTCCTGGCACAAACGCTGATACTGATTTTTGTATAAAAAAGAGTGGTTAATAATAAGTTTGACGCAGAGCAATCTGCACAAGGAAGCCCCGACAGCAATGTCGGGGCTTTTGAGTTTCATGTTCAAGCTTTTTGGGGCGAGGAAGCGCCTGTGTGGCGTGAAGATGGCGTTTTCAGGTTTCAAGGTTCATCCATTACGTCTAATGGCTTTCCTGTAGTCGGTAGGCGATATTTGCTCGTGCAGTCTGAACCGGCGCGAAAAATATGACGGATCGGCAATGCCAAGCCGGTCGGCTATTTCGCTCATTGTGAGGTCGGTGCTGCGGAGAAGCATTTTGGCCGACAGCATGAGCGAATCTTCTATCCAATTGGAAACGGACTTGCCTGTGTTACTCTTAATGGTACGGTTTAGGTGATTTGCCGTAACATTCAGTTTTTCTGCATATTCTGCCACAGTTAGTTTTTTATGGTTGTCGGCAAAAAGCAGTTCCATGAACCGGTTGCAAATGCTGTTTGACGATTGTGGCTTATTTATCGACTTCTCCAGCTCGGCCGAAATCTCCGCCAGAAACGAGTTGAGGTTTGCCCTGACGATGCCGTCGTTTTGTGGGACCGTGATAGACTCGCTGTAGATGCGTTCGAGCAGGATTTGGACGAAACTGCTCCTGAAATGGTCGAAGTGGCAGACATGGCTGGTTTGCGCCAGCAGGAAGGCGTAGTCCTTGAAGCTGGCCGTGACCAAAGGGCTTGCGCATAGATAATCGGTGCTGAAACTGCCCATATAGCCAAGGCAATCCTTGAAGTAGCGTATTATGAACCGTGTGTTTGCGGGAATGGCAATGCACTCGTTGGCGCGTATGAGCAGCTGTCGCGAATCGGTTTCGACAAGCGTTTCGCCTTGGTACAGGAACAGGAAGCTGTGGCATTGCGAGCAAATGGGGGCGGTAGGGCATTGCATCATCTGGTGGCAGTGCCGGTCGAGCAGGCGGATGGTGAATGGTGACGCGTGGCCGCCAGCCATGTTCTCCATGCGTTTTGCGCCGTGTGCTTCAGTGCCATTATTCCGGTGGTTCTCCATTTAGTCAGTCAGTTTGGCACAAACGTAAGAAAATAGAATCAATTATGGATTACGAAATTGCCTTATGGCGGCATCAATGAAATGCTTTGTAGTGATTTTGGAGGATTATTCCAGACAGATAGACGGGCGCAAAAACTTTCCGGCCTAAAACCGTTAGTCTGATAATTGGAATTGATAAATTTGCATGAAATTATTCAGTATGGAAGCCGTTACAATAGCCTTGCTTATACTTTTCTGCACGGGCGCCAGCTTTGTACAGCGCGTCAGTGGCTTTGGCTTTGGCATATTCATAATGACCATGTTGCCACACCTGATGCCTTCGTATGGCGAGGCGACAACGCTTTCCGGACTGCTGTCGGCGGCGCAGTCGCTCTACGTGCTTGTGCCGATATGGCGATACATAAACTGGAAGAAGCTTCTTCCGATACTTCTGACATTCCTGGTGGTGTCGTTTTTTGGCGTGCAGTATGTGGCATACGCCGGCGACACGCATCTGAAGCATCTGCTGGGCATAATACTGATACTGATGAGTGTCTATTTTGTGATATTCAGCGACAGGATACATTTGCGCCCAACCTACACGGTACAAGTGTCGATGGGAACTTTGAGTGGGCTGATGGGTGGCCTGTTTGCAATGCAGGGCCCTCCGGCGGTGCTTTATTTTGTGTCGTCGGAAGATGACAAGACCCGGTATCTTGCACAGACACAGGCATATTTTTTCTTTGGCAACTTGTTCATGACATTTTACCGCATGAAGAACGGCTTTCTGACACCTACGGTGGGCATGGGCTGGCTATATGCCTGCATCGGAATAATAGTAGGAACGCAGTTTGGCAAGCTGGTTTTCGACAAGATTTCGGCGTCAACCTTGCGCAAGGTTGTGTACGCCTACATGGCCGTAAGCGGCGTGGTGGCGTTGCTAAACTGATAGCGTAGCCATTAAGTACGGGAAGGCAGTGGCCCTCTCAGGAAACCCCTCCAAAAATGTTACACGTTTGTTCGATGATATAACACAAGATAAGTATATTTGACGAAAACCAGCCAATTTTTAAGTTGTGTAGCCGTATTGAAAAAAATGCAATATTTGAGGAAAGTCACAGCAGATTCCATTAAAAGGAAGAGGGCCTTTTTTACTGTATATCAAGATTCATCATTAAAATTTGAAAAAATGAAAAAAGTCACAATTATTTTAGCAATGTCAGTCCTTTTTTGCTCGTGTGGCAGCAAAAGTTCTGAAGAAGGGTTGCCCAAGTTGTTTACAACCAAACAAAATGTCAATACAGTTTCGTGTCCGTCGGTTCATGGAGACGATTTGCTTAATCCCTCTATGTTGGCAATAGATAGTGCTAATTTTTATTTTTATGATAAATCGGCAGATAGGATGATTTTGGCTGTAAATAAAAGTAATGGTGGAATGACCCATTTTTTGGCCAAAGGGCAAGGCCCCGAAGAAGTTGTTTCAGTAGAAACGATGTGCCCAAATGATGGGAAGGTCTTCTTTTTCAATTTAAATTTAAAAAAGGTTTTGTACTATAATGCTACAACAGGTGGAGTCTGTGTTGATTCTGCAGCTTCTGATTTTGCACGTGTCAATATTACATCCACATCATGGGCGTTCGATGGAGATATGATAATTGCTCCTGTTTTGAATAACGAAAATAGATTTGTAGTAAAAACGCCGGAGCAGGAAACTTATTTTGGCAAGATAGATGCCACTTCCGATTATACGTCAGATGAGTATGGTTGGGCTCTTCAACCAATGATATGCGTCAATTCAGTGCAAAAGAGAATGTTTTGGGGGGCAGGAATGGGGGATGTGTATGGAATTTATGATTATTCCGATTTGAATAACATCAGGCAAGTGGTTTTGCAATTGTATGAAATGCCAGCTACGGATCCAAGTGATAGAACGGCTTTTACTTCAGAAACAAGAATGGGTGTTTTGAGTGTGTCGTCAAGTCAAGATTATATTTTTGCGTTATATTCAGGCAAACAAATTAAAACTGTACTACATAACTTGATGGATCAAGATAGACTTGGACTTGCAAGCAACATCTTGGTGATGGATTGGGAAGGGAATCCAGTAAAACAGCTGTTGTTGGATCACGAATTGCGCGATATCTATTATGACAAGTACGACAACAAGTTGTATGGCATTGAATTGAACGACGAATATTCGTTATGCCAGATTCCATTGGAGAAACTTTAGCTAATTTAGTTATAAAAAAACAGTTTTATTTTAACAATTTCGTTGTTGGCTGTTTCTGCTCAAATAACACCAGCAGTTAAAGATTTAAGCTAAGCGAGCAATAAATTTGTACGGTAATAAAAATCGTCTTTTGCCTAATATGAAGAACCATTTTTTTGATTTGGCGCCAGAGGTTTTGTAAAAACATTATTTTTAACTAAATTTTTTTTACAAATGAAAAAGAAGTTTTTGATTCTGGCAGCAGTTGCTGTCAGCGGGTTAGCAGTCGCTGTGGCTAGCAATACTAACAATGTGTTTGGCGGTAACAATGCGGATGCATCAGTTTTAATTGAAATTTTTTGTGGCAATGATGTGTATGATTGTTATTCAGGCGGGCCCGTATGTATTTCTGAATGCTTAGCGTTTGCCTAACGCTACTATAAGTGCTATAGGTCCACGTCATTAATTAATAAAAACATGCCGATTTAGCAAGTAATAATGCTGAGTCGGTGTGTTGTATATATACATAAAAATATGAAGTTCGTAATTATCATGCTAATAGTGGCATTGTTGTGTGTGTGCAATTCATGTACGCAATCATCAGTTACACCTTATCCAACTACAAAAAACATAGTAAGGCTTACCGACAAAAACATGCCGGAAGTTGAGAGTTTTTCATTGGAAAAAGTGTCGCTTCCCGAAGAATATGCAAATGCCGAATACCATGTCTATAACGACAGCATTGCCATTATAGTAAACTACAATCATCCTCAGCCGTATATCGTGACATTCTACAATTTGAATACCCAAAAAGAAATAGCTGGGTATTTCAAAAAAGGACAAGGCCCAGATGAATTGATTACGGCGACGGGTTCAATGCATCATAATTATCTTATTGTAAGAGATGGCACAATACAAGCAGTGTCACGGTTAGACGTTGATTCGGTGTTGTTAAAAAGGAATGAATATAAACCTGCCATCACCCTATTGGGAGGAAAAACATCTTCTTGTGTTTTTGTAGACGAAAATACAATCACAATGGCTAATCCATATTATATAAATGATGGCTTTGAGGTGGAAGGACTTCCGGAATTTATACAGTACGATGCAAAAACAGCGGAACCACTTGCCAACTACAAGCAGAATGACAAAAATTTTCCGGCAAATGTGACACTGCGGAGTATTGTATATTGCAATTCAAAATATATAGCATTTTGGTATAAATATCCTGTTGTAACTATCTATGACAATGATTTCAATCTTGTAAAAATGTATCGTGATGACATTTTCAAAGACAATGACGAGATAGGAAAAGTTAAGCCTTCAATGTTAATCGCAAGTGGGTTCGATGACTTTTTCATATTTTGCAATCAAACAGAAAACTATATCATTTCTACCAATGGCAGATGGCAAATGTCTGCGTCTGAATTATCAGAGAATGGGGGGAATCAATGGATGAAGAGTATTGATTTTATCATGACCAGATTTGGGAATCAAGAGATATGGTGTTTCGATAATGATATGAATCTTGTCCGCCGCCTTAAATGTAGTGATACAATAGGATTTATAAGTAGTGTCTCTTATAATGAGGAATCTAAAACGTTTTATATCAGTGCAATGAACGAGGATGAAGAGTATTGCTTATACCGATGCATATTCAAGAAATGAGACATACAAGCCACATACCAATCGCAAAAAAATGAGAAAAACCCGCAAACAAATATTTATCAAAAAGTTGTAAAAAAAATTGGCGGTTTTTTTTGATTTAGTGCGCAAAATCAATAGCGCCAGAGGTTTTGTAAAACATTTATATTTTTAACTAAAAAAAATTTACAAACATGAAAAAGAAAATTTTGATTATGGTATTAACTACTTTGTTGTATGGTTCATGCAATCAAGAGTCTGTTGTCGCTCAACCATATCCAACCACAAGCAACATTGTAAAACTCACCGATAAGAACATGCCAGCGGTTGAGTATTTTTCTGTAAAGAAGATTAATCTCCCAGAAGAATATGCCCATGCTGAATATCATGTCTATAACGACAGCATTGTCATTATAGTTAACAACAAGTATCCAGACCCGTATTTTGTGACATTATACAATCTGAATACCAAGAAGGAGATAGCCGGGTATTTCAAAAAGGGGAATGGTCCAGATGAATTGCTTTCGGCAGCGGGTAAAATGTATCTCAATAATTTGATTTTGATAGATGGTTCAACACATGCGTTAGTGCGGCTAAACATTGATTTGGCTCTGAAGGATAGATATGCATATAAACCTGCCATTACCATAATGGAGAGCATAGCGCATTCTTATGTTTTTCTTGATGATAATACTATTACAAGTGAAAATAATATGTATATAAGCGATGACTATGGAGTTGATGGAATCCCGGAATTCGTACAATATGATGCAAAAACAGGAAAACATCTTGCCGATTATAAACAAAATGACAAAAACTTTCCTCCAAATTTAACGGGTAGGTCAATAGCTTATTGTAACTCTAAATATATAGCATTTTGGCACTGCTTTCCTATCATAACAATTTATGATAAGGATTTTAATTTGTTGAAAATGTATCGCGACGACAAGTTCAAGGATCCTGAAGTGGCGGATGGTAAACTAGGGCAACGGTCATCAGTGTTGTCTGTAAATGGATTTGCTAGTTTTTTTGCATTTAGCTGTCAAACAGATAATTGTATTTTTGTCACAAATTATAGAAGTTATATTTCGGTGTCTGATGCCAAGAGTAAGGGTGGGGCAAAATGGGTTCATAGTGCTGATTTTACTAGGGAACGATTCAAGGATACTGAGTTATGGTGTTTTGATAACGACATGAATCTTGTACGTCGACTTAAATGTAGTGGCAATATAAGCTTTATTAAAAATGTCTCCTATAACGAAAAGACCAAAACACTATTTATCGACGCAATGGACGAGGACGACGAGTATTGCCTATATAAATGCATATTCAAGAAATGAGACATACAAGCCACATACCAATCGCAAAAAAATGAGAAAACCCGCAAAATATTTATCAAAAAGTTGAAGAAAAATTTGGCGGTTTTTTTTGATTTGGTGCGCTAAATCAATGGCGCCAGAGGTTTTGTAAAACATTTATATTTTTAACTAAAAAAATTTACAAACATGAAAAAGAAACTTTTGATTATGGTATTAACTACTTTGTTGTATGGTTCATGCAATCAAGAGTCTGTTGTCGCTCAACCATATCCAACCACAAAAAACATTGTAAAACTCACCGATAAGAACATGCCAGCGGTAGAGTATTTCTCGTTAAAGAAGATTAATCTTCCAGAGAAATATGTTCATTCGCAATACCATGTATATAACGATAGTATTGTCATTATAGTTAATGAAAGGCATCCGCAGCCGTATATTGTAACATTCTACAATTTGAATACCAAAAAGGAATTGGCAGGTTTTTTCAAGAAAGGTAATGGACCATATGAAATGGTTTCGGCTTCGGGGAAAATGTGTTGTAATTATCTTGCAGTATTGGATTATAGTACACATGCCATATCGCGTTTGAATATAGATTCGGTTTTGACTGAAGGCAAGGCATATAAGCCGTTCATTACCCGATTGGACTGCTTTATGGTGTCTGATTTTGCCTATTGTGACGAAAATACAATTACGATGCCCAATTCAATGTATGTTAGCAATGCTTACGGCGTGGACGGACTTTCAGAATTCGTGCAATACGATGCGAAAACAGGAAAACCACTTGCCAAATACAAACAGAATGACAAAAATTTTCCGTCAAATTTGTTAAATAGAACAATAGCTTTTTCGGGTACAAAATATTATGTATTTTGGTTCAATTATCCAATAATAACAATTTATGACAAGAATTTCAACTTGTTGAAGATGTACCGAGACGAGAAATTTAAAGATCCTGAAATAATTGTCGAAGAGCCATATTCGGAGTTATTGGCAGACGGAGATAATAATTTTGCCTTATATATTGCTCAAACAGACAATTATATTTTTGCAAAGAGTGGCAGATTCCAAATGACACGGTCTGAAGTGAAAAATAAAGGAAACAAATGGAGACAGAGTGATGATTACAATCTGACAAGAGCAAAAAATCAGGAGATTTGGTGCTTTGACAACGAAATGAACTTTGTCCGCCGTTTTAAATGTAACAATAAGGTTGGTTTAATAAGCAATTCTTCTTATAACGAAAAGTCCAAAAAACTATTTGTTACGGCAATGGATGAGGAAGATGAGTATTGCCTATACGAATGCATATTCAAGAAATGAGACATACAAGCCACATACCAATCGCAAAAAAAATGAGAAAAACCCGCAAAATATTTATCAAAAAGTTGTAAAAAAATTTGGCGGTTTGTTTTTTTTGGTGCGCTAAAAACCAATGGCGCCTGAGGTTTTGTAAAACATATTTATTTTTAACTAAATTTTTTTTACAAATACAGTTCGTCCTTAATAACGGCCTATTCTTATAGGACCATTAATAGAAGCGCACCTTGACTTTACATTTATACTTGTATATTTGTTAAATAGGGGTGCGCTAAACTAAAAAAAACAAGTATGAAATTTAGAATGGGAGTGTTGGTGGTTGCATCGTTTTGCTTGTCGCTGGGTTCGTGCAATCACGCATCGTTTAATGCAAAACCCTATCCGGTCACAAAAAACATAGTAAGGCTTACCGACGAAAACATGCCTCCGGTTGAGTATTTCTCGCTGGAGAAGATTGCCTTGCCCGAAAAATACGCGGAGGCGGAATATTCGGTATATGACGACAGCATTGCTGTCATAGTTAATAGCGACCATCCGGACCCATATATCGTGACAATCTTCAATCTGAATACAGGAAAGGAGATGGCCGGCTATTTCAAAAAGGGACAAGGACCGAATGAAATGATTTCGGTTATGGCAAGGATGCACCGCAATTGTCTTTATGTGTTGGATCTGGCTACAAGTGCAGTGTCGCGTTTGAACATTGATTCTGTTTTGGCGCAAGGCGATGCCTATCATCCTGTATGTATTGATTTGGATTGCTTGATGGTCAGCAATAATTTTATTTTTGAAGGTAACGATACAATTACAATGGCCAACCCAATGTATGTAAGCAACGACTTAGGAGTGGAAGACATTCCGGAGTTCATGCAGTTTGACGCCAAAACAGGGTTGCCTGTCGCCAATTATAAAATTAACGATCAAAATTACCCGGCTAATCTGGTGCAGCGGTCGATTGTCCGTTGCGATTCCAATTATGTCGTGTTTTGGGGCGTATATCCAATCATTACCATCTACGACAAGAAATTCAACCTTGTTAAAATGTACCGCGACGACAAGTTCGACGATCCTGAGCTGGTGTCAGAAGGCAGTGACGCCCCCATGTTGTCGGCATCTGGAATAAGCCTCTTCTTTGCACTTGGATGTCAGACCGAAAATTACTTTTTGGCAAGGAATTTTCGGTGCCAAATATCAGGCATTGATTTGGAACGAAAAGGCGGACTCAATTGGCTTCGCAGCGACGAGTCCCGCTTTGGAAGATATAAGGATACGGAAATTTGGTGCTTTGACAACAAAGCGGACCTTGTCCGTCGTTTCAAGTGCAGCAAGACTATAACCATAGCCAAAATTTCATATAACGAGAAGTCGGACAAGCTGTACTTGACAGCAAAGGACGAAAACGACGAGTATTGCCTTTACAAGTGTATATTTGAAAAATAGCCGATACAAAACACAAGCAAATGAAACGCCTGATAATCCCAGCTTTAGCCATTGCATGCATCTTCAGCTCGTGCGGGCAAAAGCAGTCAAAGACCGAAAACGTGCAGGAAGTGTTCCTGTCGGAAGGAAAGTATTACCCAGGAACGGATAACGTGGTAAACCTTACCGAAGATAGTTTGCCTCCATTGGAATACTTCTTATTGATGGAAATGGAAGTTCCTGACAAGTACAAAATGCCTACATGCTATATGTATGACGATTCAATCATGCTGATAGTGACAGAGGAAAACCCTTCGCCATATTTGATCACGGTCATGAACTACAACACAAAAGAGATAATTGCCGAGTATTGTGAATATGGCGGTAGCAGGAAAAAGACCAAGTCGATGTCGATAGTGCAGAGAAAGAACTATTTCAATCTGAAGGATTACGTAAAGTGTAATGTCTCGCGCTTGTGCATGGATTCTGTCATTGCAAGGCGAGGCGAATACGCTCTGCAGTGGACCAGTTTTGCATTGTTTAACATTCTCGATTTCGATTACGTCAACGACAGCACAATTACATGGGGCAATCCGGAATACATTAAGGGCTTCGGACTAAAAGGCATTCCGAATTTCGTGCAGACCAATCTCAGGGGCCATTTCCTGGCCGAATATCCCAGAAGCAAAAACATCTATACGGCAAGTGCGCTATTTCGCACTATGGCAATCAATGGCTCTCGTTATATGGAATTTTGGGAAAACTACCCTGTGATTAATGTTTATGACAGGAATTTCAGAATCGAGAAGCAATACCGCGACACAAAATTCAAGGATACGGAATTGTTCTTGACTGACAACTCGCTTATGGAAAAAGGCGTATCGCTGGAATGCTTTGAATTTGGATGCCAGACTGATAAATATGTTTTAGTAAACAACTACAGGTCCAGTTTGGCTTTTGAGGGCAATGTTGTATCGAATAATGACCCAGCTTTTGGTGCGAACCACGAAATATGGTTTTTCGACACCAATTGCAATCTTGTACGCCGTATGCGGTGCAAAAACCTGAAAGGCCAGGTCATGGGACTGTCGTATTGCGACAAGACAGGCAATCTGTACATGAGCGTGGTCAAAGACAAGGACCATTGTGCATTTTATAAATGCGTTATTGACAAATGATAAGCCCCAACCACATATTATTCGCTTGAAGATTCAAGATAGAAGTGCAATTTCTGCGATAGGAAAAAGATGATAAAATTCCTTTGCAGAGGTTTGCCTAGCGGCAGGAGGTGCAAAACCTCCTGAGAGCGTCATATAGAGTGAACAACACAAAAAAAAGGAAGGC
>JAZUEN010000056.1:0-3881 GCA_045640185.1 Bacteroidales bacterium
TGCTTGACGCTGAGGCCATTCGTGTGATTAAAAGTATGCCAAAGTGGCAGCCAGGCTTTCATGGTGAAAAACCGGTGGTTGAAAGTGTGCATGTGCATGTTGCTTTTGAGTTGTAGTGTGCAGGAATACATGTTTAACAACACAAAGTAGCTTAATGCAACAGCATTTCAACAGCAACGCAAAAAAAAACGAGAAAACCCCCGCAAAATATTTATCAAAAAGTTTCATGAAAATTTGGAAGTCTGTTTTTTTTTTTTGGTTTGGTGCGCAAAATCAATGTGCGCACAGGTTTTGTAAAACATATTTAATTAACTAAAAAATTTATTGATTTTATGAAACTTAAGAAAACAATTTTAGGCTTGGCCGTTGTGGCTGTGGCTGGAGTGAATGCTTGGCTGGCTAATGATGTGATGTCAGCAAAGAATGATCTTTCTTTGCTTAACTTGGAAAACATTGCAGAAGCTTATGAGGATTACGATTTAGGCGAAGGCGCTTACGTTAGAATAACAAATAACGGAGGGTATGTGGCGACAAAATATAATTGGAAGAAGTGGCATACATTTGTTATCGAATATAATGTGCGAAAATGTAAAAAAAATTCAACATATTACAAAAATAGTGGGAGTGCTGGAGTCAATTATTATGGAGGTAACTATAGTGGTTCTGTGACTTGTAATAGCGTGTGGGAATCAACATCTTCTGATGATTTTATCTTTGCTGCAGACGGACTCCGTGCTGAGGTTTGCGGTGCAGGAACAAATGATTTTTGTTTTGGCTATAATTCTTTAGACGAATTTGCGCGAGCTCAATAATATTAAGAAAGGTAGAGGTTGTGCCATAATGTAGGCACAACTTCTTTTTTGCTAAATAATTAGTCGTATGAAAAAAACATTGATGTTTGTAATGGTTGTTACACTAACCTCGTGTAGCTATTTGCATAAAAAAAGTGAATTTGGCGATTTCGATTGGAAAAATGTGTTGTCTGACAGTACTCGGCAGATGTCGGTGGATGAGTCGGATTTTGTAAGTTACAAGGTTCAACAAACTAGCGAGAATCACTACGGCAATTTAGATGATTATGCAGATAGCGTTTGGGCCATACCATTGGAAACAACAGCCGAATCAATAATCGGACACATAACAAAAATGCAGTTGTCCGATAGTGCTTTTTTCATTTCAGATTATCAGACAAACCTTATAAAGGTTTTCGATAGACAAGGCCATTATTTGTACAACATAGGGTCGGTAGGAAACGGTCCATTCGAATATGTACAGCCGACTGATTTTGTGGTATTCAACAACAAGGTCTTTGTCCTTGATCAGTTCCAGCATAGGCTGATAGTTTATGGCCACGATGGCAAAGGATTGAAAGAGTATAGAATTCCATTCTATTGCATACAGATAGGAGTAATAGATGATAACACGTTCTTGTTTAGGGGATTAAATTCTGACAACGACCATATTCCAGAATTGCTAGACTATTCGCTGTGGGTATGTGATACAACAATGCAAGTCAAGAAGTATGGGTGCTACCAAAAGCACGATGAATATGAAAGCATTTTGAATAATAACCTCAAACAGAGTGGAGATAAGATTTATTTTAATGACTTGCTCAACGACACCATTTTTTCTGTCACAAAAGACGGAAATTTGAAGTGTGAGCTTGTTTTCGATTTTCAAGGAAAAATTGACAAGGGTCTATTTAAGCGGGGAACATATGTAGATAATTACAATTCGGGCAAAATTTATGAATTGTCGAAGTATTTCATATGCGACTCAATGCTTGTTTACTATCTGTCAATAGGAAGGTCATCACATCTCGTAGTAAGTTCATTAAATGGCGACAAATACAAATATTTTGAGTTGAATAATTATACACAAGGCAAGCAAAACGTTTCAAAACTCCTTGAAGGTTTTTTAAACCCATTGGCAAGTGAAAATGACTGTATGATATTTGCAAATCAACCAAACGATATCATTGAATCTTATTATAGAATAGGAGAACGGGCCGGATTGGAATCAATAGCTGAAAAAAATGACAAGTATATTGGATTGGACACTGATTTGAATTTGGTTGATAAAATTGACGAAGAAAGTAATCCTGTATTGGTGTTTTGTAAATTGAAAAAATGGTAAAAAACATAATAATAGCCATATTGCTAATTCTAAGTGCATATTGTTTGCTTTTTCTCGGCAGGAGAGTAGATCCGGAAAGTGGCAATTTGCAGGCGCTTAATGTAATATGCGATGATTATCTGGCAATAGTAGGCAACGATCAAAGCAGATTTCTGAATCAAGGTTTGTCCATGGTCGATAGTGAAAGTTATCCTAAAAGTGCAGGGGAGCTGGTGGGAACCGGCTCAAGGCTGGTCATAAGGTATTCGGAACTTAATTGCCAGTCGTGCATTGATACCATTTTGTTTTATGCCAATGATTTTGCATCAAAATGCGGAAAAAACAAGGTGGCGATTTGGGCAAGCTACTCTTATATGCGCAATTATAGTATCTTCTTGCGCATGAACAAGTACGATTTGGATATTTACAATGTGGCCGATACGGTTCTGAATATAGATTCGCGAAATATGCCGTACGCGTTTGTCCTGAACGAGGATCTTACCATATCGCACCTGTTTATTCCGCATAAGGAATTTCCAAAAATGACAAAATGGTATTTTTCTGAAGTTGAAAAATATTTAAACAAGCAATAATCAAGCAGGAATACATATTTACCAACTCAAAGTAGCTAGCACAATGAAACACAACATTTTATTGATAGTAGCCACTATACTCGCATTTGTTGAAACAGCCAACTGCCAGCCACTTGTCAGCGCCCTAAACAGTGCCACAGTACAGGCCGATAGCCAAGTCTTCGCCAATTGCCCTTCAATGGGCGCAGGGCGTACCCTTGTCTATCTGCTCAACCCTAAGGAAGTGTCAAGCGTGTCTTGCTACGCCATGCTCATTTTCAATCTGAATTTTGGGCAGTGCCGTTACGATTCGCTGATAACCGTGGTGCAAGGTACTGATATGTGTGCCATAGAGTCGCAGCTCGAAAAAGCCCACGTTGCGAGTCCAGCCTGCGAGCGCAAATTGTACGACAGCGCAGGCCGCACCACACGCAGTCTAGAAGCATCGGCGCAGTGGTGCAATCTTTTGCTGTTCGAGAATCGAAAACTGATTTTTAGTTGCCGGGTGCAGGATTATTTGCCAACCGGGCAGGCACATAATGGCAAATAATATATAATCAAATGAAATTCAATATTTTAATTGTTTTAGGCGCATTGTCGCTGACATCTTGTTTCCGTGCTCCATCGGCACTTGAACAGGCGCTTGAGATAGCGGGAGATAACCGTGCGGAGATAGAAAAGGTTTTAACACATTACGAGGCAGAAGGCGATGCCGAAAAACTAGAGGCTGCACGCTACCTGATAGCCAACATGCCGGGGCATCGCTCCTACACAACCGACCGCATCAACGATTATTACGCCATTGCGCTAGATTTGGCACGATCGGGCATGGAGCCGAGCAAGCAGTCCGATTCATTATTGTATTTGTCGTCGCACCAGTTTGCCGGCTTGCAAGGCCAAGCCATACCTGACTTGAGGATAATGAAGGCGGATTATCTTATCGGCAGCATCGACAAGGCGTTCGACACTTGGCGGGGCAACCGTTTTGCCGAGCACGTCACGTTTGACGAGTTCTGCGAGTGGCTGCTTCCCTACAAGTGTGCCGAGATGCAAAGCCTCGATGCATGGCGCGACACCATGGTGGCGCACTATGGCGCATCGCTCAGCGAGTGGCTGCCCAACGACGAGAGCTACTATTCAACATTTGCTGCACTTGAAAAGGTGCGCGAATATGTGCTTGAGCGTTTAGGCCGT
>JAZUEN010000057.1:0-2683 GCA_045640185.1 Bacteroidales bacterium
CAACACTGGATGCACTGTCCATTTCTGCTCCAACTGCTCCACGGCAAGGCCTTTGAATAGTTCGCGCTTGCCAAGGAAATAGGCCTTTAGCGTGGATATGAGCATGCTCTTGCCAAATCGGCGCGGACGCGACAGGAAATAATACCGCCCCGTGCTTACCAGCTTATACATTATGGCTGTCTTATCGACATACAAATAGTTGTCTATTATAAGACTCTCGAAATCCTGTATGCCTATTGGCAAGTTCTTTAACTGCTCCATGGCCTTTGTGTTTGCATCTCACAAAGATATGTTTTTATGCGTGATTTTGCAATGTGGTTTTTGCTGTTTGGTTATGTCAATGTCATACTACCATGCCACAATGCCGAACGTCTTTCATACTCACCCGAAGAATGTGAGCCTGGTGTTGAATCCAATTTATATTCACAATCGTTCTCATGCCTCATATTCCCGGCATACAGGCTCATTTTCAATGTAAAGTTCGGTTGGCAATCGGCATCATAAAATTCGGGTATGTCAAAGTATCCAGAATAATTGGCACTGTCTTTCAATGAATTTTCAACCTCACGTATGCACAAATTCATTGTTTTTAGCACAGGTTTGTTCTTTTCACCAGTACAATGGCGAAAAACACTGAAACTCTGCTCAACCTTTATTGCACCAAGGTTTGGCTCTGCATTCTTTTGTGCAAAAGAGCAAAACGCAATTACTTGAAGGCACAATGCCAATATTATTTTTTTCATTCTTTATCTTTTACTAAACGTAGACTTGCTGATGATGCATCACAACGAATAATTCCATTATACCCATTTGAACATAATCTACAAGCAGAATTTCCATAAACACCTGTTTCTGTATTCGTCATATATATAGAGACACAACCCATCCCGAATATTTCATCTTCACTCACTCCATTTCCCATTGGATAAAGGTTCATTTCTCCATTTTGTGCAATTTTCTGACCTTTCCAATCTACCCATCCATTTAGTGACCTCAAATGATATGCTATGTCAGTAGCATTACCTATGAACATATCACTACAATCGTTTTTCTCGTTAATTATTTTTTTTATGATGTTATTGTCAATATGAATGTATTCGTCTATTGGCTGACTTTTCACTCCAAAGCACGCCTCAAGTTCATTCCACTCCTCATCAGTCGGTATATGGAATCCCTTTGGAAGAAAATCAGGGCATCTGTTTTCATCCCAATCATCTTCTGCGTGATGTTCTCTTGTTCCTCTAGTATCATATTTTACAATTAATAGTCCATTGTAATCAAACTTGTAATAAGACACCTGATTGCCATAATGCCAATACCTATGCCTTTCAAGCCTAAAATCGTCAATGGTCCAATATTGGTTGCCTATCTTCTTGTAGCGGTAAATGTTAAAATCCATATCCCTTACACAGGTGGATTTGTCCATAAAGATGTTCACGCAAGTGTCCTTTAGGCTCACTGTCTTTTCGCCTACCGCCTTGTCTATGGTTACCATAAACGAGTATTTGTTGGCATCAAGGTAATAGATAGTCTCCGTTCCTGGCCAATAGACGTACTCGTATGCCGGATAGGTGCCTTCGGCCTTTACGTAGCATTGCCCGTCGGTGGCTGGCGTGGTTATGCTTGTAGGCTTGAACGAGGGGTCTTCCAACGAGGCTATCTCTATGTTGGCTTGGCACCCGTCAAGCGTCATTGGGTGAAGCGTTGTTGGCTTGTCGCCCCAATAATACGAGCAGTTCCATTTAACTATTGAGGCCAGCTCGTTCTCGCCGTTGTCCTGCTCCAGTTCCATTACCGTGTTCGGCATTGAGTATATCTCGCCCTCCGAATCGTATTCGTCGGTGTAATAGATTGTCTCATTGTATATTATTCCCAAATGGACTTTGTAGTAGTATCTTGTGAATGGCTCCAACGCTATTTCCTGCTGGCTTGAATTGGCGAATAGGTAATGCTCCATTTCATCCTTGTTCTGGCCAACGCTTATGTCGTAGTATAATTCAGCGCCTTCGGCTCCGCCATTCCAGACTGCAATCCTTGACAATCCGGCAAGGTTGTATGTGCTGTCCTTGCAAACAACCTGGTCCAATGATTCCGTTGTGAATTTCACATTGCGGGCTTCGTCAAACAGTGTGTCGAATGTTGTCTCTTCGTCTCCCTTGCATCCTGCAAAGTTCATTGCCACAAATGCCGAAACGGCAATGGCGAATAATAGTCTGTTGGTTTTCATTGCTTTATGAGTTGTTTTTTGTCGTTAACAAAGGTGGATTGCCTATACCCGACAAAAATTGTTTTTAAAATCAAAATGTGGATAATTGCATATCTTCCCTTTGCATAATTACAACTTTTTTTCAAATAATCATTGATAAATGCCTGCTTTTGCATTTACAGCCTGAATTCACACAAAAAAACGGAAGCCACAACCTTCCACACTGCCGTGTGGGAGAATTGTGGCTTCACTATATTTCGAGATTGATATTTCCAGTATTGGTTGTTTCTGAATTTTTTAAGGGAAGTTCTATTAATTGCTTTGTAGTGATTTTGAAGATTATGTCAGGCAGATTGATTGGTTGAACGAAGAAGCAGTGCGGGCACTGCAACTGAGCGCATTCATTCGAAAGTTGAGTGCAATGTCGAACTTGTTCGAACATTGCCGAGACCAAGAAAGAACTGCGAAGCGAACCGA
>JAZUEN010000058.1:0-23047 GCA_045640185.1 Bacteroidales bacterium
ATTCCCGCATTGTAGAGACGCACGGCCATTCCCGCATTGTAGAGACGCACGGCCATTCCCGCATTGTAGAGACGCACGGCCATTCCCGCATTGTAGAGACGCACGGCCGTGCGTCTCTACGGCAATGCAATCATTCGTTTCGCCGATGCAATCATTCATTCCGCCGATGCAATCATTCGTTCCGACAATGGAACCGTCCGTTTCGATAACGCAATCATTCGTTTCGCCAATGCAATCATTCGTTTCGCCGATGCAATCATTCATTCCGCCGATGCAATCATTCGTTCCGACAATGGAACCGTCCGTTTCGATAACGCGACCGTCCGTTTCGCCAATGCAATCATTCGTTTCGGCAATGGAACAATATATTGGGTATTGAATCATAATTGAAAAAATTTATCGTCGTTCCATTTCAACGGATTATTGAAAATATAATTTTCTATTATATTGTATTCCAATTGCGTACGAATAATATGGTCGTGATAATTGGATTGCCACAAGGGATTTGCACGATTATATTTTTCGCCGACATTGACGGCATCCACCCAATCGTCGTATCGTGATACGACCGCCGATTTGTATTGTGCCACAAATGACGAAATTGATTTTGGCGAACGATATGCAATGCCGTGCGGTTGGGATTGCGATTGTTGTAGAGACGCACGGCCGTGCGTCTCTACGGTGACGAAACCATTCGTTTCAACGATGGAACCATTCGTTTCGGTATTTTCAATGTTCGTTTCCGTAATATGGTTTTCCAACCCGACAATGGCGTGTAAATGATTGGGCATCAAACAAAATGCACCTAATTGCAATTCCTTCCGTATTTCAAACGATTTAAGAAATTCATCATATGCAATTTTCCCCAATTCAGAAAATCGCATTTCTCCATTTTCCACATTACCGAATACACACATACGATTTGTGGTAACAATTGTAATGAAATAAAGGCCTGAATTGGCGTAATTCCATCCTTGCAGGCGATTGGATTCTATTCGATATTTATTCCTGTATTTTTCCATTATTTACGCCACCAACACTTCATTCAACTCATTAATAATCTGTTCCATTTCGTTACCAAAGAGCTGGTACATTTTACCTCGGCCTCCTTGGGCATCGAATGGCGTGTAGTCCAAGTCATCTAAATCGAGATGATAACTGCTAATGATATGGTCTTTAATCATGCGCAGCCAGTCAATCTGTTCTTGCGTAAAGCGGTTGCGGTTACCAGTGTGTTGGCGGAACAGCCATGCATTAAAATTCTTATCTATCACACTATCGAACGCTGCCAATGTTTTGTCTATTCCGCAAGCGTGGCGCACCAACGAAACCAATGCGGTAAGTTCCGCCTTTGGCTGGTTCGCTTTCACATTTTCAACCGCACAATAGGCATCCCACACATACGAAGGAGCAAGCAACGGTTTGTCTTGTTTTATTTTCTCGAGCAGTTCCTGCGCCATTTGCAAGGTGAGTTTCCTGCGGTTGTATGGCTGGTTATAGAATATGCTCAATGCCATAATCTCGTCCTTGTGTTGCTCCAGATATTCGGCAAACGATTTAATGGTTTCCTTGGCTTTCTCCAAGGTAAAGCTATTAAACCCGCTTCGCACAACGGTATCAATGTTCACCGAATCGATTTTCTGGTCGTGCAGATTGCGAACGGTGACTATATATTCGTTCAATTCGCCATTGAACGTACTGCTGGCAATATCAGCAAGTTTTTGTTGCGCCTTTGCGCGAATCTTCTCCTCTATGGCAGGCGTGATTTCCGTTTGCGGTATTTTTTGCAGTTCCAGCTGAGACTCTTCCTCAATCTTGTCTACATCGAAAGCATTCAACAATTCGGCACTCATTTGCCCTAAAGTCTTTCCTTTTGCAAGGAATTCAATTTTCTCCCGTTCCTTTTCAGTAACTTCCCTGTTCAAGCGAATCAATCGGTTTGCCAAGGAAACAAACAGGTCTTCTTCGGCAACGCCCATAGTCACTGCCCCAAGCAAGTCCTTCAACGGAACGGTAGGCTTGCGCTCCAGCGGACGGCTGTCGGTTTTCTGCGTCTGCGTTACGCCAACAGCATCAACAATAACAAAGTGTGTCTTGGCCGAGGCCGTTTTGCTCACCAACTGCAAGGAATCCTCGTTTATGGTTCTTGTTCCCCGTCCTTTCATCTGCTCAAAGTAATTCGCACTGCGGACATCACGCATAAACAAGAGAACCTCAAGTGGCTTAACATCGGTTCCTGTTGCAATCATATCAACAGTAACGGCAATGCGCGGATAATACTGGTTACGGAAACGGTTCAGCACAGACTTGGGGTCTTCGTCAATCTTGTAGGTTACCTTTTTGCAGAAATCGTTGCTCTCGTTGAACTCCTCGCGAACAATATTGATAATATCGTCGGCGTGGCTATCGGTTTTTGCAAAAATCAATGTCTTGGGAACTTCGTATTGTCCGTTTTCGTCGTAGCGATTCGGGTATATCTCCTCCATCAATGCCTTGCGGAATTGCCTGATAACGGTACGAATCTGGCTCGGATTCACCACAGATTTATCCAAGTCGTTCTTTTTGTATTCCGTATCCTCGTCAACCTGTTGCCAACGAGTCTTGCGGGTAATCTTGTCGCGATAGTCGATATGCCAGCCAGCCTTAATCAAGCCACCGTTTTTAGATATTTCCGTTTCAATGGTATAAACATCATAAGGCACATTCACTCCATCTACAACCGATTGCTCGTAAGTATATTCACTCACGACATTTTCGTTGAAGAAGCCGAATGTTCTCTTATCAGGAGTAGCTGTAAGGCCTATCAAAAACGCATCGAAATAATCAAGAACCTGTTTCCAGAGATTGTAAATGCTTCGGTGACATTCATCAATTACAACAAAATCAAACTGTTCAATCGGGACCTTTGCCGTATATTCAACAGGAACAGCCTTTTGCTCCTTCAATTTTTGTTGCAACCAAGTAGATTCATTAGGATTGTCTGTTTCTGCGCTTTCGTCCATTTCCTCGCCTTTCAAAATAGAATACAGGCGTTGAATGGTAGAGATGCAAACTTGGCTATCACTCGCTATATAACTTGAATTCAACCGCTGAACATTATACAATTCCGTAAACTTGCGGTTGTCGTCGTTCGGCCTGAAATTCATAAATTCCTGTTCCGCCTGTTCTCCCAAATTACGGGTATCGACAAGGAATAATATTCGTTTTGCCTTTGCAAATTTCAGCAGACGATAAATAAAAGTGATTGCCGTAAATGTTTTACCGGCTCCAGTTGCCATCTGAATCAAAGCGCGAGGAGGATTGTTTTTGAAAGACTCCTCCAGATTGACGACAGCCTTAATCTGTGCCGGTCGCAGGCCCGTTTCGTCCAATGCGGGAAAATCCTGCAATCGGTTACGAAGACTTCTTCCGTGACGAATCCATTCTGCGATAGTTTCAGGTTTATGAAACGCGAACACCGCACGGCTTCGAGGTTTAGGATCGCTATAATCTGTGAAACGGGTAACTGTTCCCGTTGTCTCATATACATAAGTCAACGGCTCGTTGTTCAAATATTTCAGTTTGGCATTTGCATATCGAACAGACTGTTCCTCCACCATAGTAAGATTTACACCTTCTTCTTCGCGTTTGGCTTCAATAATGCCAACAGGTTTTCGGTTAATGAAGAGAACATAATCTGCTGGACCTGCATCCGTTTGATACTCACGGACAGCAATACCCAATCCAGCCGAGAAATCAATCTTAGCCTTTGATTGAATAACCCAACCAGCCTGTTGTAGCAAGTCATCAATTACATCACGCGCTATCTGTTCTGGATTCTGATTCATATATTGCAAAATAAACAACGTAAAAATACATTTTATTCTATATGTATAAGAATACAAGGTGCATTTTGACAGTCCAATGAAAGAGATTGACAAAACACAAAGCGTCAGCCCGTTGGGCTGACGCTTTGTGTTTATATAGCATCAATCCACACTTATTCAATAAAGCCCTTCTTGCGAAGCAGATTGTTCGGGTCTGGCTGCTTGCCACGGAAATTGACATAAAGAGTCATCGGGTCGTCAGTGAAGCCACGCTCAAGAATGTTCTTGCGCAGACTTGTGGCAACTTCCTTATTGAACACGTCGCCAGTCTCCTTGAATGCGGCGAACACGTCGGCATCGAGAACAGCGGCCCAAGTGTAACTATAATACCCCGCCTCATAGCCTGTAGTGAATATGTGGCTGAAATTGGTGCTACGATAGCGGACAATTATCTCCGGAATCATTCCCATACGTTCCATTGAGGCTTTTTCAAACGCCTCTACATCAATGGTATCTGCATTTGTCAGCAAATGGTAGTCCATATCAAGAATTGTCGCCGACAGAAGTTCAGTCATTACAAAGCCTTGATTGAAGGTGCTTGCACGCTGAAGGCTCTCGATAAGCGAATCGGGAATAACCTCGCCAGTAATGTAGTGTTTTGCATAAGTACGCATCACTTCGGGCTCATAGCACCAGTTTTCCATCAACTGCGACGGCATCTCGACAAAATCGCGTGGCACGTTTGTTCCTGAAAGTCTGCTGTATGTGCATCTCGAAAGGAATCCGTGCAGAGCGTGTCCGAACTCGTGGAATAGTGTCTCAACCTCGTCCATAGTCAGCAACGAAGGCTTATCGGCTGTAGGCTTCGTAAAGTTGCAGACATTAATAATAATAGGACGCACATCGACACCGTTCTCTACATACTGCTCCCTAATGTTGTTCATCCAAGCGCCAGCACCCTTGCCTGCACGCGGGAAATAATCGCCATAGAAGATGCCCACCAGCGAACCGTCGGAATCGCTCACCTTGAACACTTCCACATCAGGATTGTAGACTGGCATGCCCTCAAGTTTTTCAAATTTCAGGCCATAAAGTCTTGACGCCAAATCGAATGCGCCCTGACGGACATTTTCGAGCTTGAAATACGGCTTCAGCGCCTCCTCGTCAATGTTGTATTTCTGCATACGCAGTTTTTCGGCATAATACCACCAGTCCCAAGCCTCGAGCTTCTCACCTTTCCCCTCGGCATCCATAAGTCGCTGCAGTTCGGCAGCCTCTTTTTTAGCCTGCTTGAGCGACGGTTCCCAAACGGTTGGAAGGAAATCCATAACGGCCTTCGAGTTTTTGGCCATCGATGTTTCAAGAATCATATCGGCAGGATTGTCAAATCCGAACAAATTGGCCATCTCAACACGCAGACGCATAGTCTGGTTGATTACCGATTTGTTGTCGTTGGCGTTGTTGTTGTTGCCACGCATTGAATATGCTATCAGCAAATCCTTGCGCAATTCGCGGTTGTTGCAATACTGAAGCACAGGGATGAAACTGGGCTTATGTAACGTGAAAAGCCACTTGCCAGGCTGCCCTGCCTTTTTTGCCTCTTCAGCGGCGGCATCCTTAACTCCTTGTGGCAGACCATCAAGCTGCGATTCGTCGTCAATCCATTTTTTATAGGAGTTTGTTTCGGCCAACACGTTTGCGCTGAACTTCAGGTCGAGCAACCCCAACTCCTTGTTTATCTCGCGAAGGCGGGCTTTTTGCGAATCGTCGAGTTCGGCACCACTTCTGACAAACGACTTATATGTGCACTCGAGCAAGCGCTTCTGCTCATCGTTCAAGTCGATGGAATCGCGCATTTCGTAAACGGCCTTTACGCGCTGGAAAAGTTTGCCGTTAAGTTTTATATTGTCGGAATGCGCCGACATCATAGGCGAAACCTTTTGCGCGATGGTGTCAAGGTCGTCGTTTGTATCGGCCGAGCGCAGGTTGTAGAACACGCCTGAAACACGCGACAGCAAATCGCCTGTATTGGCCATTGCCTCGATAGTGTTCTCAAACGTCGGCTGTTCCGGATTATTGGCAATAGTCTCTATCTCGAGAGAATCCTGCCTGATGCCTTCTTCAAAAGCCGGCATAAAATGTTCCGCCTTTATTTTGTCGAAAGGCGGTACGCCAAACGGCGTTGAATATTCTTCGAAAAACGGGTTTATCTCACTCGCGCACGAACCTAATAACGATGTCATAATGCAGACTATTAAATTTTTACGGTTTAAAAAGCTCATATCATATAATATATTTAAAATCACGCCAAAATAAACCTTTATTCATTCATAACTAAATTAATCATGAAAGAAAACGTCAACTTTTGAGCTCCAAAGCCGACTTAATTTAATCCTTTCCATTTACAACGCTTTTATTACATTTGCAGTTTGTAGAAAAACAACGAAACGATTATGATTGACTATAGTGAAGTATGTATAAACCAAATAGTTGTACACAATATTGGCAGCCGTCCGGAAGAGCAAGGCATCCAATTGTCAAAAGCACCTACAACCATTGTCGACGAAACCGTTGAAGACATTTTGAAGACATACTTCCTATCGCATTTCAAGACAGAATATTTCTACGGATTTGTCAATCCAGAAGACCTGCGCAACAACAACGTCTACAGCTTCGTCAGCCAAATATTCGACGACCCGGCACAATTCTACCAGCAATCGACAAACATTGCATGGCATCTGTATGAGAAATCGAACAACCAGAAAATAAAGACCGGAGAGTTCTACATGGTCCATTTTCAGAACATAAAGGTTGACGACATGGCCATTGACGCAATTGGCATATTCAAATCGGAGAACAAGGACACATATATAAAGGTATGCCAACAAGGCGACAGCTACGATGTAGAATATGAAAACGGCATCAACATAAAGAAGCTGGACAAAGGTTGCCTGATACTCAACTGCGACCGCGAGACCGGCTACCAGGTTGCCATAGTCGACACGACAAACAGAGGCGACGAAGCAATGTACTGGCGCGACGACTTCTTGGGCGTGATGCCACGCGAGAACGAATACTACCAAACCAACCAGCTGTTCGACATCTGCAAGAACTTCAGCCAAGACGTTCTGACATCAGAGAACAAGATAGACAAGGCCGACCAGGTGACTTTCATGAAACGCGCCGAGCAATTCTTCAACACAAACGAGTTTTTCGACAACGAGCAGTTCAAGAATGAGGTCATTGGCAATGAAGATGTCAGCGCACAATTTGACAACTACAAGCAACAATTCGAAAACAAAAAATCGCTATCGCCTGTCGACCAATTCGAGATTTCAGGCGAGGCGCTGAAAAAAGGCAAGAAATATTTCAGAAGCGTAATCAAACTAGACAAGAACTTCCACATATACGTCCACTCAAACCCCGACTACATTGAAAAGGGATTTGACGAGCATAAAGGACTGAAATTCTACAAGCTGTTTTTCACGAACGAAGAATAACACAACAAAAACTATACAAACATGGCAAGCAAAAAACAATTGAAAGACGACATCAGATTCATCGTAAAGGAACTGATCAGCGAATGTCTGGCATACACACTCATTGTGCCAAACGCCGACTACAAATTGGCAGAAAACCTCATCAATGAGATTGTTGGATACTACGAAAAGGCCCTTCTCGACATAAACGCGACACGATGCGCAGAGAAGAAAGACCGTGGCGACAACCTGAAGGCCATCCGCAACGACCTGAACCAAAAAGTTCCTGAATTCATCAGCCGTCTGTCAAAACTAAGCGAAACGAAATAAGATTTTGAAAAACAATCGGCAAATTCTACTTTTGCCAATCTTTTCTACAAAAACAGATTATGGTAAAAATAACCTTTCCTGATGGCAGTGTCCGCGAATATGAAAGCGGAATCACAGGCATGCAAATAGCAGAGAGCATAAGCCCTCGCCTTGCCAAAGAAGTATTGTCAATAAACGTAAACGACGAAACAATCGACCTTGCCCGCCCTATTGAGCAAGACGCAAAAATAAAGCTAAACAAGTGGGACGACGCCGAAGGCAAGCACACATTCTGGCATTCATCAGCACACTTGCTGGCAGAAGCCCTTCAAGAACTGTACCCTGGCGTGAAATTCGGCATCGGTCCAGCCATTGAAAACGGCTTCTACTACGACATCGACCTTGGCGAAGGCCGACAGATTTCAGAATCAGATTTCGATGCCATCGAAAAGAAAATGATTCAGCTGGCACAAGCCAAATCGCAATTTGTGCGTACCGAAGTATCAAAGGCTGACGCACTGAAATTCTTCGGCGACAAAAACGAGATATACAAGGTTGAACTGATCAACGACCTGGAAGACGGCAAGATAAGCTTCTACAAGCAAGGCAACTTCACCGACCTATGCCGTGGACCACACTTGTTCGACACATCGGTCATCAAGGCAGTGAAGATAACAAGTGTAGCAGGCGCATACTGGCGTGGCGACGAGAAGCGCAAGCAACTTACACGCATCTACGCAATAACATTCCCACAAAAGAAACTCCTTGACGAGTATCTAGTTCTTTTGGAAGAAGCGAAGAAACGCGACCACCGTAAGATTGGCAAGGAAATGGAACTGTTCATGTTCTCCGACATGGTAGGCAAAGGGCTGCCAATCTGGTTGCCAAAAGGCACTGCTGTACGCCTTCGTCTGGAAGACTATCTGAAGAAAATCCAAAAACGCTACGGCTACCAACAGGTTATGACTCCACACATTGGTGGCAAGCAACTGTATGTGACTTCAGGCCACTGGGACCACTACGGAAAAGACAGCTTCCAGCCAATCACAACTCCAGAAGAGGGCGAAGTATATATGCTAAAGCCGATGAACTGCCCTCACCACTGCATGATTTACAAAAATGCACCACGCTCATACAAGGATCTTCCGCTCCGAATAGCAGAATTCGGAACAGTTTACCGCTACGAGCAAAGTGGCGAGTTGCACGGACTTACACGTGTACGCTCGTTCACCCAGGACGACGCCCACTTGTTCTGCCGACCAGACCAGGTGAAGGAAGAATTCTGCAAGGTGATGGACATCATCCAAATCATTTTCAAGGCATTGAACTTTGACAAGGTTGAAGCACAAATATCATTGCGCGACCCCAACAACCACGAGAAATACGTCGGAAGCGACGAGTTGTGGGCAAAAGCAGAACAGGAAATCATTGAAGCCTGCAAGGAAAAGAACCTTGACGCCATAGTAGAATACGGCGAAGCTGCATTCTATGGGCCGAAACTCGACTTTATGGTTCGTGACGCAATAGGTCGCCGTTGGCAGTTGGGAACTATTCAGGTCGACTACAACCTGCCTGAACGATTCGACCTTGAATATATGGGTGCTGACAATCAAAAACATCGCCCAGTGATGATTCACCGCGCGCCATTTGGCTCAATGGAACGCTTTGTAGCAGTACTTATAGAGCACACTGGTGGCAAATTCCCATTGTGGCTGACACCAGAACAGGCTGTAATTCTGCCAATTAGTGAAAAATATAACGAATTTGCACAAAAGGTTTCCAATATTCTGGAAAATTACGATATTCGCACCGCCGTTGACGACCGCAATGAGAAGATAGGTAAAAAGATACGTGACAACGAGTTAAAGCGTACACCTTACATGCTTGTTGTAGGTGAAAAAGAGATGGAAACCAACACGATTTCCGTCAGAAGACAAGGTGAAGGCGACAAAGGCTCGATGAGCATAGAAGCATTTGCCGAGTTAGTCAACAAAGAAGTTGAAGAAGCATTGAAGTCAAACTAATTATAGGAGAACCAAGCTATAATCGACAACAAACCACAAAGGAAGCCGGCGTCGGATGACAAAGCTTCTAATAGGATAAACGAAGAAATCAGAGTACCGAAGGTTCGTCTGGTTGGTGATAACGTTGAACAAGGCATCTACACAATTAGAGAAGCCTTGGCAATCGCTGAAGACCAAGGTTTGGATTTGGTTGAGATTTCGCCAAATGCAGATCCACCGGTATGCAAGGTGATTGAATACAGCAAGTTCCTTTATGCCTTGAAAAAGAAGCAAAAGGAAATGAAGGCGAACGCCTCAAAAGTTGTAATCAAGGTTATCCGTTTTGGTCCACAGACCGATGAGCACGACTTCAACTTCAAGAAGAACCACGCGATGAAGTTCCTGGAAGAGGGCGCGAAAGTGAAAGTCTACGTGTTCTTCAAAGGACGTTCAATCGTATTCAAGGATCAAGGAGAATTGATATTGTTGAGATTGGCAAACGAGCTTGAGGACTATGGAAAGGTGGAACAGCTACCTACCCTGGAAGGCAAGCGCATGATAATGACTATTGTACCGAAAAAGAAAAAATAAGTTTTGTTTTAAATTGAACAGTTATGCCTAAAATGAAAACCAATTCTGGTGCAAAGAAAAGATTTGTATTGACAGGCACCGGAAAAATCAAAAGAAAACACGCTTACAAAAGCCACATCCTTACCAAAAAAGGAACAAAGCAAAAGCGTAACCTTACTTATTTCACAACCGTCAACAAAGCAGACGTCAAGAACATCAAGCTTTGCTTGGCAATGAGATAGTAAAAACCTTAATTGTTTAACCGCGAATGTATTAGCTGTCGAAGAGTCCTAATGGGAGGACCGCTAACCATTCCTAAAATTTGAAATTATGCCACGTTCAGTAAATCACGTAGCTTCAAGAGCAAGAAGAAAGAAAATTCTAAAGCAAACCAAAGGTAACTTCCTTGGCCGTGCCAATGTGTGGACAGTAGCCAAGAACACCTTTGAAAAAGGTCAACAATACGCATATCGTGACCGTCGCAACAAAAAACGTTCATTCCGCGCTTTGTGGATTCAACGTATCAATGCCGGCGCTCGCCAATATGGTATGTCTTATTCAGAACTTATTGGCAAATTGGCACAAGCCAATGTTGAAATCAACCGCAAAGTCCTTGCAGACCTTGCAATGAATCAACCAAAGGCTTTCGAAGCCATTGTTAATTCGGTAAAATAATACGTTTTCAATAAGGTATAATAGGAAGCCGTTCCTTGGGGAACGGCTTTTTTTTGTGTTTGGTGTCCGATAATTATTTCGAATATTGGTTGTCATACATCCATTCGGCATCGGAGACGACGGCCTCCTGCAATGGTATGCCTTTTTTACGGGCCTTCTTTTTAACAGCCTCCAGCCAATCCCTATCTTCGTAAATACGCAGTTCGATGGATTTTATCTGTTTCTGCCTGTCGATGCCAGACATGTCGTTTCGCAACTCCCGCCCCACTTCTTCATCGACAGCCTCTTCGTTGCTTATCAGCCTTGACTCTGCATCATATAGGATGCTACGCAACAGCCACATGTCGCTAAAAAGCTTGTGACGAATCTTTTTCTCAGCCATTTCATCAAGAGTCAGCAATGACGAATCACCCACAACGACTGCATTGCGAGGATTGCGGCATTCGGGGATGCTGTTGCCCGCCAACTCCTTGAAAAAACGTTCCGGATTGCCATAAATCTCATCATATACATCTGACTGACTGACACCACTGCCATCGTTCTTCAATGAATCGGCAACAGAATTGAAAACCTGCTGGAATCTTTTGTCGTCTATACAAAGATTGATTAATGCCTTGCCGACAAATGAACGGCCTAGATTATACATATTGATTGGGCACCAAATAATCATCAGATAGTCAAGATCAAGCAATTCCTCGATAATGTCAACTTCATTGACTGAATTATGGACGGGATCGTAGTATACAAAGTTGTTGTAGTACCAGTATCTGTATTTGGCGAAAATGTCATCCAAGGGCAATGTGTAGTTTATGCCTTGACAATAGGAATCTCCCATGACCAGCATCCGGGTTTTTTGTGCCGTGGTGTCGGGCAGTGCTGTGACATCTGCATAATAATAGACATTGCCTCCTATGCTGAACTGTAGGTTCATCACTTTCTCCAAGTCGTTATCGGGTTTGTGTGGAGCATCGACATATGGTTCGCCCACGGCCAAATTTGGAATATTTTTGTTCCCGAGTTTTTCCATATATCTGACTAACGTGTCGCCTATATGCGCTACAGCAAGATTGCTCCAGTGAGAGCCTGATTTGGGATATAGCATGTAATCGACATTGCCTTTCATTTGCAAGAACAATGAGCATAGGTCGACATTGTTGATTTCCAACTGTTTGAATTTATCTACATAATAGTCGTAAGCGTGAAGCCCCTCTTTTCTGAAATCTGCGCCTTCATCGGGCAGATACTCAGGAAAGATGATATCTTTGGCTGGAGTCATGCATACGAAAAGCTTGACGCCATATTCATTCAGCACATTCTGCAGTTTCCAAAGCCGCAAAGCTTCTGCGTCAAATTTCAGTTTCATCTCATCTTCCGAATCGCAAAAATAGTACATCAACGACTCGTAATGATCGCGAACCAAATCTGAGTTATATATCCAATTGTCCTTACCTACTCTTATGGTACTATTGAAATACATGCCAAAGCAAGACCAAGCATACTGATTGTAAAGACGGATTGCGTATTCCCTGAATCCGAAGTTTTCAGACAGGTACTTTTCGGCTTTTGCCTGATATTCGTTCTTAATGAATGAATTGAATGTTAACTTTGGACATGCCGATTTCTCCACATCACCGTTAAGTTCTATGACCTTGAACAATTTTGTGTTTTGCTGAATTGCCGGCATTGCCATGAATGCGATAAACAGCACAAAAAGAATGATTTGGATTTTATTGTTACGAGTCATGTTAGAACCGGAAATAAATGAATGGACTAAATCCGACTGCATTTAATGCACCAAGAATAAACAAGAACATAAACGCAGAAACAATCCAGGCAATAATGTGTCCGGCTGTGGAATATTCGGCATAAAATATCTTGTCCTGAAGCTTTTTGCCAATGCTGCTCAAAGCTATGAAAGAGAACATCAGTGCGACTAGCAAGATTGCATAAAACTGCTTGCTGGCCGACAAACTAAATCCATTGAAATCAAACGAGAAAAGACGTGTTATGAATGTCCACGCGTCTGCGAGGTTTTCGGTACGGAAAATGACCCAACCTACCAAAACGACAATGAACGTGAACAATACGCTTGGCAACTTTCCCGCCTTCGTCAATATTTTACTGAAACCAATGCGTTCAGTTACCAGCCAAAAACCGTGATATGCGCCCCATGCCACAAAGTTCCAACTTGCGCCATGCCACAATCCTGACAAGAGGAACGTCACCCAAAGGTTGAAATACATCCTGCTTTTAGCACATCTGTTACCACCTAATGGTATATATAGGTAATTGCGCATAAATGTTCCCAACGTAATGTGCCACCTGCGCCAGAACTCCGAAACGCTTGATGAGTTATACGGATTGTCGAAATTCTCGGGAAACCGGAATCCGATGATTTTGCCTAATCCTATGGCCATGTCGGAATAGCCGGAAAAGTCGAAATAAAGTTGCATTGTGTACGCCACAATGGCAATCCATGCAGTTCCGGCATCTATGACGGACAAATCGCCTGCGAAATACTTGTCGGCCTGGATTCCCACGACATCGGCCACAAGCACTTTCTTGCCAAGGCCGATAATGAAACGGTAAATGCCATGCAAACATTCCGAAACATCATACTTGCGATTATTGATTTGGTCTTTTATGTCGCAATACCTGACAATAGGACCGGCTATCAATTGCGGGAACATCATTATATACAGGACGTAATCGGACAAACGTTTCATAGGTTCACTAATGCCACGATATGTATCAACGACATAGGTGACCGACTGAAATGAGAAAAACGAAATACCTATTGGCAACAAAATCTTCTGAATCACAAATGGGGCGACTCCAAATGCAGAAAGCAGACAATTGAAGTTATCGACAAAGAAATTGGCATACTTATAATATGCTAGCAAACCCATGCTAACTGAAATGGCGATGGCACAATATATCTTTTTCAGGCCGGGCTTTCCCGTTCCGCTCATAGCCTTCACAAGATAGAAATTAGCCACTGTGGATCCTATCAGTAAAAGCACGAAATCTGGTGCACCGTAAGCGTAAAAGAGGACGGAAAACAGCAACAATACTATATTCCTGCAAGACTTTGGAAATGCAAAATAGCATATCAGGAACAAAGGCAGGAAATACAAAAGAAATACGTTACTACTAAATACCATACAAAATCACATTGCATGCAAAAGTAGTTTTTCCACGTTAGCAATCACAATCATCTGCAATAGTTTTATTGTAAAAAAAATATCTCTTTCGCTTGAAAATGATTGAAAACTCCGTCGATGTAACAAAACAATCTTTTCTGTCTAAGAATGTTTATTTTTTCACAAATTTGCGAAAATATTTGAAGACTGACTTCGTTGTAATAACACAAGAAGGCATTTGACACAGTTTCGAACTAAACGAATACATTTTAAACATCATATAATGAAACTTGCAATTATCGGTTACGGAAGAATGGGCCACGAGATTGAGGCCATAGCAATAAAAAGAGGACACGAAATAGTAGCAACAATCGACAAGGACAATATGGACGACCTCGACAGCGAGAAGTTCAAGAGCGCCGACGTGGCCATAGAGTTCACTTTCCCTGAATCGGCAGTCAACGACTACCTGAAATGCTTCAAGGCTGGCGTGCCTGTCGTTTCGGGCACCACTGGCTGGCTCGACAAGCGTCCGATGGTTGAAGATGAATGCAGAAAGCATAACTGCGGATTCCTATATGCATCGAACTTCAGTCTGGGAGTAAACTTGTTCTTCGAACTAAACCGCAAACTCGCTGAAATGATGGGCAACTTCTCAGATTACTCAGTGAGAATGAACGAGATACATCATATACACAAACTAGATGCGCCAAGTGGCACGGCTATCACGCTGGGCGAGGACATTGTGAAGGCAAATCCACGCCTTGACAAATGGGTGAAAACAGCCGACTGCGCACCTAACGAACTGCCAATCACTTCGGAACGCATTGGCGAAGTGCCTGGCACACACGAAGTATTCTACCGCTCGGAAGCCGACGAGATAACCATCCGCCACGAGGCATTCAACCGCAAGGGATTCGCACTTGGCGCCGTCATCGCCTCTGAATTTATGGCTGGCAAAAAAGGCATCTACTCAATGAAAGACGTATTCGACTCTATCCTAAATAAATAAGCAATGGAAAAACCAACTAAAAAAGACATTGTCAAGTTCAGCATTGCGATTGTCGTATATATCCTTTGGATAATCTGGAATGGTGGCCTTTGGTGGCTACTGGGCATACCCGTGATTTTCGACATCTACATCACCAAAAAGGTGCATTGGGCATTCTGGAAAAAGAAAGGCGTCAAGAAACAGACAAAGACCGTCGAATGGATTGATGCAGTGATATTTGCAGTAGTTGTGGCATCGCTCATCCGCACTTTCATCTTTGAGGCATACACCATCCCGACATCGTCAATGGAGAAATCGCTTCTGGTTGGCGACTACCTGTTTGTGAACAAATACACTTACGGGCCTCGCAAGCCAATGACTCCAATCGCTGTACCATTTGTGCACCACACAATGCCATTCACGGCAACAACTCGCTCATATACCGATGCTTGGCAACGTCCGTACACACGAATGGCAGGTTTGCGCAAAATCAAGAACAACGATGTAGTTGTCTTCAATTTCCCCGAAGGCGACACCGTTTGCCTTGAAAATCAGGCGCCAAGTTACCACCAACTGGTCCGCGACTACGGACGGAACACCATTTGGCAACATTTCACCATTGGCTACCGCCCTGTCGACAAACGCGAGAACTACATCAAGCGTTGCGTTGCCATTCCTGGCGACTCACTGCAGATTGTAAACGGCCAACTATACATAAACGGACGGATGCAGGCCGAAATCGGCATCAAGCAATATCGCTACGACATTACCACCGACGGAACCACTTTCAGCCCGAAAGCCTTGCAACGTCTCGGCTTGTCGATGGAAGACATAAACCGTGGCTACATTGCCGAAGGATACTACCAACTCCCACTGACCGAAGAGATGGTGGAAGAACTGCGTAACTTCAGGTTCATCAAGAAGATACAGCGTGTGAACGCAGGCGACTCATACGAAGGTTCGTGCTTCCCGCACGATGCCCGCTACCGTTGGAACGAAGACAACTTCGGTCCGCTTTGGGTTCCATCGAAAGGCACCACCATCGACCTAACGGTTGACAATCTGCCTTTATATCAGAGAATTATCAGAATCTATGAAGGCAACGACCTGCAAGTCAAGGATAGCAACATCTACATAAATGGCGAACTGGCAAGCAGTTACACATTCAAAATGGACTACTACTGGATGATGGGCGACAACCGCCACAACTCCCTCGACTCACGCTTCTGGGGATTTGTTCCTGAAGACCACATTGTTGGAAAGGCATCTATGATTTGGTTCTCGTCAGACAAGGACCAAAGTTTCCCAAAGAACATTCGTTTTAGAAGAATGTTTAAGATTATCAGATAATTACACCAACAAATAAAATCGAATCGGAGCCAATCTGCATAAGCATTGGCTCTGATTTTTTATAAACACGACAGTCAATATTTAGGGGCCAACATAAATCCCCAATATCAAGATTTTCAAAATCAATACAAAGCAATTTCAGAAATTCAATATGACAGTCAAGCATTTACCAATAATCGTCGGCATTCTGGCTTGCCTAACAGCAACCGCGCAAGAATCTGGCAAAATAGAATACACCGACGAACATATCCAATGGGCTGATTCAGTGCTAAATACGTTAACAATACGTCAGAAGGTGGCCCAACTGATAATGATGGCTGTATATTCGAACAAGACGGAAGGTTACAATCAGCAAACAATAGAACTATTTGACAGTCTGCAATTTGGCGGTATCATATTTATGCAAGGCGGTCCTGTAAGGCAAGCGCTTCTGTGCAACAGGATTCAAGAACGGCTAAACATACCTGCAATGGTGGCCATTGACGCCGAATATGGCCTTGGTATGCGACTCGACAGCACCATCTACTACCCTCGGGCAATGGCCCTGGGCGCCATCAGCGACCGCTGGGCCGTGTATAAATTCGGCACCGAAGTGGCCCGCCAATGCCGAAGACTGGGAATCCACATAAATTTTGCGCCCGTACTCGACATCAACGTTGAACCGAAAAACCCAATCATCAACAGCCGTTCGTTTGGCGAAGACAAGCGAAAGGTTTCGCAATACGCATCCGCCTATGCCACAGGACTACAGGCAGGCAACGTGATGGCCGTGGGAAAGCATTTTCCTGGACACGGCGACACGCACACCGACTCGCACCTTGCGCTTCCACTTGTTCCGCACGACACGTGCAGGCTGAACGACATTGAATTGTGCCCTTTCAAGGACAATGCCGACTTGGTGGGCGGAATGCTCGTGGCTCATTTGGCTGTCCCCGCTCTCGAACCCGACACCACATTGCCTTCGACACTTTCAAAACGCATTGTCGATTCACTGTTAATCAACGAGATGAATTACAAAGGACTGATTTTTACAGATGCGCTGAATATGCGTGGAGTGGCAAACGCCTACGAACCTGGAACATTGGAAGTCAAGGCGTTTATGGCAGGAAACGACATTCTGCTGTTTCCGCAAAAGGCCGAAATCGCCATTGACAGCATTGAGCAAGCCATTGCCGACAGCATCATCACAATTGACGAACTAAACCGCCGTTGCCGTAAAGTGTTGCTGGCCAAAGCCTGGATGGGACTAAACCATTATCAGCCGATTGACACCGCAAACCTTTATTCCGACCTGAACTCGGCTGAAGCAAAAGCCATAAACGACGGGCTTACATACGAATCGCTCACACTCGTGAAAAACGACGACATCTTCCCGATTAAAAAACTGACCAACAACAAGATACTATCAATAAGCATCAATGGTGGCTACGACAATGTTTTTCAACAGACACTGAAATTATATGCTGAAACAGACACCATCTGTCTTTCAACACTAAACGATTCAACTATAAATCAGACAGTTGAAGACGCCAAAAGATACAATACGATAATCATTTCGACACTCGGCACTAACGAATTGCAAAACAAGAATTTCGGATTGGACAATGAGTCGATCAGGCTGATTGACACGCTTGCACTGAAAAACGATGTGATACTTGTGCATCTTGGAAACCCGTATGCACTAGACAAATTGCAGAAAACAAAAAAGATAAACGCCATATTGGTAGGCTATCGAGCCAATAGCGAAACTCAAAGAATGTCTGCTCAGGCAGTATTTGGCGGAACGCAAACGAACGGGCATTTGACAGTTTCAGTAAACGACAAGATAACAGAAGGTTGCGGTTCGCACGACAGCAAGCAGATACGGCTTTCGTACATAGACGCAAACGGGCAATACATACGCGATGACTATTTCAGCAGAATTGATTCCATTATAAACCAATGCATTAAGGACAAAATAATGCCTGGTTGCCAACTTGCATTCGGCATCAACGGAAATGTAGTTTACAACAAAGCATTCGGGCATCACACTTACGACAGCATCAATCCCGTCAAACTGACTGATATTTACGACATTGCATCAGTCACGAAAGTTGTGGCCACGACAACCGCGCTGATGCAACTTTACTATCAACATAAATTCAAGACCACCGATAAATTATCGGAATACGTGCCAATGCTTAAAAAATCGAACAAGAGCAATCTGAAAATCAATCAGATAATGACACATCAGGCAGGGCTGAAAAATTGGATTCCTTTCTACCAAAGCACCATTGACTCCAAAGGCAACCTTCTGCCAAACATCTATTCAAAAACGCAATCGGATGAATTCAGCATCAAACTAACTGACAGCCTGTATCTTATAAGCAGTTACACAGACACCATATTCAATGCGATAACAAAATCGGAACTTGGGGCTCAAAAGTACGTTTACAGCGACCTCGGTTTTTATCTTTTTCCACTGATGATAAAGAAGTTATCGGGACAAACTATCGATGAATACTGCGATGAGCACATATTCAAGCCAATGGGGATGAATTCAACTGGCTATCTGCCACTTACAAGATTCGATACAGTTCGCATCATACCTTCGGAAATTGACCGCGAATGGCGACACGACACCATACTCGGTTTTGTGAACGACCAAGGATGCGCGATGCTGGGTGGCATTTCGGGTCACGCTGGGTTGTTCTCTAATAGCACCGACTTATCAAAACTCTGCCAAATGTGGCTCAACGGCGGAATTTACGGCGAAACCGAATTCTTCGACAAGCAGACACTTGAAACATTCACCACCGCACCATTTGCGTCAAGCGGGAACCGCCGTGCGTTGGGATTCGACAGGCCTCTGAAAAAATACAATATCAACGGGCCAACCTGCAAATATGCGTCGCAGAAAAGTTTCGGGCACACAGGGTTTACGGGTCCGCTCATCTGGATTGACCCCGAATACGACTGTTTTATGGTGTTCGTGACTAACCGAACATTCCCTTCGTCAAAGGAAAACAGACTTGCAAATCTCAACATCCGCACCCAAATCCAAGAGATTTTCTACAAGGCAATCATCGACAATAATCAATAAAAGTATTTGCGTTTATCAATATAAGGCTTCCTCATTACTAATAATAAACGAAATACGCGACTGAACCCGCACGAACCCGCACGAACCCGCTTTAACCGCGAAATAAGGTTCTTTCGTAAAAAATGCTTAATTTCGCGCAAAAATTAAATGTGGCACGCTATTTGCGTAAACAACGCTCGCATATAGCCAAGGCTAAAAAAAACTACAAAATGACAAATAAGGACAAGATAGGCGGTTTAATAAAAAAACGCGCCGAAGCCAAACTTGGCGGAGGTGTCTCCCGCATCGAGAAACAGCACGAAAAAGGCAAACTTACTGCTCGCGAACGCATCAACATATTGCTCGACGAAGGCAGTTTTGAGGAGTTTGACATGTTTGTCACTCACCGTTGCACCAACTTTGGGATGGAGAAACAGAAATTTGCAGGCGATGGCGTTGTTACAGGCCACGGAACCATTGACGGACGCGTTGTCTACGTCTATGCACAAGACTTTACAGTCTTTGGCGGTTCGCTGTCCGAAACAATGTCGAACAAGATTTGCAAGGTAATGGATATGGCTATGAAAGTTGGCGCGCCTGTCATCGGCATCAACGATTCGGGTGGCGCACGCATTCAGGAAGGCGTTTGCGCCTTGGCAGGGTTTGCCAACATATTCCAGCGCAACGTGCTTGCTTCAGGCGTGATTCCACAAATATCAGCAATTTTCGGACCTTGCGCAGGTGGCGCTGTTTATTCTCCTGCCCTCACCGACTTTGTGTTTATGAGCAAGGAATCAAGTTATATGTTCTTGACTGGACCAAAAGTAGTAAAGACTGTCACGGGCGAGATTGTCAACGAAGCACAACTTGGTGGTGCTCAGGTACATAGTTCAAAATCGGGTGTAGCGCACTTTGTCGCTGAAAACGAAGAGGAAGGACTGCTGAAAATCCGCCGACTGCTGTCGTTCCTGCCTCAAAACAACTTGGAGGAGGCACCTCAATTTGAATGCAACGACCCAATAAACCGTCTTGAAGACTCGCTGAACGAAATTATACCTGACAATCCGAACACTCCTTACGATATGAAAGAAGTGATTCTTTCGATTGTCGATAACTCTGATTTCCTTGAAGTTCACGAGGATTTCGCAAAGAACATCATTGTCGGATTTGCACGGTTCAACGGCTCCTCTGTAGGCATAGTTGCCAACCAGCCCGCATTTATGGCAGGTGTGCTCGACAGCAACGCGGCACGCAAGGCCGCACGCTTCATCCGTTTCTGCGACGCATTCAACATTCCTATCGTGACGCTGGAAGACGTTCCTGGATTCCTTCCTGGAACTGGACAGGAATACAACGGCATAATCTCGCACGGCGCTAAACTTTTGTATGCATACGCAGAAGCCACAGTGCCAAAAGTGACAGTAATACTGCGAAAAGCCTATGGCGGTGCATACTGCGTGATGAGCCCGAAAAACCTGCGTGGCGACATCAATTATGCTTGGCCGTCGGCCGAGATTGCGGTAATGGGCGCGAAAGGTGCGGTTGAAATTCTTGAAGGAAAGAATATCAGTAAGATAGAGAACGAGACTGAAAAGGCCGAATTTATAAAGAAGGCCGAAGACGAATACACGGAGAAGTTCTCAAATCCATACGTTGCGGCACAAATGGGATATCTCGACGATGTGATAGAACCACGCAACACCCGATTCCGCGTAATCAGGGCCCTACAACTTCTGGCCACCAAAAAGGACTCTGTCCCTGCAAAAAAACACTCAAATATTCCGCTGTAATGAACCGATACGCAACAACAATATGCATCGCCTTGCTGATGTCGGTTTTTGGAGCCAAGGCGCAAAACGCCTCCGACCTGCGTATCAACGAGGTGATGGTTTCCAACGACTCGAGCATTGTAGATGACTACGGCAACCACGTCGGATGGATTGAGATTTTCAACACATCGTACAACTACGTCGACATTGGTGGGCTGTTCATAACCGACGACATAAAGAATCCTACAAAAAGTATGATTGTCAAAGGTTCGCCAAACACCAGCATAGCACCACGCAGTTACTTCATTCTGTATGCCACTGGCGATAATTCGATTGGTACACAACATCTTACATTCAACATAAAGGAAAGCAGGATGATTGCGCTATTCGACGGCAACGGGCGTACGCTGATTGACAGCGTATCGTTGCCCAGACTTGCCACCAATCAGGTTTACTGCCGCGAAACCGACGGCTCCGAGACCTGGACCCTTGATAACGCGCCAACGCCAAACTCAAGCAACTGGTTCCGTCCATACATCGGCAACGCAGATTCGTTCAAGACCCTCGACCCTACTGGAATCGGAATGACAATAATAGCAATGATCGTAGTGCTCAGCGCTTTGTCAGTGCTCTACGCCTGCTTCAAGATTATCGGCAAAATTGCGACAAGTCCGAAGAAGAACTTCGCCAAGAATGAAAAACCGACCGACGCCACATCCGACGAGGTGAACGCGGCCATAGCAATGACACTCTACCTGCACAATCAGCAACAGCACGACGACGAGTCGACTGTGTTGACAATGCGGAAAGTATCGAAGAACTATTCACCATGGAACTCAAAGATTTACGGAATGCGTAAACGACCTGGCGGATTCTCATCTTATTAACACATAGAGAAATACTACACACAATATGGAAAAATTCAATTTTACTATCAACGGCAACAAATACGACACTGAAATTGTAAGCATCGACGAAAAGAATGCCCAGATTCTGGTGAATGGCGTAGCATACAGCGTTGAAATTGAAACCGAAAAGACAAAAATCGCAAGCCCTATCCGCCCTATAGCCGCGCACAGACAAACAGGCAACACACCGAGCCAGCCTATACAGCGGCAACAGAAGGCCACTACAGACGCAAACGCCATTACAGCACCGCTTCCTGGTGTCATAATCGACGTGAAGGTAAATGTGGGCGACAGCGTAACCGAAGGCCAGCACCTGCTTACGCTTGAGGCAATGAAAATGGAAAACAACATTGATGCGCCAAAGAGTGGCACAGTAAAAAGCATATCAAAGCAAAAAGGTGACTCTGTAATGGAAGGCGACACCCTAATTGTAATTGAATAATGGAACACGGATTTATAAATTTTGTGCTCGAGCATCTTGAGCAATTTCTATCATACACGGCCTTTGCCAATATGACAATAGGCCACCTGATAATGATTTGCGTTGGTCTTGTTTTCATTTACCTGGCCATTGCAAAGGAATTTGAGCCAATGTTGCTGTTGCCCATAGGCTTCGGAATCATAATCGGCAACATTGCATTTGCACCTGGTCTGAAAATAGGCATCTACGAGAGCGGAAGCGTGCTCAACTACCTGCATTTTGGCGTATTGCAAGGCATCTATCCGCCACTGATATTCCTTGGAATTGGCGCAATGACAGACTTCTCGGCATTGATTTCGAACCCAAAACTTGTATTGGTAGGCGGTGCCGCGCAACTTGGCATCTTTGGTGCATACGCAATAGCGCTTGCACTCGGCTTCACTTCGGCTGAAGCAGGCGCAATAGGCATCATCGGCGGTGCCGACGGCCCAACTGCCATATTTCTGTCGTCGAAACTGGCACCCCACCTGATGGGCGCAATAAGTCGGAGGGCCAAGCGGGC
>JAZUEN010000059.1:0-3296 GCA_045640185.1 Bacteroidales bacterium
ATCGCCTGCTTTTTTGTTGTTTTTCACCAAAGAAAAAATAGTGTCAGAATGATTCAAACAATATTTTTCAAGTTCATTACCATCCATTTCTGATGACAGGTCTTTAATCGTGTATTTATTTTTGAGTTTTACTACTTCGTATTTATAATTTTCATTGTAAGAGGATTTTATTAAGAGAGGGAAAAATCTATAATTATCTTGTTCCGAGTAAAATAAGATATACACTTTTAATTTAAACATTCTTTCACCTCTTTTTACGTTTATTGCATTAACACCACTTGCAGTACTTGTTTTAAGTGCTATACATTCTTTAAAATGCATTATATCATCCATTAACACCTTTAAATAAGCCTGTTCGTTATCATCACATTGCACAAAAATAGCACCGTCATCTCTTAACAACTCTCTTGCCACTTCTAACCGATTTTTCATGAAAGTCAGCCACGTGCTGTGATTGAAGTTGTCGTTATATCCAAAAGAATCGTTTCCTGTATTGTAAGGTGGATCAATGTAAATCAGTTTCACCTTTCCAGCAAATTCTTTTTTCAAGGAATGTAAGGCGAGCAGGTTGTTGCCTTTAATTATCAGATTGTCGGTTATTGTATCGGCAGGCAATCCACGTTTAGCGTTCAATTCAGCATCTCGATTAAATTGCTCAAACGCTTTTTCCCCATCACTATCGTATCGTTTTGCATTTGTCAACACCTTGGGGTCGAGCAGTTGTGTGATTTCGTCCTGAGCTAATGTTTGGTTGAAGAATATTTCGGGGCGTTTCTGGTCTTCCTTGGTCTGTCCTCCTTCGAGAATGCAATCTTTGTAAGGCCATACCAGTTCCACCTCGTTGCGCTGGTTGAGGAATTTTCCACCTATTGTCAAGCCGATTTTGTTTCGATAGCTTGTATAGCTGTCGTTCAGATAGTTTTTCTGTTCTATGAAAAGCAGAAATTGCTCAAGAAGAAAAACCAATGTGCCGTTAATGTCTTTGAAAAAAGTATTTTTCAGGTCTTCGTTTGCAAGAAGAAGAGCGAGAAGTCCGGCATCGTAGTTGCGAGCCTTGTCGGCCACAACCCATTTTTTCAGTTCGCCGTTGTCGCTCACAAAGTTGTTCTCCTTTTTGAGCTGGGTGCATAATGTTTCGTAGAGTTTCATCGGCATTTGCTTTTTCAGCGTTCAGTACTTACCGATGACAACAGATTACATCAAACACATAGGAATACGAAAAGCGTGGATTTTACTTATCGCATTCCGAGGTATTTGGCGTAACCTGCAAGTCTAATAAGTTCCGTCCACGCTAAGCGCGAACGTTCACTGAACTTATTCTTAAGACTTGCTTCTTCTAATCGCCAAATTTTCGGAATGTCTCGAATAAATAGCAAACGCTATGATTAATAATATGTTAACTATTATATATTTTTGTAATATATGTGTTTAAATTATAAATATTTAATTATCAAGATATTGTTCTTTTTATAGAAACAAATTGTTGTTTAGTCGATTATTCCCACTCAATAGTGCCTGGAGGCTTATGTGTGACATCGTACCAAAGCGAGCCAGCGCCGTCGGCTTGGAAACTGCCCCAAAGACCCTGAAGCAGATTTTGGTCAATCTCCGCAAAGTTGGCTGTCATTGCCTCCGAACTGTTTACTGGACGCATCACAATGCAAGGCTTGTCCTGAACACGCAATGGTGTCAGCACGACAGGCATCTGCCATATCTTTTCATACAGGTCGTTTGCCTGAAGAAATTCTGTGCAGATGTTGTCAAACTTGCGCAGGGTGTCGAATTTGTCCTTTGTCGCGTATTGTGCAACAAGTTTTGGCATCTCGTCAGACACTGTGCCCACCTGCCATATTACGCGGTTTATTACCTTGAAGCGGTTAACTAATTCGGTACTGTATTTCTCGCATTCCTTCCAAGTGAGGTTCTTTGTGGTAAGAAGGAATGGCTGTGCGTAAGTGCGTCCGTCGCCTTGCACACCCACACTCTTTACAGGAAGCACCTTGCCTTCGATTTTGTGTTCCTTCAGATATGCATCAAGGCCTTCCACATCGCTGTTTGTCGCAAATTCGCCTTTCCCGTCCGAGCACAGCATTCGTACGCCGAGTCCTGGTCCTGGGAACGGGTGGCGCCATACAAGGTTGTGAGGTATGCCAAGTTCCTCGCCAAGCATGCGAACTTCGTCTTTATAAAGGTCGGCAAGAGGTTCAAGCAGAAGCCCTTGAGCCATTAAGTCCATAACCTCTTTCACGCGGTTGTGGTGAGTCTTGATGAGGTCGGCATTTTTTGTGCCACCGCTTTCAATGGTGTCAGGGTAGATAGTGCCTTGTGCAATCATCCACTCTTTTGGGTCGAGATTGAGTTTTTGCATCTCTTCGTCCTTTACTACAAGGAATGTGGCGCCAATGCGCTTGCGCTTTTCTTCGGGAGCGGTAATGCCCTCGAGTTTGCCAAGGAACGATTCGGTGGCGTCAACCACGCGAAGGTTGTGCATTCCCGAAGCGTTGAGGAATTCAATGATTTTCTGTGACTCGTCCATGCGCATCATGCCGTTGTCGATATGCAGGCCCATTACACGGTCGGTGCCGAGTACCTTATTGAGTAGAACGAATGCCACAGTGCTGTCAACGCCACCAGAAACCAATAGGAACACCTTGCGGTTGCCGACTTCATTCTTGATTTTTTCAGATATGAGCGGCATGTAGCTCTTCATGTTCCATGTGCGTTGGCATCCGCAGATGCTGACAAAGTTGTCGAGCAGTTTCATTCCGAATTTGCTGTGAGTCACTTCGGGGTGGAACTGGATGCCGTATATCTTGCGTTCGTCGAGTGCAACGGCGGCAATAGGACAGTCCTTTGTCGATGCTATGATGCGGTAACCGTCAGGCAATTTCGATACTGCATCGCCATGGCTCATCCACATTGGCGACGATGTAGGAATGTCTTTAAGCAGAGGGTGTTTTGGCTCGCCTAGTTCAAGGTCGGCAATGCCGTACTCTTTTACCTTGCCAGGTTTTACCACACCGCCAAGTTGCTGTGCAATAAGTTGATGTCCGTAGCAAATGCCCAGTTTTGGAACGGGAATGTTCAGTATTTCAGGATTGTATTCAGGAGCATCGTCGGCATAAACGCTCGATGGTCCGCCACTGTAGATGATGCCGCTTGCGCCAGCCAGTTCTTCTACTGGTGCTGCAGGCGAGTGAATCTCTGTGAAAACTCCCAATCGGCGAACACGATTGGCAATAAGATGGGCATATTGCCCGCCAAAATCAAGAACGATAATCTTTTCTTGCATATCT
>JAZUEN010000060.1:0-15410 GCA_045640185.1 Bacteroidales bacterium
AACCAATTCATATCAAATGATTGCAGTGTGCCTTCTAACAATTTGATTTCCGCTACTTGATAATTATTATCGCGGTATTGATTCTTGAATTTTATTGCATTTTCCTTGTTATTAAATAAAAATACAGATTCCATTCTTGAAGGCATATTCGGATATTCTATATCGCGAACCATTTCCCAAATAAATTCCCAAATGTAATGTTCTTTGCCACAATCATAGAAAAGCCCTGTTTCATTTATAGCATTAATGTATGCATAATAGAATCTATAGAGTTTTTCTTCGCTTATGCTCTTTATAGGGTCATCAATGAGCATTTGCATTAAATCGTATTCCTGCTTTTTCGACAAAAAGAACTCGTCTATTTTATCTTTAAAAGCGGGTAAGTTCTCCGCAACTCTAACAGCATTTAATATACTTATACCTGTTTCAAGAGCAAAACAATAAATGACATAGCTATGTTTCCTATACTCAAATACTTCGCGACGAAAAGGGGATTCAAAATTAGTTGTTAGTAATACTTGACCTTTTGGTTCTTCCTTTGGATTGAGAACCCTATAATAATGCGCGTTATCCATTTTTTTAGAATTATCCATAAAGTTAAACATTATCCCAATTCATTCCATACCTTCAACTTTGCTTTTCAGCCTTTTGCAATTCCCAAAACGCCCGACTATCTTACAGAAATACGAGAATGCGGCGTCAAAATCGTTGGCATCAAACCATTCAAGCATTAGTTCGCCGCCCCCTTTCCACGACAATAAATCACTTAATTTCCGCGCCTTATTATCAGTTATGCGCCTACCATCTACATAGTCTTTAGTGGTAATTCTTGCAAGACTAAAAAGTTTTCGTTTGTCTTTCCCTATACTGATATTGTAATGTGTGCCATTGACAGCAACCTCAACCCACATTCCATCTTTATCCTTGAACGACTGCTACGCCAATTCGGGGAATCTGGCAGTAAATTCGCTATGCCACTCGCCAACAACACGTTCAAACACAACCCGATACATCTTTCTAATCGATTTTAACTCGTCTTCTCTCTGCACAATTTCTTTTTGAAGTTTTGCTGTCCGCTCTTTGTCGGTTTGGCATTTGTCGAGTCCGAGAGCGGCGACAATATTGTTCAATATTGTTCATAATCATTACTTTTTAAAAGTTTGTTTAACAATTATGGTGCAATTATACAACCGATGCTGTGCAACATCCGTGCACAGCATCGGGGAAATTTTGAATTTTTGAAAGTTTATTTCAAGAATTCTGATGCGTGTTCTGATGCCATAAATTTTCTAAATGGACTTAAAACTCTATCAAAAATTATCCAATTTTCCCTTCCTTGCGCTTTAGGGTGAAATGAGTCTATCACAACAACTTTTTCATTTGGATAGTACCAAAGGCGTGTTTCAAAGTGCATATCGGTGCCATCATCAAGCACATATTGACCTCCGAATGGAATATATTTCTTGTCCTTTAAATATGAGTTTGTGACAAAATCAAATATGGCACCTTGTCCATCGAAGCAAACAATTATATTAGGATGAAGGATGTCTATTTCTTTTTCTAATAAATCACCATAATCATCAAAGTTCTTTCGAAGTAATTTTTCATCGAGAGAACTACCCCCAGGTTCTTTTTTACATTCCACTAAAGCAAATGGTTGCGTATTAAAAAAGTCTTTGGCTTCATTGTGATGGTTTTCTGCTTCGTGAAAACATCTACTATTGTTATCAGCCTTTGCCAAGCCCCAAAGAATGTAGGCAATAATTTTAAAGAATCTGCCTTTGATGTTACGGTTGGCTACGGCAGCGGCATTCCATTTTTTACTTACCTCCGCATCTTCCCAATCTACATTTTTAAGCCAATATCGAATGTCTTCATCCCAATTAGCATCCGTGCCTTGATTTTGGTCTTTTACCAAGAACGCCACCCGTTTAGGCGATGTAATCCACGCCTGTTCAACTTTTTCGGGGGTCTTGCCATTTTGGAACATTATTCCATCTTTGGTAAAATTTGTACCACCATTTTTAATTATTCGCTCATACCATCTTCCGAGCAAAAATTCAAGTTCATAATTGATATTACTCATATAATTAAAATTTTAAATGAAGCGATGACTGATTTCTTTAAACCTCATATCGCGAGTATAAATCTTGTCGCTTTTTGTGAAATTCACAATATGCCCTGCCGCATTTCTAAATTCACCGACAGTGTTTTTCCATTCGTGCGCAATCTCCTTCAAATGGTCGTCAACTGTGAAGAATTTGTCTCCTTTTTCGAACAAAATGAACGAATCGGTAAAACCAACCAGATTGCCCAAATTGTCTTCCCAACCATTGGCAATTTCCTTACTTTGTTCGTTAAAAACAACATACTTATTGTTCTTAGACATTACATCTGCTATCATAACTGTAACCCTGATTCGTAACGGGCGCAACTTTTAGTTATTAGTATAATTAAAGATTTTTCGGCAATTCATACTCCGATTGCTGCTCCAACTCACGTAAAACCACTTTGAAATCATCGGGCAGGCGTTGCCAAATTTCTTCCGCTATTGGCTGCGGAATTGCCTTGTAAAACGCTTCGGCAATGCCGCCAGTAATGCAGGCAAGCGTGTCGCTATCGCCGCCGAGCGAGACTGCCAGACGTATGGCCGACTCAAAATCGGTGCTGTCTAAAAATGCGATTATCGCCTGCGGTACGGTTCCTTGACAACTCTCCTCGAAACGGTACGTTGGGCGGATTTCATCGCAAGTGCGCTGTAAATCATATCCATACGTGCATTCAATGTGTGAGCGGATTTCTGCTTTCGTTTTTCCATTTCTTGCCAGAAATATGGCGGCGGCGGTTGCTTGTGCGCCTTTTATCCCTTCGGGGTGATTGTGGGTGATTTCGGCCGATATTTTGGCCACACTTGTTGTTTCATCCAACGTGCCGAACATCCAGCCCACGGCACTCACACGCATTGCCGAGCCGTTGCCCCACGAGTTGTAGGGCTTGCGCTCGCGTCCGCTGAAAAGCCAGCCGTAGAAAGAGCCTCCGTAGCCACCCGTCGGGTTGGGATATTCGTCGGCAAAACGTTCCATCGCTGCCTCCAACTCTTTGTGAGTGTGCATTTTGTCGCGCAAAAGCCAGTCGGCAACGGCAACACTCATTATTGAATCGTCAGTAAACGTGCTCCGCTCCGAAAAAAGCGGAAAATCAGTGGTCTTGATATTGACGAATTCGTATATCGAACCGACGGTGTCTCCAATTATTGCACCTAACATTGCTCAATTTTTAATTCTGCCTCCACTTTGCGGCTATCGGCATCTCCGTTATAAAAATACAATTTCTCAAACAAAGGCAAAGCGCCCAAGAGCGCCTTGCCTTTTGCAACTTACTTTTTCGGAACAAAGGCAAAAGTCTTGCCGTTGCCGCCGATTAGTTTCGCTTCGCCGCCTAAAAGTCGCGCGGCGTTCTGCAACTCACCAAATGAATTGTAGGTTTGAACGTTTCCGTTCGGAAAATTTAACTGATACATAAACGTTTAGTATTAGTTTGCCTCCACTTTACGGCTATCGGCATCTCCGTTTTTATTCTGAATTTAACGCTTGTCGCAGTTGTTTTTGGCCAGCACGCATAGCGCTTCCACCGCATCGCACATCAACTGCTCGGACAGATCGAAGGCCAGGGCAGCATTGGTTTTGCCATCAATAATATTGTGCGGATTCAGCAGGCGCAGTTCGCCAACGTTCGGCACAAGTTTGGCAACGCCTTCTTGGGCTTTTTTTATACGCAGCGAGCCCTCGAAACGGAACGGCACTGACACAACCGCAAAAACCGCTTTGCCCGCTGCTTTGGCATCTTGCGCTACCGCGATAGCGGCACTGGAACCGCAGTTGCCACCCATTCCTGCCACAACAATCACAGATTTTACATCGTCAGTCATAAGTTGGCAGAATGGCTGGACAGCAAATTCGAGATAATCCTGACCGCAAGCGGTGTCGCCATTATGATAGTCAAGGCTTTTATCGACTCTTTGTGCAAACTGACCAGGCTGTTCGCTGTCGAGCAACAGACAGTTTTGCACTTCGACCGATTCCAAATCACGTTGGTCGGTGTCGCACGCCACAATTGTGAAATCAGGGTGTTTCTGCTTGTTCAGTTTATCAGCCACCTTGCATCCGAAGTCACCGACACCAATAACCAATACTTGTTGAGCATTCTGCTCATTCCCAATGGAAATGTTTGTTTTCATATCATTTAATTTTAAAAAACTGGACACAATAATACACGCTCGCACTCCCAAATAATGAGAGCGGCGGACATAAAAAAACAGCGCGGACGAGTTTTTTGCGCGCTGCTTAAAAACCTTTAAAATCCGCAACTCTACTGCGAATTTTCAATGAAAATATGAAGTGGTACTGCGAATTTTCAAGCGTTTTTGGTTTCCAGACTACCAATACCAAATTACATCTCACAAAATCACCTTCGCAATAGCCGCGCAAGCCTCGGCGTCGGCAAGGGCGTGGTGGTGGTTTTCGAGAATGTAGCCGCAGGCGGCCGACACGGTGTGCAACTGGTGGTCGGGCAAATCCTTGCCAAAATGCCGACGCGCGGCCACACAGGTGCAGAAGAACTGATAGTCAGGATAATCCATACAGTAGGTTTGAAACACGGCTTTCAGGCAGCGCTCGTCGAACGACTTGTTGTGCGCCACAAGCAGCAGGCCCTTGATTTTCGGCTCAATCTGCGCCCAAACGTCGGGAAAGAGCGGCGCCGAGTCGGTGTCTTCGTGGCTCAAACCGTGCACCTGCTGGCAGAACCACGCGTAATAGTTTGGCTCGGGCCGAATGAGCGAGTAGAACGAATCGACAATCTCGCCGCCGCGCACCACAACCACGCCAACACTGCAAACGCTTGAAGGTTTGCCGTTTGCTGTCTCAAAATCGATAGCTGCAAAATCTTTCATAGTTTAAGGTTTATCAGTCTATAAAACGCTTGTTGATTGATTATCAAGATTTAATAAAGGTCAATTATATCAGGTACACAGGAATCAGCCAACACCAAGAAAAGTGGCGGTGATAATCGACACTACGTATTTTGGCAGAGGTGTAGGAATAATGTTTTTCATGGACTCATACACAAACGAGGCATTATTGAGGTATCATGTTAAATACGAAACAAATATACTGTACAAACAAGGCATTGAATTATTAAAAAGAAGAGGTTTTGAAATAGAAGCAATAATCTGCGATGGACGTAAGGGTCTTACAGAACTTTATAACGACGTTCCTATTCAACTGTGCCAATTTCACCAAATACAAGCCGTCACTAGATACTTGACAAAAAATCCGCAATTAGAAGCAGGCAAGGAGCTATATTCATTGGCAAAAAGCTTACAACCATTAGCAAGGCTTCGTTTATAAAACGTCTTTCTGATTGGAAAGAGAAATGGAATGACTTCTTGCAAGAAAAGACAACATTACAACCATCACAAAAACAAGTGTTCACCCATCGACGGTTGCGTAGTGCTTATTATAGCCTTAAAAGAAACAGCAATTGGCTTTTTACATATGAAAGCAAAAAAGAATTGAATATCCCTAATACAACCAATGCAATTGAAGGGTTATTCTCTCATATGAAAAGATGCTTGCGAAATCATAATGGACTGAGCGATAACAACAAAGACAAGATTATTGATGGGTTTTTAGAGGCATGGCCTCAAAAAAGATAGGCGCATGACATTATTGTCTTACGCCTAATCCATCTTTTTCGTCGCTCAAGATATCCCTAACAGGTTGCTCCCCAGCAGAGCCTGGTTCCGTTTCTCTTGAGACCGCAAAATTACTATGTCTGCAGTCTTTTCATCCTAAAATTTGTCTATTAAGCAACAATCGATGCTTAAAATCCTAAATTTTGTCCTTTATGCCGAATTAATCAAAATATCCGATTTATCATAATGTAAATTATCGGACAAATAAGGGAATACAATAAACAGGCAGAAAAAATCCTCTCAAGAACAATTATCAAAATCAATACGCATCTACAACAAACACCCATGTTGCGGACTTACACATTTATACTGCTGCTCACTAACTTACGTACATAAAGACTACGACAATAGGTTTAAATAATTGCGAAATAAACAATAGTATTACTGAAAAAACAAACTTATTATCTTTGCATAATAAACAGAAAAACAAACATGCATAGCCATGTATCTAAATACAATCATAGATTTTACCTTCTGGAAGGTTTTCAAGAATAAAGAGTTGGCAATAAGCCTTTTAAATACATTCCTTCCATTCCAAATAGAAGAAATTGAATATTTAACTCCCGAACAAATACCGAGTAATCCGGCAAAAAGGTATTTAGACTTAGGTGTAAAATGCATTGATGATAAAGGACAAAGCCTTATAGTTGAAATGCAAACTGATTGGAACCAGACCTGCTTAATATTAAATTTATTCAAAGAAGCAAAAAAATACACTGAACAACAAGGGAATGCAGTGAAGTGTGACAAATTTAGAAACATATATTCTTTAAGTTTTATACATGACAAGTTCTTTTCAGATTATAAACACGAAAATGGCTACATGCAAGAATATTTCCTGGCAAACAACAACAAAGAAGGAATAAACGAAGAGATAGGCCTGATATTCGTGGAACTGCCAAAATATAAACCTGTAAACAGTGAAGACAAAAAGATGAAGGACCTATGGCTGGAATTCTTCACTGAAATTAATGAAGCGACTAAAGAGCCAAACCAGGATTTATTGCAGAACCCAATTATAGCAAAAGCCATTGAATTGCTAAGAAAATCAACATATACGGATGGAGAACTGGAATGGTATTTTGATTCAAAAGCGAACGGAATATTTACAACGATGTCATACGAAAATATCATCGAAAATCACAAAAAAGAAGTGGCAAAAATATTGAAATCAAATAATTACGATAATAAAGTAATTGCTGAAGTTACTGGCCTATCTGAAAAAGAAGTAGAAAAACCTTAAGGTGATTTCTAAAAATTGCTTTGAAGATTTAGTCGGGCAGATTGATGATTTAGACGAAGGAACAGTGCGTGCACTGTGACTGAGTGTAAATCAGCAGGATGACGACACAAATTCAAACACACATAAAAGTCTGGCAATTTCTACAATGATAACAGCAAATTAGGCAAGATGCCATCTATCAACGCTTGTGGCACATCACATTCCCTGGCAATTCGTGGCCATCCTGCACATGTCTCACATACCTCATCAATGATATGTGATGCGTTTCGTATGTTGTTTCTGGCGGCAAGCTCCAACAAATCGGCACGGGTTATATTATCGAACTTGCCGTTTACCGACATCTGATGCGTCGATGTCCAGGCTCCTTGTGGATTGTAAGCATATCCCATGTCGTAAGCTGGTGACAACCGCCATTTGCCTTGCTCATCCATCAGAAATGAAATATTCTTTGTATGGTCGTCCTGATTTCTTACAACAACATTGAACACCACTCTCCGAAACATCTCCTGAGCCTCTTGGTACGAAAGCCTCAATCCGCGCATTACATTGAATGCCTGCTCGTATGAATATCCTCTCAGCAAGCGATAATCATAGTGGGCAATTCCACAAAGCGTCTGCATATGAGCCTTTCCCCCATCCAGTCTGTCGAAACGTTTGGTAAGGAAATGGGCACGGCCATTCTCCTCGATAAGCGAACACTCCGCCATTTCAATGCCACAGGCTCTTACCAGCTTCGCAAACGAGTATTCCAGACGACCAAAATTCTCAGTCTCTCTGAATCCAGCGGTAGCCGACACTCCGTCTAGCTTTATTATATAGTAATTGAACCCTTTGGGAGCTTCCACCTGTCCAGACCTCACCTCTCCTGTCTGCTTGTTGTAGGCGATGATTGCCTTTGCCCTTTGGCCTCCAGCCGAAGTCCCGAGCCGTAAAATCTCAGCTACGGCAGTCTTCCTGTCATCGCTCAGATTTGCCTGGAAACTATCCTTTTCCATCAGTGCCTCTTTTGCCACCGCCACAAGATTGTCAAGTTCTATCCTTTGTTGCTCATTATATTCACCACCGATGGCTGGTTCAAACTCCAGTGCACCCATGCATCGTTTGCCCATGAAACATAACGATTCAATGGCATTTCCACTCGTTCTGCCAGTCAACGCCAACCACTTGTCAAACAATGCACGCCCATAAGTGTCGGGCAGAGAATCAGCCAACATTCCTGGCAGTCCCCTGAAGGTCTCGCGGTTCAGCTCTCCAAAACTGTATATCCGGCCTTCCCTTGTCGGCATAAGTAGCGGAGATGGCTGGATGCCACTTTTTACAAAGTCTTCATCATACTCAAAACGAGCCACACCATAACGTCTACTCCAGCTAACGGTTCCTACGGCTCTGCCGAACATTTTAACTTGCGCTACATCTACCATTCTGATTCCTCCTGATTATCGTTCTTGCTACTTCTGGATGCACGTTTGCGTTGGCTCGCTTTAGCCGAATGCACAATCTTGTAGTATTCGTTGGGGCTTATTTCCTCTTCCTGCAACAGAGGTGTGAGGACCTCCATCTTTCCTAATGTACGGACAATGCGGAGGAACGACTCAAAAGACTTTATTTCACCGTCCTCCATTCGGACAATAGATGACATTGACACGCCAGTATTGGCAGACAAATCCTGGCGCGTGATGTTCTGCTTCAGTCGCAACTCTTTTAACTTTGCAGAAATCTTCTTTGTTATTTCTGCATCGGAAAGCATGTATATATTTTCCATTAAATACCAATATTGATATATTAAGGCTCAAATATAACCATTATATCTCAATATTGATATAATAAGCATTTATTATTTAAAATATATCTGCCCAAAGAATACAAAAAGAGTCGTTGTTGCCAGTGAACTGATTCGAACCAACCTTTAGCGGTATTCAGTTGAAAATAAGTGATTCGTCGAGAGGTAAAAAACAGGCGGAACCATAGACAATAAATCCTGATTCCGCCTGAATATAATTGCAATTCCAATGACTGACGGATTACATCTTTCAATCAGCCTTCTTCCTTTTCCAACTCGGCTCGTCCGAGGCCTTGAAATTGTATATCGGCTTTATGACATTGACTATGTCAACGGTTGGCCCGATGTTGCCGACAATTTCGTCCATAGGCTTGTAGGCCATAGGAGCCTCGTCAATGGTGTCGAGCGTTGCCGTTGTGGTGTAGATGCCCGCCATTTCAGACTTGAAATCTTCAAGATTCAGGCTCTTTCGTGCTTGCGAGCGACTGAGAATACGTCCTGCACCGTGTGGCGCCGAGTAATTCCAATCCTCGTTGCCTTTGCCAATGCATATCAGACTGCCGTCGCGCATGTTGATTGGAATAAGCAGTTTCTTCCCCTTTTGCGCGCTTACCGCCCCCTTGCGAAGAATCATGTTGTCCAGGTCGATGTAGTTGTGAATGGTGGTGAACTGGTCGGCAATATCCGAACTCTTCACATGCATGCACCTCAAAATGACGTCGACCATGGCCTTGCGGTTAAGCATTGCAAAATGTTGCAAGATGCCCATGTCGTTGAGATAATCGTCGAAAAGGTAACCGCTGACATAGGCAAGCTCCTTTGGAATGTCCGTCAGCACCTGCGACATCATCGCGTTTTTACGCTCCAGGATTTCTTTTTCACGACCTTCAGCCTTCATCTGCTCTATCATTGCCCAAATGTCAGACTGTCGGTTGCCGTTGAGTTGCTTCCAAGCCTCTTCCTGATAATAGTTTGCTATTTCCAAACCTGCGTGGCGACTGCCAGAGTGAACCACCAAATAGAGATTGCCTTCCGTGTCGCGGTCGGCTTCAATAAAGTGGTTGCCGCCTCCAAGTGTGCCAAGACTGTGCTTTGCCTTGTTCTTGTTGCATTTTCCACGTAGTCCGTCCCAGTTTACTTCGTCAACCAGTTCGTGCTGTGACTGGCGTATGTCGAAGCCCGAAGGGATATTGCACTTTATTATCTCGTCAAGCCAGGCTGGATTGAATGTCTGGCTGAACTCAGAATCGGCCTTGAACATTACAGTCTCCATGCCACAGCCAATATCGACACCCACAAGGTTAGGGACAATCTTATCCGTAATGGTCATTGTAGTGCCTATGGTGCAACCTGCGCCCGCATGAACGTCTGGCATCATTCTAATCCTTGCCCCCGAGACAAACTCCTGGTTGCATAGCGATTCAATCTGTTTGATAGAACCTTCATCGACATTGTCAGTGAAGATTTTTGCCGTATTGTATTTTCCAGTCACCTCTTTCATAGTTGTAAATATAAACGTCACAAGTCAAGTCAAGAAAAGAATAGCCAGAATTTCGCGAAGACGAAAATGCAGGCCAAGACCACCTTACGCGCAAAGGCAAGAACCTAGAACGTTTTTTGCGTAGGTGAAATTTCTCAAATTAGTTTTGAAAACTATTCAATACAAGTATGACTTACTCGAATATGCAGGAACATTCCGTTCCTGCACCATATATGCACGTAAATGCACGATTCCTTTTCACCTGGCATCCAGTTCTCGCAAGTCGGGCTCAAGACCAATGTCCTGGCGCCCAGAGCCTTGATTCGTGACGTTATGGTTGACTATTTTTTACCCAATGAGTTCAGATACACATAAACATCCTTCAATATTTCAGGAACAACTATCTTCATCTTGTTGAGTTCGGCCCGACGTTCGGTCTTTTCCTTCTCAAATTGATTCATGTGCATTTTGCGCAAGTCTTGAGAATCCTTCATTTTCCCTTCCCATTCATGGCGTGCCTTTATGTTGAATTCATCGGCGGAGGTCTTCAAGCGCGACTTTATCGTGTTAAGATGCTTTTCAGCTTCGCGCTGTTCGTTTTGTAGCGAGAGGAACATATTCTCGACCTTTTCGCTGTCGGCAACCACATTGTAGCGTGTCAATGTCAGTTCCGAACCTGAACCCTTGACGTCGGTTGGGTGCAGTTTGCGGTATTGCAACTGCTTGCGGGCATTGCTGATTGGCGAGTCCTTGTGAATCAGTTTGCCATACGATGATGCAACAGCTTCATACATTAGCATTGTAAACCGTTCGCCTGCAGTAAGTTCATCGAGAAAATCATTTTCATCTTTATTCTCAACCTTGAATCTGTTGACTTCCTTTAAGTTGTTGCGCTCAAGCCATTCGTCCAAAGTTTCATTGTTGATTTCCTCCAATGCATCCTCCTTTGCCTTGATAGCCTCGCGCATCCATGCGCAGAAGGTGTTGTAGCGTGCTATTTCGCGTATTTTCTCACTTATGTTTTCAAGGTCGAAATTTGCCTTCTCAAAGTCGAGACCTTCAGGGCACAAAGGTGTAACGATACGTGAATCTACAAACGAGATGTTGTCGAGTTCGAGCTTCTTTTCCTGGATAACCTCCTGTGCCAGATTTGCAAGGTAATTGGCGCTTGTTGCGGTAATGCCTTCTTCATTTGTCAAAAATACACTTTTCATAGCCTTATACATTTATATGTTATACAACCGTCGCATCTGACGACACTCTGTCTGTCGTGTCTTTCAGTTTGACAATGCAAAGGTGTGGAGGCACATACGCAGTCTTTTTGCGTAACTGAAAATATTTTTCGGGTTTTTTCAATTTTTTCGCGACTACGCAAATAGATTGCGTAGAAGTTCAGTAATTTTGGATTGTTTTTTAAAAAAACCGACATTATGCCAGCTAACAAGAACGCACTAATCCGATACAAGACAATTGACAACTGCCTGCGAAATCCATACCGACTTTGGACATTGGAAGACCTGGTGGATGCGTGCAGTGATGCGCTTTACGAAATGGAAGGCATCGACAAGGGAGTGTCAGTACGCACCGTACAGAGCGACATTCAGATGATGCGTTCGGACAAGTTGGGGTACAATGCGCCGATAGAGGTTTACGACCACAAATACTATCGCTACAGCGACAGGGACTACAGCATAACAAACATGCCGTTGTCGCAAAACGACTACGAGGTATTGCAGGAAGCCGTTGACATGCTCCGCCAACTTGAGGATTTCAGCCAGTTCGGCGAAATGAGCGATGTCGTGAGCCGTCTTCAAGACAAGTTGGCCATTGGCAGGCACAACCGCAAGCCTATTGTCAACTTCGACAAAGTGCCCGACCTTAAAGGCCTGCGCCTGCTAAATCCTCTTTATAACTATATAGCGACAAAACAGACATTGCGCATAATGTACCAGTCGTTCAATGCCACTGAACCTACCGAATTCGTGATTTTCCCATATCTGCTTAAGGAATTCCGCAACCGCTGGTTTGTGTTTGGCTCCAGGGCTTCCGACATGTTGCTGTTCAACCTTTCGCTTGACAGAATAATCAGCATCGAACCTTGCAACACGCCTTTCAAGGAAAACCAGGATTTTGATTCGGAGCACTTCTTCGACGACGTGATTGGCGTGAGCAAGAACATCAAGGCAACGCCTCGCAAGGTGAAGTTTTGGGTATCGAAAGAGCAAAGCAAGTACGTCATGACAAAGCCCATGCACCCGTCACAGAAACTAGTACGCACGAACGAGGACGGCAGTTGCGTGTTTCACATCAACGTAGTCATAAACTTTGAGATGTTCTCTGTTTTCATGAGCTACGGACCAGGGGTGAGAATCACCTACCCCCGCTATGCGGTTAATTACATGAAGGACAAAATATCCGACGCATTGGCTCAATATAACGATGCCGGCACAAATGCCAATACAGTCAAACCTGCCTTGTAGATTTGAGGTGCAAGTGGTCTGTGCTTGTAAAGGGCGTCATCGAGGCTCATTGGCAGAATCACTCCTCAAACTTTATCATATCCGCCAACTGCAAGAAGTAGTCATTCGACCATATATCAAGTTCTTTTGCTTGCTGTTGGCTGATGTATGGTAACACGTCATGCTTCACATTGTTGATGTCAGCCGAGCCGAGCTTCACACGTAGTAGTTCCATGAATTGCCCCTTACTGACATCTTCTCCGCTAAACTCTTTGATTCGTGCTTGCAAATGCTTGAAGTCAAGTGGAATATTGTTGCGCACATACCACTCAAAGTCATACCAGTCACGACCCTTGATGTGGCGTTGCCAAGTGCGGTAAACAAGTGCGTGCATCTTGCCAGCATATAGGTCGGGCAAGGCAAAACACCTTGTCATGAAAGAATGTGGCTTCATGAGGAGTTTCAGTTCGGTATTGAAAAGCATCTGCAAGATACCCGTAACCCACAAATCTTTTTCAACTACAGCAGCAGGCAAACCAACCTGATTACTAGCGGCTGACAAAATTTTTGTTTTTCTTTTCATCGACAAGTTTATAGAAATCATTCATCATACAGCTTGTTTAATAGTTTTTTAATCCAAACCGGCATAATTTTCAAATCCATTTCCGAGATACGCGGCTGTTCTTTTATAACTTTCTTTAAAGTATCCATCTGAACTTCAGATAGATTGCCATTGCCAATTTCTTTTAACGCTACGCACACCAACTGCGCAAACGGATTTTTAAATGCGAATATTTTGGGCGCAGCGTGTTTGAAGACAATACTCCGTCCGTTCTCGAGCTTGATTTTCCTGCTCTCACCACTTGTCAGATATACCGCGTTCATTGGCACTTGAGTGCTTAATCCTAACCGGTTGACAGCATACGCACCCACGGAGGTTATCTGCACTCTGTCGCGCGAAGCAATGCATTTGGCAATTTGGTCGAACGACGGGTAAATTACACCTAATCCCAATTCTTTCTCAATTATAGGATAACAATAAATGCCCCGCGCAACCCGGACCACCGTTTGCTGCTTGCAAAGCCTATCTACGGCTTGCCGTACGGCATCGGCACTTCCGTAATGCGCAAAGCGCGTAGAAGAAAAAGCAACTCCCCTTCCGCATTTCTTTAATGAAATAAGTATTTTATCGCCAACTGATTGCATACTAAATAATGCTATTTTTTTGTCACAAAAAAAGTATATTTTTATTACATTCCATATCTTCATTTATTTTGAATAAGGCGCAAAAAAAACTCAGCCAAAACCGAAGTGTTTTTCGGTTTTGGCTGAAAGTAGCTTTATGCAAAGCAAAAATCTATCTATTCCTTTTCCATTCTTTATGATGCCTTTTGCACGCCCAATATGCACTCTCGGCCAAATAATACCCAGCATCAATTGCCTTTTTATATTCTTTTTTAGCCAATCGGTATTCGTGAAACATTTCATAGACCTCGCCTCTATCATAATATAGTTGACCAGTATACCAACCTGTGTTAAGCGCAAGATTAGAATAGTAGATGAAACCATTGTAATCTCTTTTGTTATAACATTTGTAAGCTTTGTCTTGATATTCATCGAATAGTTGTTCCATTCGTTGCTCTCTGATTGCTTTGGCGCGAGCATACATCATAGCTTCATCCATTGTCATTGGCTGGAATTGACTATTTATTGTAACATTGTAATTTTGAGCCACGCTAATAAATGAAGCCAAAACCATTAACACTATGAACAAATGTCTTTTCATAATATGATACTAATTACTAATTACCAAGTCCAGAAACTATTTTCCGAACTGCTACTCTGTTGTTGAGTCTTTGTATTACCCCAGATATCTGTTGAACCAGTAGTCGAAGTACCTATTGTTTGGCCATTAGCATTTTTATGTGTAGTTGTAGTATTACCCCAAATATCAGTCTGGCCCGTTGTTGATGTTCCCGTTGGTTGTCCATATGAATTGCTATGCGTTGTCGTTGTATTTCCCCAAATATCCGTTTGGCTTGTTGTTGATGTACCAATAGTCCGTCCATTCGCGTCTTTATGGGTTGTTGTAGTATTCCCCCAAATATCTGTTTGGCTTGTTGTTGATGTTCCAATAGTCCGTCCATTCGCATCTTTATGGGTTGTTGTAGTATTACCCCAAATGTCTGTTTGGCTTGTTGTTGACGACCCTGTAGTTCTGCCATTGGCATCTCTATGTGTTGTCGTTGTATTGCCCCAAATGTCTGTTTGACCTGTTGTCGATGTACCAACATTGTATTGTGCAAATGCACACGTCACAAACATTGCAATTACCATTGTAATAATAACTCGTTTCATAGTATTAAATATTAAAATTAAACAATTCAATTATAAACTTTTCTACTTTAAATACATATAGGTGGGTTCTATAAATTAACCTTTCACCCATCAGAACCCGTTAAACAGGTGAAAAGTGCTGTCAATTTTTCATAACCGACAAGCAAATCTATAAAAACCAATCGTGAAAACTATCGTGTTTCTAACGTTTTTTTACCCTCCCTCTTATATATAAATACCTAATATGTAGTGTGTTATGAATTTATATTTCAAGATTTGACCGGATGCTTGACAAGGTACGCAAACCTGCACATGTTGTAAACAAGATTGGTGAGTGCTATGTTCGCTTTGGCACG
>JAZUEN010000061.1:0-16352 GCA_045640185.1 Bacteroidales bacterium
ATGATTTCATTGGTGCCCTTGACAGATACATTAACTATTACAACAAGGAAAGAATCAAGCTAAGGCTGGGAACCAGCCCTGTTATTTTTAAAAATCAATTTTTCTTTTAATTTGTCTGTCCAAAAAATGGGGTTCACCTCATGCACACCGTCTCTACGGAATCACACATATCTACAATTTCAAACACAACGTATGCCTGCGACACAATGGCTGGTTCATCGCCTGTGTATAATGCAATTGTTATCTTATCTCCGTTACGTGAGGTTACAGGAACGTATGCAAACTGTGAATGTCTGACAATTTTATATGAACGAAGGTCAGTGCCAATAGTGTTGGCTATAGAAGGAATAAAAACTTTAGCATTGCTTAATCCCAAAAGATTGGTGCATCGCAAGTCACTATTCCTCACATCCACCTCGCGGATATAATCCCCCAGACGCTTATATGTAGAATTGTTGTTAGTCATTATCGTTTTTCTTATCTGTTTCATTATCAGCCAACAATTCTTCCGCGGCTTCTACAATAGGAAGCAATACACGGAAAGGATCTGGCACATTATCGGAAAGCCTAAAAGTTGCTACACCCATGGGTTTGGTAAAGTCTCTTACCGCCAATTCCACAACGCTCCTGTTAGCTTCCTTGCAAAGAATTACTCCAATTGACGGGTTTTCATCGGGCTGTTTCACATCCTTATCCAACAAAGTCAGATAGAAATTCAGCTGACCCAAATAAGATGGCTTGAATGCTCCTCTTTTCAACTCAAAGGCCACAAGCCTGCGCAGTGAACGGTTGAAGAATAGTAAATCCACAAAGAACTCTTCTCCTTCTACAGCCAATTTATATTGCTGTCCGATAAAACAGAAATCTGGACCAAGTTGTTGGATAAACCGTTTTACATTCAACACTATTCCATTCTCTACTACACGTTCGTTGACATCTTGCTTGTCTCGTTCTCCCAACTCTTCAACATTGATATAATCAAGAAGATATTCGTCCTTAAACATTTCAATGGCTCGAAGAGTCTGCGATACAGGGGATATGGTGTTTGAAAAATTGTTTGGCAATCGGCCTTGATTACTAAACACATCGGCCTTCAGATAATCTCTAAGCTGATATTTTCCCCATGAATTGATTACGGCTTGATGAATATAAAAGAGACGTTCGTCTTGAGTTTTTGTTTTCTGCAAAATCTCCATGTGCAATGAGAACCCAAGCGACAGAAATTCCTGCAGATTAAAATCGGTCGCCAGTGGCGGCCGATTTGAGTCAACCAAGGCATAAATATCTATGTTTGAGTCGTTTGGAATTTCGGTCGCCGTGGCGACCGAATTATATGATTTAGATAATACCGCATTCCATGCCTCGTAAAAGGTTCTCATTTTCTTGATATTTTCGGCAGAGAAACCTCTTAAGCCTGGAAGTTCACGCTGTAGAATCTCACTTATCTTATCTATGGCTCCACTTCCCCAGGACTTGTTGCGCGTATTGTCAGAAACGTATCTTCCAATCGAAAAATATAATGACAATTGAAAAGAGTTGGTCATTTTTGCAGCCTGAAACTGGCTGGATAGAATGGCTTTCTTTATTTCCGCTACAGCTTGTTTCAAATCACTCATATATCTGAATCATCATAATTTATACCCCAATTCCTCAAACACTTTTTTCACCGCCAGCTTGCTCTCTTCCTCTTGGGCTAACAGTTCTTTCAACTCACTTTGCAAGCGTGCCATGGTCTCTTCGTAGCCTGCATAGTCGTCGCGGTTCACAAACTCTATGTATTTGCTTGGCACCAGCGAGCAGTCTTTCAAATCGGCGGTTTTCACCGATTTGCAGAATTCCGGCACATCGGCGTATTCGCCCAAGTCGGTACGCTGCCATTGGTGGAACTTTTGGGCGGCGTTTGCAATATCATCCGCACTGAAAGTGGTGTATTTCTTTTCATACGGTTCGCCCCATGTGCGTAAATCCATAAACAGGATTTCGTTTGCCCGCTCACGGTATTGGCGTTGCTCACCGTTTACGGTTACGGTGCGGGCATGCTTGTTGCGGTTGAGTATCCATAGCGTTACGGAAATATCGGTGGTATAGAACATGTTTCGTGGAAGAATAACAATTGCTTCCACAGCATCGTGTTCTTCTATCAATGCCTTGCGGATTGCTTTTTCGTCGCCATCGCCACTCAATGCGCCATTGGCAAGCAGGAAGCCTGCAATGCCATCGGAAGAAAGTTTCGAGAAAATATTGAGTATCCACGCATAGTTTGCATTGCTTGTAGGCGGCACGGCAAAACCTTTCCAACGAGGGTCGTCGAGCAATTCGCTTGGCTCGCGCCAGTCTTTCTGGTTGAAAGGCGGATTGGCCATAATGTAGTCGAACTTTTCGGCTTTATGCTGGTCGTTTTGGAAAGTGCTTGCAGCCTTTTCGCCCAAATTGGCAGAAATGCCACGAATGGCAAGGTTCATCTTTGCCAGCTTGTAGGTTGTGAGCGTGTATTCTTGTCCGTAAACCGAGATGTCGCGCTTGTTTCCGTTGTGGTTTTCGATAAATCGGCTACTCTGCACAAACATGCCGCCCGAGCCACACGCAGGGTCGTAAACTTTTCCTTTGTATGGTTCAATCATTTCGGCAATCAGGTTTACAATAGCCTTAGGCGTATAGTATTCTCCCTTACCCTTGCCTTCCTGCAAAGCGAAATTGGAAAGACAATATTCATACACACGGCCGAAGATGTCATCGTCCACGCCCATGTGTTTTTCCATGTCGTTTATCACATCGAGCAGCGAGCCCAATTTTGCAGCGTCTATGCCCAAACTGCTGTAATAGTTCGAAGGCAATGCGCCAGCAAGCTGCTTGTTGTCTTTTTCAATATCGGCAAGAGCCTTGTCTATAATCTGGGCAATGTTTGGCTGTTTTGCGTTTTGCATAATGTAGCCCCATCGGCAATGTTCCTGCAAGTAGAACACATTGTCCTTGCCGTACGAAACAGGCATTTCGCAAAGCATGTTTCCTCCGCCAAATTGTTCTTCAAGTTTTCCATGCTGGCGCTCAAAACGAACTCCCGCATATTTCAAGAATATCAAACTCAACACAACATGCTTATATTCAGATGCTTCAATATTTCCACGCAATTTATTGGCAGCATCCCAAAGTTGCGCTTCAATGGACTTATCCGCTTTTTTAGTTGCAGTGATTTCCTTAGCCATTTATTTCGATTTTCTAGTGATACTTATATGTAACTCGTTGTTCCTTAATGATTTCAAAAAACGGTTGTTTGCAATACGCAATTAATCATACGTATTCAAGTTGGTTTCCATAAATCTCCCGGTTTTAATTGTTTCCTAACAAGAGATTGATAGAGCAACCATTAATTTGTTACCAGATGCCCAAAAACATGAACATCTTACTTCAAAGAACGAGATAATTCTTGAATTAATCCAACATAATCGCAATAAAAGAATAATTGCTGTAAATCGCCATTGCATCTGCGCGGATGGTTGTGCGCCGTTTGTAATTACCGTTTGCGTTTACCACGTCTATACTGACGAATCTTTAATTCATCGGTTTGCCAAATCACAACATTTGTTTTTTAATAATTACATCCATCTTGCTAGTAATCACAAAGCACTTCTAATTCTTTCCAATTTTATCAAGATTGGAAAGAATCACATTAAAATCATCACTTCTTATGTATCCCTTTTTCACTTCATTTATTTTGATTTCATCAAGAAATCCTTTATTCATTAGTCCAACAATATCATTTTTTGCAGTTGTGGCAGTAACACCAAAATGAATTTGGAAATCTTTCACAAAATATGTCTTACTTGGATTTTCCACATACAACCTCAATATTTCAGCTTGTCTTGAGTTTATACCTCCAATCCGCAAGAATTTATCTACATCATTTCTTTCCGCACTCTTCTTTTGGAGATACAATTGTAGTTCCACAAACGCCTCCTTCAATACTTTCAAATGGTATAAAATGAAATAGCCAATGTCATTTCCATCTGCTTCGGCATACAAAAACGCCTTTTCGTAATCATTCTTCTTTTTGTATATGATTCTGGATATCGACATATATTCCATTAACCAATATCCTTCCTTCAGCATATACCAATAGAATATCGCTCGTGCAGTTCTTCCGTTTCCATCGGCAAACGGGTGCATATAAGCAATCATAAAATGCAGTATGATTCCTTTTATTATTGGATGCAAAAACAATTCTCCTTCCTTGGCATTGAAATAATCGCAGAATACTTTCACAAATTCTGGCATCTCTGTGTACGTTGGAGGAGTGTGTACTACTTCACTTTTACTTTCATCCACAACCACGACATTGTCATTGTCCCTAAACCGCCCGCAATCATCAGGATTGTCAAGCGTGTTTTCAGTCATCAGCGAATGAATATGGAGCAATGCATCCTCTGTCAATGCGTGGTCTTTGTGTTCAGAAATATAGCGAATCGTATTGTAATTGTTCAATATCATCTGTTGAGGCTTGTCTTTGGGTTTCAATCCTTTCCGCAACATATCCTTGGCAACCTTTCTGGTAGTAGACGCTCCTTCCATTTGGCTGGAAGCAATGGCTTCTTCCATCAACGAACTTACCAGATATTTATGCCTGTCTTCTGATTGCAAAAGTGAATCGTTACCCAAAACACCGCCAAAGTGCAAGTCAAATTCATGACAAAGACTTTGCATTATGTTTGTTAACCCAAAATGTATTGCGTACTTCTGCCATTCTGTTATCTCCTTTGTCTGGAGAAGCCTATCAAGTTTTACTCTCATCCACAATTCTTCTGGGCTACACCCGTCTGGACTTTTTTTGTATTTGACCTTGTTCCAATACAAATACTCCTCATTTATAGCCCGCACAAAAGCCCACAATTCCTTGTTTTCGTTGAGTGCCAGAAATTGTTTTGTCATTTCTGATTTCGAAAATTGTGGTGTTTTTTCTATCATAATGTAATTGTATCAATCTTTATATTTCTTTCCAATTTGTACAAAATTAGAAAGAATTGGAATGTTTTGCAAGGAATTGGAAAGGATTCACAATGTATGCTCCAATTCTTCAAACAACGCCCCGCCTTCACCTATGTTCAAATTTTTGACACCAAGTGTCTAAAATCTTTACACATTGACACTATGGTAAAAATATTAATTCGTTAATTATCAACACATTGCATTTTGTGGCACGGTTTTGGCACGTTGGTATGCCAGAAAAAAATGAAATTGTTATGAAAGGTTTAATTAGTTGCTTAATGTTAGTCGCTACGGCAAATGTCCAGGCACAGAACGATACTGCTTGGACATTCAGCCGTTGCATCAAGCAGGCCATAGAGCAGAACATTCAACTCAAAATAAGCGAGAACGCAGAGTTGAACGCCAATTACAACTATGTTGAGAGCAAGTGGGCCATAGCACCGTCGGTGAGCGGTTACGCAAGTGGCTCTATGAATTTCAACCGCTCAACCGACCAGGACAACAACATTTCGGAAGGCAACACCTATTCTGTAAATTTTGGCGTAAGTGCATCAATGAACCTGTTTTCGGGTTTGAGGATGAAAAACCAGATGTCGGTGGCTAAATTCAACAAATTGGCTTGCAACCAATCAACGCAATCGGCCACCAACACGCTTGTTGTCGACGTGGCAAACCTTTACGCAACGGTGCTTTACCAGAAAGCGATGGTCGACGTCTGCGACAGCATCTACCAGAACAGCCTGAAAGAGCGCGACCGCATTGCCAGCAAAGTGAGGGCGGGACAGTTGCAACAGACGGCCTTGAGCGAGATTGAGGCAACGGCATCCACCAACAAGTTGAATCTTGCCCGTAGCCGAAACAACTATAATCTCGGCATTCTGCAATTGGCGCAGGCCATTGAGGCTGAAAGCGACGGCTTTACGGTGGCGCAGTCCGATTTTGGCGCCATTGAGCCCCACGAGTCGCTTATGACAGTCGATTCTGTCTATAGTCTTGCCTGCAAGAATTATCCAGACGTGCTTGCACGCGAGTATGAACTGAACGCCAGCCAGTCGTCGCTCAAGATGGCCAAAGGAGGATTATTGCCAACCTTGTCGGCATCGGCAAGCGTGGGTTCGGGATATTACTCAACCGCAACCGACGCCGACGGCTCCACAATACCGTTCGGCGAGCAGGCCGACAATTTTATGTCGCCGTCAATTGGGCTGTCGCTCAGCATTCCAATCTTCAACGGACGGAGTCGCGAGATGCAGGTGAAACGGAGCAAGATTGCGGTTGAAAACGCAACGTACAATCTTGCGAACGAGAAAAAGCAGATTCGCAAGGAGATAGAAACGGCAATATTGATGCTTAACAGTTATTGTCTTGAATATGAGAGCGCTGTGGCAAATGTCAAGTTTGCGAACGAGACATACGGCGCATATCTGAAAAAATACCAGTTGGGACTTGTCACCACAACCGAACTTATGACGGCGCAAAACCAGTTGGCAAACGCCCAGGCCACAATGCTTCAGGCCAAATACCTTTGGATTGTGCAACAATTGACACTGCAAATCTACACGGGAGAAAAAATCGAACTATAACATTGAAATTTAAAAATTTACAGATATGGGAATGGATAGAATCATAGAAAAGAAGAAAGGCCCGACGCCAAAACAGATTGTGCTTGTGGCATTAGGCGCATTGGTTATTGGCTTGATTGTGAAAATGGCCTTGTCGGCATCGGTTTCGGTCTACAAGACCGACATCAGCAAGGTGATGTTGGGCAACGTGGAGAAGACCGACTTCAAGGACTACATAAGCATTGTCGGGTCCGTGGCGCCTTCAACCACCATATACCTTTCGGCCGACGAGGGTGGAAAGGTGCAGGAAAAACTCATTGAGGAAGGCGAGATGGTGAAGAAGGGCGACGTGATATTCCGTATGGTGAACAACGACCTTAACCTGCAGATAATGAACGCCGAATCGCAACTTGCCTATCAGGCCAACGAGTTGCGCAACACGCTCATCAATATGGACCAGCAGAAAATCAACAACAAGCGCAATCTTTTGGACATCGATTTTCAGATAATGAAACTTAAGCGCGCCTATGAGCAGAACAAGGTGCTGTACGACGAGGGCAACGTTTCGGCTGAAGATTTCACCCGCTCGCGCGAGGATTACGAGTATGCCGTGAAGGAACGCGAGTTGCGCTATGAGCAGATGGTGCAGGACTCAATCTTCCGCGAAAACCAGCGTACGCAGATGAACGCAAGTCTGAAAAATATGCAGGCCAACTTAAGCATCGTGCGCCAGCGACTTGAGGACCTTAACGTCAAGGCCCCCGCCGACGGACAGTTGGGAACGCTCGACATTGAGATTGGCCAAAACATAGGACAGGGACAGCAGTTCGGGCAACTCAACATTATCGACAGTTACAAGGTGACGGCACAGGTTGACGAGCATTACATCGACCGCGTGAAGAAGGATTTGCACGCCACCTTCGAGCGTCAGGAACGGCAGTTCAGCGTCAAGGTGAAGAAGGTGTATCCTGAAGTGCGCGACGGCAAGTTCCAGATTGATATGCAGTTTGGCGACACCGCCCCCGACAATCTCCGCACAGGACAGACCTACCACATTAAACTTGAACTTGGGCAATCGACCGAGTCGGTTGTGATACCGCGTGGCGGATTCTTCCAGGCCACAGGCGGGCAATGGATTTTCGTTCTCGATCCTTCGGGCAAGTTTGCAACAAGGCGCAACATCAAGATAGGACGCCAGAATGCGCTCTACTACGAGGTTCTTGAAGGCTTGAACCCAGGCGAGAAAGTGATTGTGAGCGACTATTCGGCATTCGGCGACAACGACAGAATAGAGTTTTAAGGGATATGGGGAAAGGCATAAGACTTTAGGATTTAGTCCCGATAGCCATCGGGATTAGGATGTAGGATTGAAGACCAAAGACAAAACGACAAAAGTTCAAATAAAAAGTTATGAAAACATTGTATAGAAATTTGATGAATATCATTCGCAGGTTCAAGGTGGCATACCTGCTCAATTTACTTGGAACGGCAACGGCTTTTTCAGCCTTTATGCTGATAATGATGCAGATACGTTACGAGCACCAGTTCGACAAGTGTCTTGACAAGTCGGAAAACATATACCGTCTTACAAGCAACGCCGAGTATCCGTTCAATATGGTTCTTCCGCGTGGCATAATTGGCGACTTCGTGACATCGTCGCCGTTCATTGAGGCGGGAGGAGCGATTGCCGACTTCGACACGCGCTCGTATTTCGAGGTTGTCGGCACCGACGGCACCAAAGACATATTCAAGTTGCCAGTCATCATTATTGAGCCAGGAGTTGCCGATGTGTTCTCGTTCAAGATGCTGTCAGGTTCGGCCGACTGCCTTGCTTCGCCCGACAAGTGCATCATTCCTGCGAGCATTGCCAAAAAGATGTTTGGCACAACCGATGCCGTAGGGCGCACCATCCGCAACCAGGATCCTTTGTGGTTGGCCTGCAGTTCAACATTCACGGTGGGAGGCGTATATGCCGACTTCCCGTCGAACACGCAGGTAAAGAATGTCGTTTACTGCAAGATGAACGACGAGCAGAAGGACAGCAGGTTTGCAAGCAACTTTATGTGCTACTTCAAGGTCAAGGATGGCGCCAATATGGAGGAACTGACCGCCAGTTTCAACGCCGAGGAGAAGAAATTCCTTCCTGAAAACTACGGTTGGATAGAATTCAAGTCGGTTCCTATTGAGAGCATCTACTACCTGAACGAGAGTGGCGAGGGCATTTTTGTACGCTGTGGCGACAGGTCGGTGAGCAACACAATGTTAATCATTGCGCTCATAATCATCATAATATCGATGGTCAACCACATCAATTTCAACCTTGCGCTTGTGCCGATGCGGATACGGTCTATAAACACCCAGAAGGTATTCGGGTGCAACATAGCCCGTCTGCGTGCCGTGCTCATAATGGAGTCGGTGGCCGTATGCTTTGTGGCGTGGCTCATAGGCCTGCTCGCGACATATCTTGTTGGTGGCACGTGGCTGACGTCGTTTCTCATCGGCGACCTTACGATAGGAGGCAACCTTGGCCTGTGTCTTCTTACAGGAGCGGGCTCCCTGCTGATAGGCCTTTTGTCGGGCATCTACCCTGCCATAATGCAGACGTCGATAAACCCAGCATTCGCGCTCAAGGGCTCGTTCGGGCTGTCGAAGACGGGGCGTCGCCTGCGCGCCGTTCTGCTCATCGTGCAGTATATGGCGTCAATAGCGTTTGTGGCGTCGGCCTGCTTTGTGTGGAAGCAGAACAACCATATGCTTGAGGGCAGTTCGCTCACAACGCTCGAGCAGGTGGTTCAGGCCGATGTTCCTGTCAAGTTGGCGCAGGAAAACTGCAAGCCGTTCATCAGCAGGCTGAAGGAGAATCCCGCCATACTGAATGTCGCTTTCGGGCAGAACACTGTCGGAGCGACGGACACCTACACCACTGAGGTCTACAACGCCAAAGACGGGCGCTCGGTGCAGTATCAGATAGTGTTTGCAACTGCCGAGGTGCTCGACGTGTTTGGCATCGATGTCGTTGAAGGAAGAAACTTCACCGACCCCACACTCGAGAACGGCGATGCCTATTCCATTGTCACAAAGAGTTTTGTTGAAGAGTCGGGCATAGAGTTGTCCGACAAGTTGTTCAGCGATTTCGGCAGTTGGGGCGAGTTGACGGGCATCATCGACAATGTCAACATCACGTCGATGCGCAACGAGTCGAAGCCTATGGCCTTTGTGTCGTTCAACAATGTCGGCGAAGGCACCAACTTCACGAATCTTTTCATCCGCTTGGCAAAAGGCGTCGACGTTTTTGAGGTAACCGACTACATAACCAAAGTGTTCCACGAGTTCGTCCCTGAATATCCTGTCGAATACTCGTTCTACGACGATGTGATGAACCAACTCTACCACAAGGAGCGCGCACTGTCGAGCGAGTTGGTGTTCTTCTCAATTCTTGCGATAATAATATCGATGATTGGCATCTTCGGAATGGTGATGTTCGACTGCGAGTACCGCCGAAAGGAGAATGCGGTGCGCCGTGTAATGGGTGCCAATGTGGCCAGCATACTGAAACTGTCGAACGTGCGCTACCTGCGTCTGTTGGCTATCGGTTTTGTGGCATCGGTGCCTATTGTGGTGCTGTTTATGCAGAATTGGCTCGCGACTTTTGTAAGCCACATCAGCATAGGTTGGGAAGTGTTTGCAGTAGTGTTGCTGTTTGTGTCGGCAATGACAATGGCTATTGTAACCCTTCAGACGTGGAGTATGGCCAACGAGAATCCAGTCAACAATATAAAGTCGGAATAAGACAATGTAAAATACTATAAATCAAGAGAATAATAAATTATAAATATAAACCTTTTAAAATTTACGATTATGATTAAGACAGAAAACCTGACCAGAGTATTTCAAACAGAGGAAGTTGAAACATACGCGCTTAACGATGTGAACTTTGAAGTGAACGACGGCGAATTTGTGGCAATAATGGGACCTTCGGGTTGCGGAAAATCCACTTTGCTGAACATCATCGGCCTGCTCGACAACCCTACCAGTGGCAACTATTTCTTTGACGGCGTCAATGTGGCCCAATTCAAGGAAAACCAGCGCACCAACCTGCGCAAGGGCAACATTGGCTTCGTGTTCCAGAGTTTCAACCTGATTGACGAACTGTCGGTTTACGAGAATGTGGAACTGCCACTGCTTTACCTAAAGGTGCCTTCAAGCGAGCGCAAGGAGCGTGTGGAGAAGGTGCTTGAGCAGATGAACATCGCGCACCGCGCAAAGCACTTCCCGCAACAGTTGTCGGGCGGTCAGCAACAACGCGTGGCCATTGCCCGTGCAGTGGTTTCCAACCCAAAACTGTTGCTTGCCGACGAGCCTACAGGCAACCTTGACTCAAAGAACGGTCTTGAGGTTATGCAACTGCTCACCGAACTGAACCAGAAGCAGGGCACAACCATTGTTATGGTGACCCACTCAATGCGCGACGCAGGCTTTGCCCACCGCACTATCAACTTGTTCGACGGCCAGATTATATCAAAGATTGAGAATGTTATGTAATGCCGTTCAACGGAAGCCTTAAATAATCATTTATCAAAAAACTCATTGACAATGAATAATTTATCTATAACAGTGCGACGCTTGAAAAAGGGCGGAGTGTCCGTTTTGTTCAGTTTTGGCTCACTTGTGGCGGGGCTTGTAAGCGCTATGCTAATATTCCTGTGGGCAAACGACGAACTGTCAATAGACCGTTACAACAAGAACTACAGCAATATATTTCTTGTGCACGGGTATCTTGAGGGTGACACGCCGACAGAATTTTTCGGTTGCCCGCCTGCTGTAGGTCCTGCCATTGCCAACGAGGAACCAACAATGGTAGAGTATGCGACACGTTATCTGCACAATACGCAGACATTCAGGTACGGCGACAAGACCGAGGCGCTTGACGTGTGCGGTTGCGAGAGCGACTATTTCAACATCTTTACCGTAAAATTGATTTCGGGCCATTTCCCTGAAGGGCAGAGCGAGGCCATAGTGTCGGAACTTGCGTCGAAGAGGCTCTTTGGCGACGAGCCCGCCATTGGCAAGGTCATCTCAATGGAGAACAAGGAGAACTTCACCATTGTCGGCCTTTTTGAGGATTTGCCACGAAGCAACTACTACAGCGCCCGCGCCAACGTGTTTGTCAGATTGGACGTGCTTTGCAAGTTGTTTGGAATGAGGTCCGACACGTGGTGGAACAATTCGTTTGGCACCGCCGTGCTGTTGCACAACCCTGCCGACGCCGATGTGCTGAGCCAGCGTTGGCAACATAGGATAAATAAAGAGTGTGGCGACAACACAATGCTGAAGTTGAGGCACCTGACGGCCCACCGTATGGAATGGCTGAAGCCTGCCGTAGGCTGTTTCAGCCTTATCGCATTGCTCATTCTGCTTGCATCGGTGCTGAGTTACGTGAACCTGAATATGGCGCGTGCCGTGAACCAGGCAAAGGAGTTGGCCGTGCGCAAGGCATACGGCGGAAACAGGCTTGACTTGATGAAGGTTATCTTTTCCGACATCACGGTCACTTGCCTTGTAGCCTTTTGGTTCGCCATTTTATTGACAATCGCAGTCTTGCCAGCCTTCGACGCATTATTGGAAAAGCAAGTGTCGGTATCTGAAATGTTCAGGCCCTTGCCACTGCTGTTCTACTTTATGCTGTTCATCGTCACCGTGTTGCTTTCAGGGGCGTATCCAGCGCTTGCGCTGACGGGCAACGGCGCAATGGGAAACATCGCGGGCAACCGCAAGCACAAGCGGGGCATATTCCGCAATGCGTTCATCTTTACAATGTACGTCAGTTCGATAACCATATTCATCCTATTGGGAGTCTTCACCAGCCAGATAAGGCATATGCGCAATATGGACACGGGAATGGACACCGAGCAGACCTTGTGGGTTGGCGTAGGCGAAAACATCATAAACAGACTTGATGCCTTCAAGAACGATCTTCAGAAGTCGCCCGACGTGCTTTCCACCGCCTTTGTCAACCAATTGCCTTCGTGCATAGGAAACAACAGCGACGGGTTTGATTGGGAAGGAAAGGCCCCCGACTTCAAGCCATTGATAACCTATTATTTCACCGACAAGGACGTTTTCGACACCTATCAACTTGAACTGATTGAGGGCGAAAAGCCCCAAAGCGATAATTTCGGGACATACATCAACAAGACTCTTGCCGACAAGATAGGGTGGGACTATTTCACAGGGCGCGAGTTGTGGATAGACGGCAACGCCGTAACCATTAACGGCGTGTTCAAGGATTTGCTGTTCAACAGTCTAAACGAGCCTAATTATCCAATGGTGATAGTCCCCACGGCCGATTGGGTCAATTGGGGATACGTGGTGGTGCGCTTTGCAGGAAAAAGCCACCAAAATGTGGTTAAACTCGCTCAGGAAACATTCAACGCATATACGCCAGGCGAACTTTTTTACTACGGGTTTATGGACGACCAATATGAGCAGATGATTGCTACTGAGAAGCGTCTGCAGAAACTCATCTTTCTGTTCGGCGTGCTTGCCATACTCATCCTTTGCTTCGGCTCGCTTGGCGTGATAATGTTCACAGCGGAGCAGAAGGTTAAGGAGACGGGCATACGCAAGTATCTTGGCGAGTCGGTTCCGTCGCTGATGGCGAGATTCGCAAAACCTTACATACTTCACGGATTGGCAGGTGCCGTAGTGTCGGGATTTTTGGCCAAATGGGTGGCCGACATATTCCTTGCCAACTATACCGACCATATCAGTGTCACGGCTTTGCACTTCATACTGCCAGCACTATTCATAATTATGTTCACCGTGGCAACCATTCTGTGGCAGAGTTACAAGGCATCAACCCGAAACCCTATTGAAGCGATTAAAACGGAGTAAAAGGCATAAGGCAAAAGACTTTAGGATGTAGGATTTAGGATGTGGAATTGAAGACCAAAGACAAACGACTAATGACAAAGGTATAAGGGATAAGGCAAACATTCAACGAATCAACGAATCAACGAATCAACAATAAACATACAACCAATGAAAAACATTCTGATAAGTTGGCGACATATTAAAAAAGACAAGGTCAACAGCCTGATAAACATTGTAGGTCTTGGCATTGCACTTGGCATTGAGGCCATTGTAATGACTTTCTTGGTGAACGAACACAGTTTCGACAGGTCGTACCCCAACAGCAAGCAGATTTACAGGCTTGTTATCGACAGTATCAAGGTAAGCAATAACAGTTCGGCGCAAACGCCATATTATTTCGGAAAGACAATCTCCGAACAATTCAACGAGGTGGAAGATTGGACCATACAGTCTCTGTGCATGAGTGCAGGCACCAAAATGAGTGTCGACAAGAACAAGTGGATTGAGGTAGGCGAAAATTATCTTATGGGCACAAGCAAATCTTTTTTCAGCGTTACAGGCGCAAAATTGCTTCAAGGCTCAATTGAGAACTTCGACGATGTGGACGACCAAATCCTTTTGAGCCACACATTTGCCAAAAAGTTGTTCGGCAACGACAATCCTGTAGGGAAAATGGTCTATTGGAGCGTCAGCGACGAGGAACGGCCCATGACTGTTGGCGCAGTGTTTGCCGACTTGCCACACAATTCCACATTTACAGCCAATGTAATGGTAAATGCGCATAACACCGCATACGTGTTAATGCATGATACAAGAATGGGCGGATTTTTCAGCAATGGAACCGACCGTATTTTCAACTCGCCTTCATCTGACAATATGCACATTTTCACAAACTATTTTCTGTTGCAGAAAGGAACTGACATAAAGGCACTTGAAGAAAAAATAACAAGGCATTGCCAGACTTTGGATAGCGAATTCAAACCATATCTTTCGCTTGAGCCACTGACTGACGTTTACCATAGCAAGAACTCTATTCGCGACAACAACTGCGCACAGCATAGCGACGATTCAATGCAGAAAATTTTGCTCATAGTCGGACTGCTTATCCTTGCTGTTGCTCTTGTCAACTACGTCAATCTTGCCTTGGTACAGGGATTCACGCGCATCCGCGCACACGCGGTTTGCAAGGCCTACGGGGCATTGCCACGCAATTTGGTTTGGCAGAATATTGCTGAATCGGTCTTGACAGTAGTGTTGTCGTTGCCTATTGCCTTGGTCTCGGCGGGACTGATGCTCCCAAAGGCAAGTCATTGGTTTGGAAAGGAATACGAATTGAATTTTGTAACCGACCTATTGCCACTTGTTGGCGAGTTTGCAATTGCGACAATGGTAATAGGAGCCTTGGTAGGACTGATTCTGTCATACAAGGTAAACAGGTTCAACCTGTATGAGGCGCTAAAAGGGCGAATAACCGAAAACGAAAAGAATCGTCCTTTGCTCAACAGCATACTCATTGGGTTCCAGTTGTCAACTTTCATTGCCATGCTCATTACAATCAGCGTCATACTCTCGCAGTTGGACAATGCCGTAAACAGCGACTTGGGATTCAAGAAGGAATGCCTGATGTCGTTGCCATGCAACTCTCACTACGACGAGTTCAGACAGGAGGCCTTGGCACTGCCTAACGTGGTTTCAGTCACCAAAGGCTTGGGAATTCCGCCATTCCGCACATCAATGAGTATTAGAATCAGCAACGATGAAAAGCCCGAAGAATTCATCACCATGCAGGCAATCACCATAGGAAAGGATTATGTAAAGACAGTCGGGCTGAAACTGTTGGAAGGTTCCGACATCACCGACGAGATAAACGAAGGAGTCATTCTTACACAAGATGCGGTAAGAGCCATAGGAATGAAGGATAATGCAGTGGGTGAAATGTCTCCATTAGGAGTGCCAGTTGTCGGGATAGTTGAAAATGCCAATTTCTACTCGATGCACTTTGAAAAAAAGCCGACAATGCTTTGGTATAGCGAAACGGCATTTGAGATAGGAGTAAGAATCAACACCGAAAACACGACACAGACCATTGAGCAGTTGCGCGATATATGGAACCGTGTCTGCTCACCTAATTCGTTCGACTTCAAATTCACTGACGACCGTCTGCAAAAAATCTACACCGAAGACATCAGCATGTCGAAAATGGTAGGTTTCATGGCGGGGCTCACCATGGTGATATCGCTACTCGGGCTTATTGGCTTTACGACACTCCAGAACCAGCGTCGTCGCAAGGAGATAGGCATCCGCAAGGTTAACGGAGCCACCATAACCGACATACTTGCCATGCTCGGCAAGCGATATCTTGTCATTTCGCTGATATCCTTCATTGTGGCATCAATTGTGGCATACAAGGCCGTTTCGGTTTGGCTGTCGCAATTTGCTTACCACGTCGACATATCCGCATGGCTGTTCATCGTAGTCGGAATGGTATCAACGATAATAGTGCTTGCCACCGTAGCCATACAGTCGTTAAGCGTCGCCCGTCGCAACCCTGTCGATGCCATAAAAACAGAATAAGGGATAAGGCATAAGGCCAAAGGGATAAGGCAAAAGTCGACGTCAAACATTCAACAAATCAACAAATCAACAAATCCCCGAATCACCAATAAATCCGTCATCATCGTGTCAACTGTGCAGGAATTTTCTATTTTCGCATAATCATCAAAAACAACATATTATGAGAAAACTATCGAAAATGTTGGCATTGGGCACCGCCATGGTGTTTACAAGCCTTGCAAACGCCCAGAACCCATATCTGCCATTGTGGGAATTCATCCCCGACGGTGAGCCTTACGTATTTGAGGACCCCGACAAGCCGGGCGAGTTCCGTGTCTATGTGTACGGTTCGCACGATATGCTTGTCGACAAGTATTGCGGTCT
>JAZUEN010000062.1:0-2891 GCA_045640185.1 Bacteroidales bacterium
GACTGGAGCAGGTCAATGGGGCACAGCCTTGTCGTATGCCGCAAAGATATTCGGACTGGAACTGGCCGTATATATGGTAAAGGTAAGCTATCACCAAAAGCCTTATCGCCGCTCAATAATGCAGACGTTTGGCGCACAGGTAATTGCATCGCCAAGTATGAGTACTCGTGCCGGCAAGGACATTCTGACTGCCAACCCTACATATCAAGGAAGTTTGGGTACTGCCATTTCCGAAGCTGTTGAACTGGCTCAACAAACACCTAACTGCAAATATGTGCTAGGCAGTTTCCTAAACCACGTGACTCTGCACCAGACCATTATCGGATTGGAAGCCGAGAAGCAGATGGAAATGGCTGGCGAATATCCCGACATTGTGATAGGATGCTTTGGCGGCGGTTCAAACTTCGGCGGAATAACATTCCCATTCATGCGCCACACAATGCTTGAAGGCAAGAAGACCGAGTTCATCGCTGCCGAACCTGCAGCTTGCCCGAAACTGACCCGTGGCGTGTTCCAATACGATTTCGGCGACGAGGCTGGATACACACCGCTTTTGCCTATGTACACCCTGGGCCACACATTCGCTCCTGCACACATCCACGCCGGCGGACTGCGGTTCCACGGTGCCGGCACCATTGTCAGCCAACTGATAAAGGACGGATATATGTACGGTGTCGACATTCCGCAGCTCGAATCATTTGAGGCGGCAACATTGTTTGCACAAGCCGAGGGCATCATTCCTGCACCTGAATCGGCTCACGCAATTGCATCCGCTATACGCGAGGCAAAGAAATGCAAGGAAGAAGGCAAGCAAAAGACCATCCTGTTCAACCTTTCTGGCCACGGACTGATTGACATGACTGCCTACGACCAATACATTCAAGGCGACTTGCGCAATTTCGACCTCCCACAGGAAGACATTGACGCAGCAACATCAAAGCTTGAACAGATTATCAAGTAATCGCAACACCTCTGGTGATATAAAAAATCCCCGCGGCATCGCCGTGGGGATTTTTTTATTTTATTTTCCATCTATCAATCAATCCAAGGGTTGTGGCCTGGTATTTCAACAAATGTGATACGCTTTACCAGCACAGGAATTTCCATATTGTTTTCAAAAACCTCAATCGTCACTACAAGCGGTTCCGTATCTTCTTGATAGCATTCAAGAGACAAAGCCAAATCTAATGTGCCAGGTCCCGAAGACGTGAAAATGCGCGAGTTGTCAGAATAGTTGTATTCTGTACATTCACCAAACTTGGATTCAAACATTTCGTAATACCAATTTGGGATATTAGAGCTTACCCTCACACTGACTATATCATTTTTCGGAATTTCAATAGTTGCGGAATACCAGCCTTGTTCGCAAACCGTATCGCCTATTGTCAATAGGTTTGGCCCATAAGAACCTGTTTCAGGATATTCCAACCTGGTATTGAATTCAAATTTTGTATTTGCCAAGAAACCACTCACATATTGCTCAAAATCACCAATGGTTGCATTAACTCCCAACTCATCGTAACGGTTAACTACATTTTTGCGAATGTTGTCCAACTTCAACGTCATGGCATTAGAAAGCAATATGGAACCTAAATTCTTGCTATCGAGTGTTCCGTCTTCACGAATATCGGTGCTTATGTTTGCTATGAGTTCAGACAAGTCAGCAGTTGACATACGGCCCTGAAGAATTGAGGACACAGCCAGCAAAACTGCATTATCATCACCATCTTTCGACAAATCGAGTTTTTCTGAATTACGCAATGTTGCATTGTCGATATTAAAAATGGCCAGAATTTCCTTTTGCGCCTGCGATTTAGCACTAACAAAATCAGAGCCACGACTCATCAGGTATAGCACTCTATTCTTTTCCAACGTTGTCAGCACATTTACATTCAATGTTGAATTATCATTCAAATCTGCTAATGCATATAGCGTCAATTGTGACTCGGATTTCTCGTTGGTTACTTCGTTAAAATAATAACCATTTGCCTGTATTTCTACAAACTGCGATATCAAGCCCACATTGCGGACTTCAAATGTGCCCTTATTGTCCAATATTTGCGACTTGAAAATTTTTCCAGTTTGGCACATATCAGAATTCAACTCCGAAACCATTATTGAACTTCCGTTTATAAATGGTCCTTTTTGAACATAGCCATCAACAATCTTCACGTCCACCATTTTCTCATCGCCATTTAACGATGATGTATCGTCGTCCTTACTGCAAGAAGCAAAGGCCACTACAGCACCTAAAAGAATTTGAAAAGATTTTTTCATCTATGTTTGAATTTTAATTGAATACCGCTTCAATATTACAAAAAAAATCCAGGTATCAATTCCGCATAATTACTAACTGACATTCATCAAGCAAGCGCCTAAACATTCAGGCTTGATGAACAAATTTCACAAATGCGCATTTTTTGCGTAAACATTCTGCTTTATGGAATTTTCATTATTGCTAGCAGTGTTTTTGAAGATTTTGTCAGGAAGATTGATTGGTTGAACGAAGAAGCAGTGCGGGCACTGTAACTAAGTGAAACCGAACAAGATGACGACAAAAATTCAAAAGCACACAAAAGATTGAAGAATAACCCGTATTAAAAAAAATATAAAAACGGGGAATTTATAGAAGTCCCATTAACCATCCGTTAACATTTTTTAACCTATCGTTAACCTGTTGATATACATATACGAACTACTTTTACATCGTCATCAGAAAGAAAAAAAAAGACAAAGGTTTTTCTTCATATAATAGATAGTTGCTAAAGCGGCCCCCTCCGCAATCACAGGCTGGACATCGAATAGTTCCAGCCTGTTGTTTTTTGCTTTGTCAGAAAATCTACAAAAACAGTTCTACAAAAAAATCACAAACGAAAGAAGAAATAATAAAA
>JAZUEN010000063.1:0-14627 GCA_045640185.1 Bacteroidales bacterium
ATATTGACGTGGGTCGAAGTGGCTTGGGTTTTCTGCCAAGTATTTGCGGATAGCGGCAGTCATAGCCAAGCGAGAGTCAGAGTCGATGTTGATTTTGCAAACAGCTGACTTAGATGCTTCGCGCAATTGCTCTTCTGGAATACCAACTGCATCTGGCAATTTGCCACCGAATGCGTTGATTGTGTCAACTTCGTCTTGAGGAACTGAAGAAGAACCGTGAAGAACGATTGGGAATCCTGGAAGTTTCTCCTCGATTTGATGAAGAACATCGAATGCCAATGGAGGTGGAACCAACTTGCCAGTTTTTGGGTCGCGGGTGCATTGCTCTGGCTTGAACTTGTAAGCACCATGTGATGTGCCTATTGAGATAGCCAATGAGTCGCAGCCTGTGCGAGTTGAGAAGTCGATAACTTCTTCTGGTTTTGTATAGTGAGAAACTTCTGAAGCAACTTCGTCTTCAACACCTGCCAAAACACCAAGTTCAGCCTCTACGGTAACATCGTATTTGTGAGCGTACTCAACAACTTTCTTTGTAAGAGCGATGTTCTCTTCGTATGGAAGAGCAGAGCCGTCAATCATTACTGAAGAGAAGCCATTGTCGATGCAGTCCTTGCAAAGTTCGAAGCTGTCGGCGTGGTCAAGGTGAAGAACAATTTGAGGATTGGCGCAGCCAAGTTCCTTAGCATATTCTACAGCACCTTTTGCAAGGTTGCGAAGGATTGTGCCGTTTGCATAGTTGCGTGCACCTTTCGATACTTGCATGATAACTGGTGACTTTGTTTCAACAGCAGCCATTACTATGGCTTGCATTTGTTCCATTGTGTTGAAGTTGAAGGCTGGAATAGCGTATCCGCCCTTAACTGCCTTGGCAAACATATCACGTGTGTTTACCAAGCCCAAATCTTTATAGTTTACCATATCTTAATAAATTAGAATAACTTTTTTATCGGTCGCAAATATATCATTCTTTGTCAAATTTTATGACCTTATTTTTAATATAGTTCAAAATAATGCAAGTGGACTATTTGGCATGCTTGCATTGCGTTATCAAGACAGAGCCTGCGATTGGTGAAAAAACGTATAAATATGGCGGGTAAGTCACAATTTATGTCGGGTCCGCAGATATGCATGTTAATGACGCAAATTCGGCTTGTTGTAAACATGGTGGTTGTTAGGCGTTGATGAAAATTTACTAAAAAACAATTTTTGGCGTAGGGTGAAGCCCGTTTAGTTTGTTTTATAGTATGTGAGGCAATATTGTTAATGATTATACCTGACATATTTATGAAAAGAATACTTGCTATTGTGATTTTGTCATTTGCGTGCGTTTATTATGTTGTTGCGCAGAATGAATCTGCCGAGACAAAAAATCAGATATCTGTCATATATGGCGACAACAAAACGCCGTACCGATGGTTTTTGACGTGGGAACCATTATCTGGCGCTGGTGAAAGTAAAGGCACTGGGTATGAATTGTTGTACTCTGATGGCAGGATATGCATCCAATATCTACGAACGTTGACACCAAAGATTGAAGCTGGCCTTCATTTCAAATACGAGGAATTTGGCGTTTATTCGTATGATAGAGATCCTGGCGATGGAGAGATAAATAAAAGGAATGAAACCTATAAATCGTATTGTTTTACTGCCATTGGACAACTCAATTTCCTGAAACAGGAGTATGTGAGAATATATAATAAGTCTGGAGTAGGTGTTTCTCCTGTATTCATTACAAGAAATTATTTAGATGGAAATATAAAGGAAACCGACTGTGAAGTGCGACTCAGTATTATTTCGGTATTGGGAATGGAGGTTGGCCCTAAATATGTCAAGTTGTTTGGAGAGTTGGGTATAGGGGCGCAAGGAAAAGCCTCGGTCGGATTACGGTCACGATTCTGATTGCATATTGTTGATGTATGGCGAGATATGCCATATTGACTGCCGATATGCCCATTTGCTGATGACATAAACAGAAGCCTTCAATGTATTGAGCTTTAGCTTCAATAATTATTTTTAATTTTATGCCGTAATTATTAAAACAATCATTATGAAAAAGATTATATTGAGTGGCCTTATTTTGATGGCCTTGCTTTCTTCACAAAACGTATCTGCCATAAATGGCCAGGAATTTGGCTTGAGCCACGGTTCGGTTACTCACAACGCTGTTTCGGATGTAGCGGCAAGTGTTGCGGTTGCTGTTTTTACTTTGGGCTATGTCGAGGTTGACAACCTTGATTTTTCGGGCTCGTTCAATTTGCATTACACCTTGCGCCCGCTCAGGAAATTGGGCGTGGGTGCGGTTCTGAGTTACGAGCGGTCAAACGGCGATGTTGTTTGCCAAAGGGAAATCTGCGGAACGGTTAAAAATACTTATCTGTCGGTTATGCCTACACTGTCGTTCTCGTGGTTCGACTTTAAGTTTGTTGGAATGTATTCCAAGGTGGGATTGAGTTACACATTTATGAAATCGAAGTACAACTATTTCGATTCGTCCGCAGTGGATAACGATGCCGACGACAAGGCCAATGATGGTGAGTTGTGGTTCCAGTTCTCGCCTGTGGCAATAGAGGGCGGGTTGCCAAACCTGAAGGCTTTTGCCGAGTTTGGCTTCGGCACGCAAGGCCTTGTTAATTATGGCATTAAATACAAATTCTGAATTTAATGAATGAGAATTGACAGATGTATGTTTTTGGGGCATTTTTGACTGTCGTCACGAAAAAAATGAGTTGCGTGTTGTTACATATTGTATAGACGTTTAATTTTGTTCATTCAATTATTTAAAAAGAAGAATATGAAAAAGATTTTATTAAGTGGCCTTATGTTGTTGGCCTTGACATCTTCGCAAAATGCCTTTGCAGGCAAGCATCATGAGTTTGGATTCGGTTACGGACTAATTACGCACAACCAGGTTGCAGAGTTCGCTTCTGACGTAAAGACTAATTTTGATGACGCAATAGGTATCAATGTATCTGCAGAATTGTTGGAGGTTGACGATTTGGAGTTTTCGGGTTCATATAGTTTCCATTATGTATTTCACCCAATCAATTTTTTGGGCATTGGCCTGATTGGCAGTTACCAGACTTCTGAAGGTGATGTGGTTGCAGGTGGTGATCTTGACGATGTCTTTTCAAGTTTTGGATTCTCGTTCGGTGACCTTGACTTGCCTGTAGGTTCGGTCAAGAACAAGTACATTACCATTATGCCACAATTGTCGTTGAGTTGGTTCGATTTGAAGGTTTTCAGCATGTATTCCAAGTTCGCTATTGGCTATACTTTCCTTAAATCGGAGTATGACTATGTTGACGGCGGTTCCGAAAAAAATAGCGACAAGCGTTTTGCTTTGCAGATTTCGCCGATCTCGTTTGAGGCGGGAATTCCAGCCTTACGCTTGTTTGCCGAGTTTGGCTATGGCAATCAGGGAATTGTGAATATGGGTGTCAAACTCCGCCTGTAATTTGTTGAAACTGAAACTTTGAAATATTTGGCCTCAAGGACTAAAGTCTTTGGGGCTTTTTTTTTGCCAGTTTCAGAAAATGTCGTTTTTGTCGTCGTCGGCTTCCTTGAAAATGTACTTTGGTAATAGGCTTCGGTAGCCGTCGTTCTTTATGCTGAAGCCAAAATCTATGATGTCGCAGTCGTCGTCAAGAAGATTGCACCCAAGTTCAGGGAAGTCGCGTTCCATTTGGCTGAAAATGGCATCTTCAATGGCTAAAAGCAACGTCACAATGTCATCTTTGCCATTTGTGAAAACCGACAGGTCGCGTGGCTCGTAAATGGTGCCGATTCTTATGTTCAGGTTTTCTGTCAAGAAAATGTCAGATGGCAGTTTCTGTATGGTGTCGGCAAGCGAACAGGTGGCAATGCCGAGATATACAGGCACTTCGGCAACGTCGGCATCTTCTGAAATCTTTTGCGATATGTAGAAAAGAACATATTGAGCGTCAATGTCGCTTGTCGCCAATTCATCAACCTTGATGGGTAGTGACCACCGCAGTGTCACATAGTGCAGGTGTTCGGTGTTCAGCATTGGCTAAACTTTAACTTGAACATTCTTGTTCTGCCTGCCGACAATGGTTAGGTAGATGAGGCATATCGCGCCCACGATCAGGCAGAAACCGTTGGTGGTGGAGTGGCTGATTAGCGCGAATATCTTGCCGTCTTCAATTGCTATGCCGTACAGTGCCAGAGTCTCGTAAACCATAAAGTGCCACGGCCCGATGCCACCTTGCACGGGGGCCAGCATCGCCAGTCCGCCCATTATGAATGTGGTGAGCGCAGTGCCAAGCGTCAGGTGGCTTGTCGGTGCAAAGCAGAAGAATGTCACGTACGACATCATAAAGTAGGCCAAGTAGATGAACAGCGATTCGGATACGAAAATCCAGGGGTGTTCGAGTTTCGCTATCGACTTTATGCCGTCCCAGAATTTTCTGACGATGCCGATTATTGGTTGCAGGAACCTGATGCCTGCCAGACGGTGGCGGTTTTTCCAGAAAAGGACAATTGCGCCAATGCCGATAACAGCGCCAATAATCCAAAACCACGGCGAGAACAGGAACTCGACCTTGTCCAGCATCCCTTCGTGTCCAGGAACAGCGAAAAATCCTTTCAGGAAATCGAGTTGGAAGAAGAACAGCACCACCGCAATTATTGCCAGAAGCAAGGTGTCGACCATACGCTCCATAACCACGGTTCCCAGCAACACGGCAAAAGGAATGTTGTCAGTCCGTGTCAGTACGGTACAGCGCACAACTTCACCGCCACGTGGAATGATGAGATTTGTGAAATACATTGCCATAACTGAGCAAAACGTGCGGAAAGTGTTGGCCTTGTGGCCAGCCGACTTTATCAGCATTTGCCAGCGCATTGCACGGCAAATGTGGCTCATAAGGCAGAGCGTCAGCGAAAGCGCAATCCACCACCAGTTTATGTTCGAAATCTGCTCTTTAAGTGTTTGTAGTTCAACTTCTTTGTATATGTAATAAAATACGGCGATTCCGATGCCGAGAAACAGCAGGTATTTGAGAATGTTCAATAGCCTTTTCACTTCCGCTTCCGCTTTTGGTTATTTTGCTCGCAAAGATATGCAAACGCGGGTTTATGAATTGCTTAATAACGATATAAATTTTAGTTTTGCGTTTCGTATTTTTTAAGTGTCATTATGGTGAAATGGATTTTCGACCGTTTGGTGTCTTTGACGGCATTGGTGCTGTTGTCGCCGATTTTGTTGGCGTTGGCAGTCATTGTGCTTGTCGGCAATGGGTGGCCGATATTCTTTCGCCAGGAGCGTATCGGCCAATATGGCAAGCCTTTCAGTATGATAAAGTTCAGGTCGATGCGCGGGAGCGAGACAAGTTCGGTGGCCACGTGCGAAAAGGAGAGAGTGACTTCTGTCGGGAGATTGCTCAGGCGCACAAAACTCGATGAGTTGCCTGAATTGTTCAATATTCTGAAGGGCGATATGAGTTTTGTAGGTCCGAGACCAGACGTGCCAGGATATGCCGACAAGTTGGAAGGTGACGACCGCAAAATGTTGGAAATGAAGCCAGGTTTGACAGGTGTTGCAACGCTGAAGTACCGAGACGAAGAGGATTTGCTGTCGCGACAGCCGAATCCGAAGGAATATAACGACAATGTCATTTGGCCAGACAAGGTAAGGCTTAATCTGATGTATCAGCAACGTCAGTCGTTCTGCCTCGACATTAAGATTCTGCTTTGTACGGCATTCGGCAAGGATATTGACGGGTTTGAGTGAATGACATTTTTTTTGAATTACAGTTTTAATGAGCATTCTGAAAAAAATATTTAGCGACGCCATAGTAAGAAACTTGAGTTATTTGGTTACAGGTACTGCATTGGCACAAGTGCTTATCATTTTGTTTCAGTTGGTTCTGCGACGAGTGTTCTCGCCTGCCGATTTCGGCGCTTTTGCAGTCTATATGAGTGTTATAGGCATCATTGCAGTCATTGCGTCGTTGCGTTACGAGCAGACAATTATCCTTCCTTCCGACGACAACAAGGCCTACAATTTGCTTTACTTGTCGTTTGCTATTGGCATAGTTGTGAGCATCGTCACTGCGATTGCGCTTTGGCTGTTCAAGCAACCATTTATGCAACTGATTAACTTTCCCGAAAAATATTCGCATTGGTTGACGTTTGTCCCAGTGTCGTTGTTTTGTCTGTCGATATATCAAGCACTTAATTACTACTTGATTAGATTGAAGCAGTTCAAGTTGTCGGCATCCAACAAGGTCGAACGGCGCATTGCCGAAGGTGTCACGCAGACATCTTTGGGATTGATGGGCAACCAGACGGGCTTGGTTTGGGGCGACATTGCAGGGCAGTCGGTAAACGCATTGGTGGCAGGGCTTAAAGTGCACAAGTTCGTCGGCAAGTTGAAAGTGTCGTTGCCCGTTGTGAAATGTGTGGCCAGAGAGTACAAGAGTTTCCCGTTGAAAAACAGTTTCCCTGCATTTCTCAATGCATTGAGCCTTTTGTTGCCTACAATATTCATCAACAGGCTTTTTGACGAAGATGTGACAGGCCTGTTCGATTTGGCGCGAATGCTATTGATAATGCCTTTGTCGCTTGTCACCACGTCGATGGGGCAGGTCTTGGTGCAACGTTTCACCGAACTGCGCAACAAGCAACAGTCCATTCGTCACGATTTTTGCCGAATTGCGATGCTGTTGGCTGTCTTGGCTGTGGTGTTCGCCGTGGTGGCGTACCTTTTGGCTCCAACGCTTTTGGCGCTCATCTTTGGTGAAACGTGGCGTGAATCAGGCTATTACGTTCGCATTCTTGTGTGGGCGTTCTCGTTCAAGTTTGTCGTTTCGCCATTCAATATGGTGTTTACCGCGTTTGAAAAAATAGGAAGGCTGTCGGTATGGCAGATTATATATTTCTTATTGATATTCAGTTTGATATTCGTGCCAGTCGCCGATATTTACGGCTTCTTGCGTTATTACCTTGCGGTGGAATTGTTCAGTTACGCAATAGTCGCTTTTATGACAGTTAAAGTTGTCCGTGAATACGAGAAATCAATAACAATTTGAAAATGAAAGTGTTGTATCTGACAGAAGATTACATTGGCTCAAGGGTTCACCATAACCTTTGCCAGTCAATTGCTTGTGCTGACAGTCAGATAGATATGACATTATTCTCGTTTGAACGCCCTAATTACGGATTGCGCGACATCAGAACTACATATTCCGATGTGAAATACCGCACCGTGTCATCAATGTTCAATGGCAATATGTTGATGTACAAGACGATATTTCCATATAAGGTCTCGTGCAAATTAGGTCAGTTGACCAAAAAAGTCGATGCCAGCGACTTCGACTTGACCATAGCGAGCACGTTGTTTGCCGACGGGGCTGTCGCGCTGAAGTTGTGGAAGAAGTACGGAATCCCATACGTAGTGGTTGTCCGTGGTACCGATGTCAATCTGTATATGAAAAAGATGCCACACTTGTATGCCGTTGGCCGTGAGATAGTCGCCAATGCGCGAAAAGTGGTGTTTGTGTCGCCTATTCAATATGAAATGACACTCAATTCGTTGGCATTCAGAAGAATATCGCAAGAATTGAAGGACAAGTCGATAACCATTGCCAACGGTATTGATTCTGTTTGGATTGAAAACAGGTATTTTGGCGACGAGTCGAGAGTGCCCGATTCTGTCTTGTATATTGGCGTTTTCGACAAGAACAAGAATGTGCTTTCATTGATAGACGCCTGCCGAAAATTGCGCCAGACATATCCCGATTTGACATTGAATTTGGTCGGCGGTGGCGGTGCGTGTGAACAGCAGGTCTTGGCGCAGGTTAATGCCAATCAGGATTGGATAAAGTATCACGGCCCAATTTACGACAAGCAGAAACTGATTCAGATATGTCGCCAAAATTCAGTTTTTGCGATGATTTCGATTTCCGAAACATTTGGTTTGGTATATTTGGAGGCTCTTTCGCAAGGTTTGCCAGTGGTTTATACACAGAATCAGGGCTTTGACGGATTGGTGCCAGACGAAGTCGGCTATTCCGTCAATCCTAAAAATGTGGCTGATGTTGCTGACAAAATAGGACTTGCACTGAGAAACAGGAAGCAGTTGCTGTCGAATGTGCAGAATGTTGACTTTGAGCAGTTTGGTTGGAATAAAAAGGTTCGGCAGTGGCTTGAAACCATAAGATGAAATGATACGATTGTCTGTAATAGTGCCTTGTCGCAACGAGTTGAAATACATTGACGGTTGCATTGAATCTATCCTGAATCAGGATTTCCCTAAAGATGAAATGGAAGTCTTGTTCGTTGATGGAATGAGCACCGACGGGACGCGGGAAGTGCTTTCACAGTATTGTGAGAAGTACGGTTTTATGCGAATGCTCGACAATCCAGAATTCATTGTTCCAAAAGCAATGAACATCGGCATACGGCAGTCGGCAGGCGATGTGGTTATGAGACTCGACGCGCATTCTGCCTTTGAACCTGTTTATATGTCGACACTTGTTGCAAAATTATATGAACTTGATGCCGATAACGTTGGCTGTGTTTGTCAGACCGATGTCAAAGAACATAATTCCAAGTCGTTGGCCATAAAGGCTGTTTTGAGCAGTCGGTTTGGTGTCGGCAATTCCGATTTCCGCACAGGAGTGCCAAATGTGATGCTTGTCGATACCGTGCCGTTCGGGTGCTATCGCCGAAGCGTGTTCGAGAAATACGGGCTGTTCGACGAGCGTTTGGTCCGCAACCAGGATATAGAGTTCAACAAGCGCATTGTCAACGGCGGAGGCCGTATCTATCTGATTCCGCAGGCTTTGTTTACATATTTTGCCCGCGACAGTTTTTCCGCAATGTCGCACAACAACTATTCCAACGGTTTGTGGAACATACTCACGGTAAAATTGACAGGCCGACTTACATCGTTGTCTGTCAGGCATTTTGTACCGATGTTGTTCTTGCTGTCGATAATTTGTCCATTGGCACTAATGCCAGTTGATTTGAGGTTCGGGCTTGTAACGGCAACTTCGTTAATTCTTTATTTCATGCTTATGTCATTTGTGTGCCTGAAGGGCATTATGCAGTATGACAATTTGAAATTTAAATATTTGTTTACCGCATTCTTGGTTTTGCACTTGTCATACGGGTGCGGTTCGCTTATTGGATTGTTTACATTTGGAAAAAGATGAATAGTAGAAAATCCATATTAGGCATTATTGCAGTTTTGGCTTTGTTCATAATGCCTTTTTATCCAGTTTGGAGCGAAGTGGCTGTCACATTATTGCTTATGGCAGGATTTGTTGTGGCATTCCGAGAAAAGCAAGCATTGAAAATCGATTTTCACAACCCAGTCGCCATTTTGTCGAGTTTAATCTTGGCTCTTTTTATAATTTCGGCTATCAGCTTGATATTCAGTTCAGACTTGTCGTCAGGCTTGAAAAATCTTCATACGTACATTCCATTCGCTGTTTTCCCGATATTGTTTTTCTTCTTTGATAAATATTTGACAAACAACAAAATTAAACTGTTGAATACTGTCTCGTCAGGAGTGCTGTTTGCTTCAGTTGTTTGCTTGATATTGGCAGTTGTCCGTTCGTTTTATTTAGTAAACGGACATTTGGTTTTCAATCCGTACATAAGTTACCGTAATCAGTTTGTTTATACATATCTATCTGTATTTCAATATACAAACATATTCGCGATGATGTCGGTGTTTGTTGTTGCAGTGTTGATTTGGATATTGATGTATGGCGAGAATGTGAAACGCAAGTGGCTGATATGCTTGTCGATATGCTTGTGCCTGCTGATGATTTTCCTTCTGTCGTCACGCACCAACGTATATGCATTGTTTGCAGTGCTGTATTTTTCGGTATTTGTATTCTATTTTAGATTTAAGAAACTGATTCATAGTATATTGCTTTTCATTGGCGTTACGTGCCTGTTTTGGGTTTTCCAGACGTGCAACTACCGCGTGCTGAACCTGTCGCAAAAAGTGACGAGCTACATCACCGAGGAGGATATTCAGATGGAAAACGGTTACGTCATAAAGCATCCAGAAAAAGTTGAAGATGTCAATATTAGGTTCCAGATGTGGGAGACAGGTCTCAAGATTGTTCGGAACAATTGGATGACAGGCTGTGGAATAGGCGATTATAAGTCGTTGTTGCGCTCCCGTTATCAGTCCGACGGCCTGACCGAAGCCTACGAAAAATGTTACGACCAGCATAATCAGTACATTGAGACAATAGGCACATTAGGAATATTAGGGTTCGCCATTCTGATATCCATTATGGCCTTCGCGCTTTATTTGTCGTGGAAATCACGCAATTATCTTTTGTTTTGTTGCCTGATGATATTGGCATTGAATATGCTTTTGGAATCGATGTTCAACCGTTACAGCGGAAGCCTTTTCTTTGTCGTTTCGCTTATGCTGTCGGCAATGGCAGGGCAAAAAGTTGAGGCGAAGGACTGATTTGTATCCTTGTTATTATTCTGAATTAGGATGGATAATAAGTTACTCTTTGAAAATCAGATAAATAGATTTGATTTTCATTCGTTTGCAAATTGATGAATGGCAACCAAATCAAATAAACTTGCATCGATGCCATTTTTCATTGCCTTGAATTATCTTTGCACGAATTTTCCCGACAATGTGGTTGTCGCTTGTCGGTTATTTTCAAATGCTTGAGAAATAATAATTTGAGGTTGAATTTAAGGTGCATTTACATAAATCACCATTAATATTAAGCAGATGGGCAGTCAGTATATCGAAATAAAAGGGGCCAGGGTGAACAATCTTAAGAATATCGACCTTAAGATTGAACGTAACAAACTGATTGTCATTACAGGATTGTCAGGTAGTGGCAAGTCGTCATTGGCATTCGACACCCTTTACGCCGAAGGCCAGCGCCGTTATGTCGAGAGTTTGTCGGCTTATGCTCGTCAGTTCTTGGGCAGGATAAACAAGCCCGAAACCGACTACATCAAAGGAATTCCGCCTGCCATTGCCATCGAGCAGAAGGTTTGTAGCCGAAATCCGCGTTCCACGGTCGGCACTTCAACCGAAATTTACGACTACCTCAAACTTCTGTTCGCTCGAATCGGCAAGACATATTCGCCTGTTTCAGGGCAACTTGTCAAGAAACATTCCGTGCAAGATGTTGTGGATTACCTTCTTACATTTCCCGAACACACAAAGGCGCTCATACTTGCACATCTGAATTTGACCAATGGGCGAACTGTTGACAAGGCATTGACAGTGCTCAAGCAACAAGGATTCAGCCGTATCGAGGTTAATGGAGAAATTGTTAATATTGATGATTATCAGATAGTTGATTCTGATGCCATAAACATTGTGGTTGACCGTATTGTGGTCAATTCCGAGCAGGACAACTTGAGCCGAATTGCCGATTCCGTGCAAACCGCCTTTTTCGAAGGATTGGGTTCGTGCCAGGTGAAAGTGCTTAAGAGCGACAAGACAATTACAGCCGATTTCTCGAACAGGTTTGAGGCTGACGGAATCACATTCATCGAGCCGACTGAGCACTTGTTCAGTTTTAACACGCCATTGGGCGCTTGTCCCGAGTGTGGCGGATTCGGAAACACCATAGGCATCGACCCCGACTTGGTTATCCCAAACAAGAGCCTTTCGGTTTACGACGGCGCTATAGTCTGTTGGCGTGGCGATTCAATGTCGAAATGGAACGATGATTTGATTTATAGTGCTGATAAGTTCAATTTCCCTATCTACAAGCCTGTCAATGAATTGACAAAGGAACAATATGATTTGCTTTGGACGGGGAACAAGTATTTTCACGGAATCAACGACTTCTTCAAGTTCGTGGAGCAGAATTCCTACAAAATACAGTACCGAGTGCTGATGTCGCGCTATCGCGGACGCACGGAATGTCCCGTTTGCCACGGCTCAAGGCTCAAGGCGGAAGCCGAGTATGTCAAGGTGAATGGCTATTCCATTGTCGATTTGGTGAATATGCCTGTCAATGAACTGAATAAAGTGTTCGGCTCGTTCAAGTTTGATGCACACGATGAAAAAGTTGCAGGCCGATTGCTTGTCGAGATAAGGAACCGCATCGGTTTCCTGAAAGATGTGGGATTAGGATATCTTACGTTGAGCCGTCTGTCGTCAACGTTGAGCGGTGGCGAGAGCCAGCGAATCAACCTTGCAACATCGTTAGGAAGCAGTCTTGTCGGTTCGCTTTACATTCTTGATGAACCTTCAATCGGGCTTCATTCTAAAGATACCGAATTGCTTATCAAGGTTTTGCGCAATCTCCAGCGTATAGGCAACACGGTCGTTGTCGTAGAGCACGATGAGGATATTATCCGTTCGGCCGACGAAATCATCGACATAGGCCCATTGGCAGGACGTTTGGGTGGCGAAGTGGTGTTCCACGGCGATCACCAACAACTCGAAAAAGATGAGAAAAGCCTTACTGCGCAATATCTTACAGGCAAGTTAAGCATTCCAGTTCCCGAATTCCGTCGCAAATGGCGCGATTTCATCGGAATTGAAGGCGCTTGCGAAAACAACCTGAAAAACGTTGACGTCAAGTTCCCGCTCGGAACCATAACGGTTGTCACAGGCGTCTCGGGAAGCGGAAAATCGACACTTGTCAACAAGATACTCTACAACGCTCTTCTGAAATACTATGGCGGACAGGCCGAACAGCGTACGGGCAATTTCCGCAAATTGTATGGCGACCTTAAGCGCATCAGCCGTGTCGAGTATGTCGATCAGAATCCTATAGGCAAGTCAACTCGTTCAAATCCAGCATCATATATCAAGGCTTACGACGAGATTCGCAAACTCTATGCCGACCAGCAGGGGGCAAAGATTATGGGAATGTCGCCGTCGTTCTTCTCGTTCAATGTCGATGGAGGCCGTTGCGAGGAATGTCAGGGCGAGGGCAAGATTAAGATAGAGATGCAGTTTATGGCCGATGTGGAGTTGGTTTGCGAGAGTTGCCACGGCCAGCGGTTCAAGCAAGTGGTGCTCGATGTCCGCTATCGCGACAAGAATATCAACGATGTCTTGAATATGACTGTCAATGAAGCAGTGGAGTTCTTTGGTCAAGATGCCGATTCTACCTGCCGTCGAATTGTGGAACGCCTGAAGCCGTTGGTCGATGTAGGACTCGGCTACATCAAGTTGGGGCAGTCGTCGAGCACCTTGAGCGGTGGCGAGAGCCAGCGCGTCAAATTGGCGTCGTTCCTTGGCTCCGAGGAGTCGGGCACGCCTACAATGTTCATTTTTGACGAACCTACTACAGGCCTGCATTTTCACGATATCAGCAAACTGATGAAGTCCTTCAATGCCCTTGTTGACAAGGGACACACGGTTTTGATTATCGAGCATAACCTTGAAGTCATAAAATGTGCCGATTGGGTTATCGACCTTGGGCCTGAAGGTGGTCAGCAAGGCGGTAACATCGTTTTTGAAGGAACACCAGAGGATTTAGTCGGATGTGAACAGTCTTATACGGGTAAATATTTGAAAGACAAATTGATAAAACTTTAAGAATGATTGAAGATAAAGATGGGCTGATAGTGGCTGTCGGCAATGCGATGGAGCATTATCTTGACGAGTTCAATGCAGGTTGGTATATCGACTATACCACGCAGGATGTTGTGATGATTGAAGATTACATTTTCGAACTCGACGATGATGCAAAGTCGGAAGTCAAGTGGGAGAAGGATATGGTTGACATTGTGCGCAACCACCATTTGGAGCGCATTGACAATCCTTCGGACAACATTAAGCGCCAGGTGATGCAGGATTTTGCCGAAATGCAACCCAACAAGAATATCCGCGGTCACTTGGAGTTCTCAATCATTCAGCAACAAGAGTTCGCATCGTTCAAGAATGTGGTTTACGAACTTGGGTTGGAACGTGCTTGGGCTGAATTTCGCACCGAAGAGTATCAGCGCATTGCAAAGAAATGGGTGAAGAAGAAGCGCTTCGATTTCATCGACGGACAGTTGGTCCGCCGTACAGATTGACGTGTTGAATTTGCTCTCAAAAGTTACAATATATTCGACTTTGTAGTTGTCTTGCATCCCTTGTCGTTTTTATACTTTTGTGTAAAGTTTTTTGGTATTTGTTTTGCACAACTTGAAATGCTAATTTCAAATTGTTTTATCTTTCTTATTGTTTGACTCTTCTTTTTGAGGTAATTCAAAATCAAACATTTTGCGAGGAGGAATGTCAAGTGCTCTTGTTATGGCGAAAACTGTACTTAAAGTAGGATTGATTCTCGCCGTTTCAATTCTCGCGATTTGACTTAAAGACAATCCAGACTCAAACGCAAGTTGCGTTTGAGTAATTCCAATTTCTTTGCGAAGTTCTTTCAAATGCTTCGCAAAAGCCATAAGACTGTCTTCATCGAAGATGAGAATTCTATTTTCTGTACTCGTTTTCACGAAACGAAAAATAGTTCTCATACAAAACTAACTATAGCATAGGTGCTATAATGCCAAAAAATATTATTATATTTGTGAAGTATAATGTTATTAAACAATGAGAAGAGTATTTATGGTTTTAAAAACTTTAATTTAAATTAATTAATTATGAAAATAAATAGTCTAATAGGTGTTTTGAGTACGTTTTGTGTTGTTTC
>JAZUEN010000064.1:0-70688 GCA_045640185.1 Bacteroidales bacterium
CCGCTTGCGCCAGCCAGTTCTTCTACTGGTGCTGCAGGCGAGTGAATCTCTGTGAAAACTCCCAATCGGCGAACACGATTGGCAATAAGATGGGCATATTGCCCGCCAAAATCAAGAACGATAATCTTTTCTTGCATATCTCTAACTGTTTTAATGCGCGTGCAAAGATAGAAAAATGATGTTGGGCCTTGGCGATTTTCTTGCTATACAGTCCGCTTTTTACCAACAATTTATCAGTTTACTTCGAATAACGCTCCGTCTTTGGCCGCGTATGTTTCAGGAAAAACGGCGCGGGCTTCGGTGATTAGTGGTGTCAGGTCTTTGTATCGGTTTGAGTAGTGCCCAATTACAAGTTTTCCGACATTTGCCTCCTTGGCTATCTCGGCGGCTTGCTTGGCTGTTGAGTGGTGATTGTCGCGGGCGCGTTTTATGTTGTCTTCGGCATAAGTCGCTTCGTGGTATAGCAAGTCTACATTCTCAATCAGCGGGATGGCGCGAGTCAGTTTTACGGTGTCCGACATAAATGCGTAGGAGCAAGAGTGGTCGGGTTGTGTTGTCAGCATCTCGTTCGGGTAAACTTTGCCATTGGCATCCACGTAGTCTTCGCCTTGCTTTATGTTGATGCGTTTGTAGAGCGGAATGTCAAGTTCTTTTGCTATTTCGCCATTCAGGTGGCGGAGGTGTGGTTTTTCTCGGAAAAGGAATCCGCAGGTTGGCACACGGTGTCGGAGCGGAAACGAGTGAACCGTCAGCTTGTCGTCTTCGTAGATGAGTGTCAGCCCGTTGTCGTAGCTTAGCTTGTGGTAGATGATGTTGTAGCCGAGAGGCGAATCGAATGTGTCGATGAATGTGTCAATCAGGTGATGCAGCTTCTCGTGGCTGTAGATGTGCAGGTCGGTGGTGCGGCCTTGCATGTTCATGCTTGAAAGCACGCCGGGCAGACCCAGAAAGTGGTCGCCGTGTACGTGACTGATGAATATGTGGTTTATTCGCAGCATATTGACTTTGAATCGGCGCATGTTGATTTGTGCGCCTTCGCCACAGTCTATTAAAAAGAACCGCTCAAGCACGTTGAGCACTTGAGCGGTTGAATATCTGTCGGGAGTAGGCGTTGCCGAACTACATCCCAAAATTTTCAGTGATAAAGACATTTATGCCTTGTTAATGATTTCTATAGCCTCGTCAACGGTCTTTGTGATGTTAAGCACTGTGTCGAGTTGTGATATTGTTATCAGTCTCTCAACGGCAGTCTGCAAACCAGATAGCACGAATGTACCATTTGCATTTTTGCACAAACGGTTAGCAACCAATATTGCACTCAAGCCCGATGAATCGCAGTATCTGCAATTGCTTAGGTCAAGAATGATGTTCTTTTCGCCATTGCCTGCAATTAGGACTAATTCAGATTTTAGCGATGGTGCTATGTGAGTATCTAATTTGTCTATCAACACTTCAATTTGCGTGAAGTTGTCAAGCTTTTCGATCTTAAATTCCATATCAGATGAGATTAATTATTCGTTACATCAAATATAATAAAACAATTCATCTTACTATAAAATCATTCGAAAAAATTATTTTTCTTCAGCAGCGTCGTCTTTTTTAGCCTTTTTTGTGGCTTTTGGCTTCTCAGCTTGAGCCATTTCGTCCTTCAAGGCAGCAAGTTCAGCAATGTCACCAAGGGTTGTCTTCTCGATGCTGTCAGCTATTTTCTTTGTAGCCTTTTTGGTTGTCTTTGTGGCAGCTTCCTTCTTGCTCTTTTCTTCGCTACGTTTTACGTCTTCGAATACGCGAGAGTGGCTAACGATGATTTTCTTGCCTTCCTTGTTGAATTCGATAACCTTGAATTCGAGTTTTTCGTCAAGCTTGGCAGAAGTTCCGTCTTCCTTTACAAGATGCTTTGGAGTTGCGAAGCCTTCAACACCGTAAGGTAATGCTACTACAGCGCCCTTTTCAGTCAGCTCGATGATTGTTCCTTCGTGGATTGAGTCAACTGTGAACAATGTCTCGAATACGTCCCAAGGATTTTCTTCAAGTTGCTTGTGGCCTAAGCGCAAGCGACGGTTTTCCTTGTCGATTTCCAAAACTACAACTTCAATGTCGGCACCAATTGTGGTGAATTCTGCTGGGTGTTTGATTTTCTTTGTCCATGAAAGGTCAGAAATGTGGATCAAACCGTCAACACCTTCCTCAATTTCGACAAATACGCCGAATGTGGTGAAGTTGCGAACTTTTGCAGTGTGCTTTGTGCCAACTGCATATTGGTCGGCAATCTTTTCCCATGGGTCAGCCTTAAGCTGCTTCATGCCCAACGACATCTTGCGCTCTTCGCGGTCAAGTGTCAGGATGACAGCCTCTACTTCGTCACCAACGTTAAGGAATTCGTTAGCGCTGCGTAGGTGTTGTGACCATGACATTTCTGAAACGTGGATAAGGCCTTCAACGCCTGGAGCGATTTCAACAAATGCACCGTAGTCAGCCATAACGACAACTTTACCCTTAACCTTGTCGCCAACTTTCAAGTTTGCGTCAAGTGCATCCCATGGGTGTGGAGTAAGTTGCTTCAAGCCAAGAGCGATGCGCTTCTTGTCGTCGTCGAAGTCAAGGATGACAACGTTGATCTTTTGGTCAAGTTGTACGATTTCCTCTGGATGTTGGATGCGACCCCAAGAAAGGTCGGTGATGTGGATAAGACCGTCAACACCGCCAAGATCGATGAACACACCGTATGATGTGATATTCTTGACTGTTCCTTCAAGAACCTGGCCTTTTTCAAGTTTAGAGATGATGTCTTTCTTTTGTTGCTCAAGCTCGGCTTCGATAAGAGCCTTGTGAGAAACAACAACATTCTTGAATTCGTTGTTGATCTTGACAACTTTGAATTCCATTGTCTTGCCAACAAATATATCATAGTCGCGGATTGGCTTGACGTCGATTTGTGAACCTGGCAAGAATGCTTCGATTCCAAATACGTCAACAATCATACCGCCCTTAGTACGGCACTTGATGTAACCCTTAATGATTTCGTCTTGTTCAAGAGCTTGATTAACACGGTCCCAAGAACGCAATGCGCGTGCCTTCTTGTGTGACAATGTAAGTTGACCGTTGCGGTCTTCCTGGCTTTCAACATAAACTTCAACTTTGTCGCCAATCTTAAGGTCAGGATTGTAGCGGAATTCGCTCATGCTGATAACGCCTTCTGATTTGTAGCCGATGTTGACCAATGCTTCACGCTTGTTCATTGACACGATTGTGCCGTCAACTACTTCGTTCTCGTTGATTGAAGAAAGTGTGTTGCTGTACATTTCTTCAAGTTTGCCACGTTCTGAACTCGATACAACCGAGTCGTTTTCGTAAGCTTCCCAGTCGAATTCTTCTGGGCTTACCACTTTTTGTTGTTTAGGAGCATCAAATTCGAATGCTTCCTCTTTCTCAATTTCTTGAGATTTTTGATTTTCTTTTTCCATTTAAATTAAAATAAATTAATGAGTTAGACTTTATTTATAAAAATCACGCAAAATAAGCGCTTTTGTATGAAAAAAACAAGTCGATTTTTTTGATTCAAAGACATAAGCCTGTGTGCATGATTTCGGATTGCTGTCGGCGCATGTGTAGTATGTTGGCCAGTTCCGTGCTTTGCGATGCAACTGGTTCAATGACAAGTTGGTGTTATTTTTTTATTCTTTTGATTGCCGAGTCGATGATTTCCTTGATGAGTTGTTCGTATGTGATGCCGTTCAGCCTGCACAATATTGGCAGGTCGGATATTACAGGATTTAGCCCTGCCAACGGGTTTGCTTCAATGAAGCATACTTCGCCGTTGCGGTCGATGCGCAGGTCTATTCTGCCTGCGTCAACGCCGTTTATGGCTATCCAGGCGTTTTTTGCCGTGGCGTAGCATTTTTCTGCCAAGTCATTCTCGGGTATCAGTCTGTATTCAACGTATTGCTCGAAATTCTCTTTCACCTCGTTGCAGTATGGCAAGTTGTCTTTGCAGATGATTTCCATTGCGCCGACGCAGTGTGCCGATGCTCCGTTGCCTACAATGCCTACGGTGAATTCCCGTCCTGGCAGATATTCCTCAATAAGGACTGGCTGGTGGTAGTTGTTTAGCATCTCGCCACAAATCGATTTCAGTTCGTTCGTGTTGCTGACTTTGCTTTGGGCTGTTATACCCTTGCCGGTGCCTTCGGCTACTGGTTTCAGAAATAGCGGAAAGACAAGGCTTTGGGTTTTCGCATCAATCTCGTCGCCATTGTATATAATGGTGCCTGGAGCGACTTTCACGCCTGCCTCTTTTGCGATGAGTCTTGAGTAGTATTTGTTTAGCGCGATGCCCAATGTGACTGGCCCGCTGAAGGTGTAGGGTATTTTGTATTGGTCGAGCAGGGCGGGTACTGCCGATTCTCGGCCATCGCCGTAGAGCGATTCGGTGATGTTGAAGACAAGGTCCCAGCGTTCGCCTTTGCCAAGTCTTTCTACAATTTGGTAAATGTTGCCTATTCTTTCGGTTTCAAAGCCTAGGCTTGCAATTACTTTTTCAATGCCTTCAATTGTGCTTTCCTTGTCGAATTCAGCGGTTTCTTCCATCCCGAAACCTTGTTCAAGGTACCAGGTGCGGAGGTCGTATGCTATGCCAATCTTCATAATGTCAGTCTCTGTTAGGATATTCGTATTTTAGTTTCTTGTAGTTGCGCAGAACCCATTTATCGTCACTTGCCGATACGACGTAGTCTGGCAGGATTGGTATTTTTCCGCCACCGCCAGGCGCGTCAATCACAAATTGTGGCACTGCATATCCTGTGGTGAATCCACGCAGGTTCTCAATTATGTTGATGCCTTCCTCCACTTTTGTGCGGAAGTGGCTTGAACCAGGAACAGGGTCGCACTGATATATGTAGTACGGCCTTACGCGTATGGTCAGAAGTTTCTGCATCAGCCTTTTCATCACCGTCGGGTCGTCGTTTATGTCCTTTAGAAGAACTGTCTGACTGCCTAAAGGGATGCCGACATCGGCAAGAGCGTTGCAGGCGTGGCTCGTCTCTGGCGTGATTTCGTCGGTGTGGGTGAAATGAATGCTCATAAGCAACGGGTGATATTTGCGCAGAATGGCTGTCAGTTGTGGAGTTATCCTCATTGGCAGTACGACAGGAACTTTTGTCCCTATTCTGAGAATCTCGATGTGTTTTATCGCTCTCAGTTTCGATAGCAGATATTCGATTTTGTCGTCAGGCAGGGTGAGCGGGTCGCCACCGCTGATGAGCACGTCACGCACTTCTTCGTGTTTCCTTATGTATTCGATGGCCGTATCCCACTGTTTTTTTGTAAGAGCGCCAAGTTTTCCCACGAAATGCGCCCGCGTGCAGTATCGGCAATATGATGAGCAGAATTGCGTGACTGTAAACAAAACTCTGTCAGGATAGCGGTGTACGAGGCCGGTCACAGGACTTGTGCCTTCTTCGTTGAGCGGGTCGGAACTTTCTGATTCTGTGATTGTCAGTTCATCTTGGACAGGAATCATTGTGTGGCGCAATGGATTGTCAGACTCTTTGTCGTAGAATTGCGAAAGATAGTAGGGCGTTATGCGCAGTGGCAGGCAGTGTTCGGCTTTCAGTTTGCTTATTGCGATTTTTTCTGAATCAGTCAAGTCCAAGACTCTTGATAATGATTCGACTGTGGTGAAGGCGTTTTGGATTTGCCATTTCCAGTCGTTCCACTGCGTTGCTGATGTGCGTGGGAAAAATCGGTGCAGGAAGTCAATACTGTGCTGGCTTATTGGCGGTAGGCTGTCGCAAGGTAGCGGAGGGACGTCGGGTTCTATTTTCCCATCTTCATTCATTGATGAAGATTTGTCGGTGAGGCTGTTCCTTTCGGAGGAATCTTTGGTCTCTAAAGGGTTTGTATTCATATATATGGTATCAGATACCTTTTGAATAATTGCTTAAAAACGGGAAGCGAAAGTATGCGATATTTGGTTTGGTTATTCACTTAAATGCAAAAAAATATAGATGCTTTGTGCGATTTTTAATCAATTGATAATCAATAATAATTGTGTTATTATTTACCAAGTGGCTTCTTGTTTTTTCGCAAGGATATTTCATAATTTGCTGAAACCATATTTTCTTGGCTGTGACGTCTGCATTGTGCCGTTCATAAATAAAAAAAAGTGGCTACGCAACCAGCATGGCCACTTTCACATTATCGTTTTGTGTGGTTTATTTCAATCCTGCCTTCAGCGACCTGATTACCGCACTGTTGAATCCGGCGTGGTCAAGTTCGTTAAGGCCTTTGATGGTAACACCGCCAGGTGTGGTCACTTTGTCGATGGCTTCTTCAGGATGCCAGCCTGTTTCCTTGAGCAACGATACTGCTCCCTGCATTGTCTGTAGAGCAATCTGTTTGGCCTGGTTGGGATAGAAGCCCATTTCGCAACCGCCTTCCATTTGGGCGCGGATGTAGCGCATTACGTATGCTATGCCGCAACTGGCCATCATCATTCCTGGGCCGACAAGATTTTCGGCTACCACAAGCGTGTCGCCGACAATGTCGTAAAGACCTTTTACCTGGTCAAGCGCGCTGTCTGACGCAGTCTTGCCTTTGGCAATGAAGCTCATGCTGGCACCGAATTCGGCGGCAATGTTTGGAATGACGTAAAACAGGTTGCCGTCAGAGCCAAGTGCCTCGGCAAGTTTGTCTGTCGTGAAGTTTGCGGCGTCAGAAACAACAATTTGCTTCTTAAGGTCCAATACAGGCTTTATCTCGCCAATCACGGTTGGCATAAGCCATGGCTTGACTACCACCACGACAATGTCGGCATCTTTCACCGCTTCCTTGTTGTCGGTTGTTGTCTTTATCTGCGGGTATTTGTCCTTGAAACTGTTAAGCAGTTGTTCGTTCTTGTCGGAGATGGCAATGCTGTCCACCTTGCCGCTTTTTGCCCAGCCATGAATGAGCGCTCCGCCCATGTTGCCTGCACCTATCACAGTAAGTTTCATCGTATTGTATGTTTTTTATGTCGTTTTTCAGATTACGCAAAGGTATGAATTTTTATATTGATGGTTCGTGTGTGAAATTCTACATTTTTTCGATGATTAATGATTTTGTTCCAGCCTTTTTGAACAATGAGTCATAGGGTTGTCGGTTAACTCTATTTCTGCAAATGGCGTTTTTACTCCAGATTTTTTCAGATATCTCTGCATATCGTCCAGATATTTGGATGCGGAGTTTGACTCGATTGGGTATTTTGCTGTTACACAACTGTCGGGACGGAAGAAGCCTTCGATTTCGGTTTCGGCAAACCATTGCTGTAAGTCTTCAGCATCTTCCATTGCTATGAGCACGCTTTTAAACTGAAAATAGCCATATATGGGAACAGTCATCAGTTGAGGTGAGCCCCAAATGTCTGTGTACCATTCGGTGAATGTCTTGCCTTCGGGAACAGGATTTGGAAGCGCGGTGAGCGCATTCTCCAGCATGTCTCTCAATTCGATTAGCTCTTTATCGAAACCTGCTTGTCTCCAATAACATACTGCATACTTATTGACGATTATTTCCTCCATTACACCGCCAATGCCTTTGTTGTTAAAATCTAGAATGCAATGTCCATATTCGTGCGCAATATTGTACCAGTGAAAATAGAAATCGAATTTTTGCTGAATATCTTCTGCGCCAAATAGTTGGGCGTATATGGACTTTTGCTCTGGTGAGCCTTTTTCAAGCCGTCCTGTAATGATTTTGTAGTCAGTTTGGCTGTTTGTGGCACTTGGCTGGGCAAAAAGGCTTGTGATCCCGATCCCAAAAACAAGTATGCAAAATATTGATTTATTGAGTGTTTTCATGATTGGTGAAATTATGCCTAATAGACGATTTCTTTGTTGGAATGTTACGCTGTTTATGACATTTGTTTCCTACGGCTACATTTGTGAATGTAAGAATGAGCATAATGATTCAGTCCGTTCATTTATTGTGTTTGCCTTTTGTGCCGTCATCGGCAATGCCCCGATTAGTTCATCTGCAACTATAAAATTTCAACACAGGTTCACCTTATATTAATATTTGTGTACCTTAGCACCACTTTGATATTTTTGTTGAAACAATAGTTATGGAAAAAACTAAAATCTTGGTAACTGGTTCTAACGGTCAGTTGGGTAGCGAGTTGCGTGAATTGTCGGCAGAGTATGCCAACTACAGTTTCACATTCACCGATGTGGCCGAACTTGACATTACCGACATCAAGGGATTGAATGATTTCTTTTCAAAGGAAAAATACGATTTCGTTATAAATTGTGCCGCTTACACAGCCGTTGACGCTGCCGAGTCAAATCAGGACATGGCATTCAAGTTGAATACTACGGCCGTCGACTTGCTGGTGGAAATGGCAGAGAAATACGGCTTCTTCTTTGTGCAGATTTCCACCGACTATGTGTTCGATGGCGAGAAGAATGTGCCTTATGTTGAGGAAGATGTGCCAATTCCGAGTTCAACCTACGGCAAGACAAAACTTGAGGCCGAGCGACTGATAATCTATTCCGACATAAATGCGATTGTCATACGTACAGCCTGGCTTTATTCCACATACGGCAAAAACTATGTCAAGTCGATGATCAAATATGGCAACGAACGCGACGAGATGAACATTGTGTTCGATCAGGTCGGGACACCTACCTATGCCCGCGATTTGGCCGACACCATACTTAAGATAATTCCACAATTGCAGAAGATGGAGAAACCTTATCGTGAGATATTCCACTTCACCAACGATGGAGTGTGCAGCTGGTACGATTTCACCAAGCACATCTACAACCACGAGGGCATCAAATGCAAGGTGAATCCAATCCGCACTAGCGATTATCCTACACCTGCACAGCGTCCTGCATATTCCGTACTCGACAAATCAAAAATAAAGAAGACATTCGGCATTGATATCCCTTATTGGACCGACAGCCTTGACGCTATGTTGAATAAACTTAATTCGAAACAATAAATACTAATATTATGCAACCAGATCTTTTACAAACAGTTAAGCAACGTGCACAAGTTTGGCTTGATACCGCATCAATTGACGCAGAAACCAAGCAACAAGTTAAATATATGATGGAAAACGATGAGAATGAATTAGTTGAATCATTCTATCGTGATTTGGAATTCGGTACGGGCGGTTTGCGTGGCATTATGGGCGCAGGCACAAACCGTATGAACATATATACAGTCGGAATGGCTACACAAGGCCTTTGCAACTACTTGCTCAAGCAATTCGCTGGCAAGGAGATAAAAGTGGCAATGGCACACGATAGCCGCAACAACGGCCGTACATTTTGCGAGGCTGCGGCACGCATCTTTGTCGCAAACGGCATAAAGGTGTATCTGTTCGACTCGCTTCGCCCGACACCAGAACTCTCGTTTGCAATCCGTCATTTGGGGTGCCAAAGCGGTGTCGTAGTGACAGCGTCGCACAATCCAAAGGAATACAACGGATACAAGGTCTATTGGGAAGATGGCGGACAAATCATCGCTCCACACGATACAAATATTATCAATGAAGTGCAGAAGATTACTTCAGTTGACGACGTTAAATGGGGTGGCGGTAACGATGGCATTACTATTATAGGTGAAGATGTCGACAAAGTTTACCTTGAACGCATCAAGGCACTGACATTGTCGCCTGACATTATTGCCAAAAATGCCGATATGAAGATTGTCTATACCCCGATTCACGGAACAGGTGTCCGCTTGGTGCCTGCAAGTTTGAAGAACTACGGATTCCGCAACATCATTCACGTTGACGCACAGGATGTCAGCGACGGCAACTTCCCGACAGTTAAGTCTCCAAATCCTGAAGAGCCTGCGGCTTTGGCAATGGCAATTGAAAAAGCGAAGGAGACTGGCGCAGAACTTGTCATCGCAACCGACCCTGATGCCGACCGTGTAGGCATCGCAGCAAAGAACAACAAGGGCGAGTGGGAGCTGCTCAACGGAAATCAGACCGGTTCCATACTTATATATTATTTATTGAACAAGTGGAAGGAAAACGGCAAGCTCAAAGGCAAGGAATTCATCGTGAAGACCATAGTCACAACCGAATTGCTGGCTGCAATGGCCAAGGATTTCGGTGTTGAATATTACGACGTGCTTACCGGCTTCAAGTTCATTGCCGATGCCATCAAGCGCAACGAGGGCGTTAAGCAGTTTATCGGTGGTGGCGAGGAAAGCTACGGCTACCTTTGTGGCGATTTCGTGCGCGACAAGGATGCCGTAATGTCATCGTCGCTGATTGCTGAAGCTGCCGCTTGGGCATTCAGCCAGGGCAAGTCGATGTTCGACATGCTGGCCGAAATATATATGCGTTACGGATTCTACAAGGAGAAACTTGTGAACATCGTAAAGAAAGGCAAGTCAGGCGCCGAGGAAATCCAGCAGATGATGACCGATTTTCGAAGCAATCCGCCAAAACAGATTGCGGGTTCGCCAGTCGTCTGCATCAAGGACTATAAGATTAGTGTCTCAAAAGATTTGAATACCAATGCGGAGACAGCAATAACATTGCCAAAGTCGAATGTGCTTCAGTTTGTCACAGCCGACGGAACCATAGTTTCAGTCCGCCCGTCAGGAACGGAACCGAAAATCAAGTTCTACATCGGCACAAAGATGGAACTGAAGTCGGCTGCCGACTATCAGTCCGTTTCAGGAAAGTTGAACGACAAGGTTGCTGCAATCTGCACCGATTTGAAATTATCTTGATAAAACACGAGAGGCGTCATTTTTTCAGGCGCCCTTCGTCTTTTTTTTTCTTGTCGATTTTCATTAAACCGAAAGCGACTCATAAACGTATTAGAGAATTGTTTTTATTGGGGAAAGAAAATTCTAAACGTCAGTATTATGATTTACACATTAGGCGAAATTGTCTTGGACATCATTACTCAGGATTTTGACAATATGCGGGCAAAACCAGGCGGTTCAATGCTCAATACTGCAATAACATTGGGCAGGTTGGGAATGCCAGTCAACCACATATCATACCTGTCGGTTGACCAGAACGGACGGCTTATTCTCGATTTTCTGGCTAAGAACAAAGTTGGTGCCAACTACATTTACCTTTCTGATGCAATCAGGACAAACCTGGCGTTCGCTCATCTCGACAAGCAGAACAAGGCTCATTACACATTCTATAAAGACGATCTGAACGACTATTCGCTGATGAAATTCCCTAACATTCACAAGGGCGACGCAATAATATTCGGTTCATTTTTCGTGCTTAATAGTCAGGCACATGGCACACTTAGGTCATTCTTACAAAAGGCGAAAGATAATGGAGCGTTCCTTGTTTATGACCCTAATTTTAGGACATCATATAAATCACAGTTGGACAAGCTGATGCCTTATATCGAAGATTGCATTAGACTTGCTCATTTGGTGAAAGGCTCTGACGAGGATTTTGACCATATCTACAAGACAACCGATGCCACGGAAATATGGCATAAGGTGAGCCAATTGGGTGCAAAAGCATTGATAATGACAAAAGGCAAGGCTGGTGCAGAGCAGTTCTCAATGCAGGGAAATACGCATATCAATGGATGCAACATTCAGGCAATCAGTACAATTGGCGCAGGCGATACATTTACGGCAGGCTTGGTTTACCAATTGTCGCAGTTGTCGCAAATGAAAAACGTAATTGATGGCGACGTGGTCGATTGGTTGCCAGTGCTCAAGACTGCCAATGAGTTCGCCGCTCAAGTTTGTATGAGTTACGAAAATTACCTTTCGTGGGAATTTATCCAGAAACGGAATGTATAGCAAGGACGAGGCCAAGCAACTGATGACTGACTTCTGGAATGGCTTTTCAAAATATAGCCAGTTCTTTTCGGTGCAGATTGGCCAGCCCATTGAATGGATGTTATACAAGACCGGCATTAAAGGTCTTGAACTCAAATTCGATTTGGATTGTGATGGCGTGCGTTCAGTCATCGAGTCAAACTCGCGTGACGAAAACCGCAGGCTGGAGATTTTCGTCGATTTGCTGAAGTACAGGCCAATTCTTGAATCAGATTTGCCGGCCGAGCTCCATTGGACCGATGACCACGTACTTGATGTCGGCAAACCTGTCATGCGTGCCTATTGCGAGTTGACAGGCGTCAATTTCCATAATCGGGACAACTGGCCTAAATTATACAAGTTTATGGCCGAAACAATGTGGGGCATTCAAACCAATTTTTGTGACATTTTGCCCATATTTGAAGAAAAATATAAGTATTGCTGATTCCGATGGAGTACGCTGACAACCCACAATTGCAGTTAGCCTATAACTTCTTGCAGTTTACCAATAGAAACGTTTTCCTTACAGGAAAGGCGGGAACCGGGAAAACCACTTTCCTGACTCGGCTGAAACAGTCATGCCCAAAGCGGATGGTGGTCTTGGCGCCAACTGGTGTGGCTGCCATCAACGCAGGCGGTGTAACGTTGCATTCTTTCTTCCAGCTTCCATTTGGCCCATTTATGCCAGGTTTCGTGCATAGCGAAAGCGGAAGGCCGAAATACAATTTCAGCAAGACAAAGATCGACATTATACGTACACTTGACCTGTTGGTCATAGACGAGATATCAATGGTCAGGGCCGACTTGCTTGATGCGGTCGATGATGTGCTACGACGTTACCGCAACAATCCAAGCCCTTTTGGAGGCGTGCAGTTGTTGCTGATAGGCGATTTGCATCAGTTGGCACCTGTCGTAAAGGATGTCGAGTGGGATTTGCTGAAAAACTATTATTCAACAATGTACTTCTTTGGCAGCCAGGCTCTTTGTAAAACCGATTACGTTACTATCGAGCTGACGCAGGTTTACAGGCAGGCAAGCCGACATTTTGTAGATATACTTAACAAGGTGCGCAGCAATCAGGCCGATACATCGGTATTCGCCGAGCTTAACCAGCGGTATCAGCCCGGTTTCATGCCTGATGACAATGATGGCTACATAACATTGACAACGCACAATTATCAGGCAAACGAAATCAATCAAGGCAAACTCAAGATGTTGAAAACCAAACTTGTGAGATATTCGGCCCAGGTCGATGGCAATTTTCCGGAACAAATGTATCCTACTGAATTCGAGTTGGAACTGAAGGAAGGTGCGCAAGTCATGTTTGTCAAAAACGACGTGTCGCCTGAAAAACAATATTTCAACGGGAAAATTGGACGCATTGTCAACATTGAGGACGATGTGGTTTATGTCTATTGTGCCGACGACAACCAGACAATATCGGTGACACAGGCCGAATGGCAAAATTCAAACTATAAGATTGACGCGCAGACAAAGGAAATTGTTGAGACTGTTGAAGGAACATTCAAGCAGTATCCGTTGAAGTTGGCTTGGGCCATTACAATACATAAAAGCCAAGGCTTGACATTCGACAAGGTGATAATTGATGCGGCGCAGGCATTTTCACACGGACAGGTTTATGTGGCTTTGAGCCGCTGCCGAACCTTTGAAGGAATCGTTTTGACGTCCAGATTGGGTGATGGCTGCCTCATCAATGACGAACAGGTAAGCCGATTCAACGACGCTGTCGAGCAATCGGTTGTCGACGACGCTGTACTTGCTGAGTCTAAATTAGTTTATGAAAGGGATTTGATAAACGACCTTTTCGATTGCCGTGACATTTTGTCTGAAGTCCAGCATTGTAGGCATATTTTCAAGAAGAACAGTGGGGCGCTGCTAGGAAATCCGGAAAAGACGATGGAAACCATCGAGCAAAAATTGAGCACTGAAATAATGTCAGTGGCCATCAATTTCGGAACACAGGTGGCCCAGATAATCAGTAACGGACTATGTGAAACCAACCAATTCTTGCAGGAGCGGATAGGCAAGGGGTGCATCTATTTCGTCACTAAACTTGACGAGCTGGCAGAGTCTCTTTCTGAAGTAGCTGTCTCGACAGACAATTCCGAAGTCGAAAAGAGTGCAGAAGAGTCATTGGCAAAAATACGACAGCTGGTTTTGCAAAAGCGCTATTGCCTCGAATCAATGAAGAATGGTTTCAGTGTCCAGCAATATCTGAAAGCCAGGGCGATGGCATTGCTCCAGAAAAACAAGCCGAAGAAGGAGCACGACAAGTCCATCAATAGTAAGCTGAAGAATAATGTCACGGAATCGGTCGAAAATCCAGAATTGTTCAATTTGCTGAAGGCATGGCGAGCGCAAAAGGCAAAAGACGAATCTATGCCTTTGTTCTATGTCCTTCATCAGAAAACGCTTGTCGAAATAGTTGGCAAGATGCCAGATTCGGTTGATGCCCTTTCGCTTATAAGAGGCATGGGCAAAGTGAAAACTCAAAAATTCGGGTCGGAGATTGTGGAAATCGTGCGTCAGTATAAAAGAGAAAACGGATTTAAATTGAACGACACGTCATCTGAATTGTTTGAGGAAAGGCTTAATCCAAAGCAAGATACAAAAGAACAGACATTCCAGCTATACATGGATGGCTTTTCGGTTGAGCAGATAGCCGAAACCCGTCATTTGTCAATATCGACAGTTGTCACACACTTGTGCCACTACGTTCAGTCGGGTATGATTGAGCCAACCGATATTCTTGATCCGGACAAGGTTGAACAGATCGCCGATTATTTTTGCGGAACGGCAAATCGCTCCTTGGCCGTGGCGCGTCAGGCTTTGGGCGATGAATATTCGTATGACGAAATTAAACTCGTGCTTTGTTGGGTTGAGGCAAACGCATAAGTTGCTATTTTTGTGCAGAATTTGTTTGTATGAATCGGTTTTTGTCAATATTTATCTTGATTCTTGCCGTTGCAGGGTGCAAGGAGTCTGAGCCATACCAGTTCCCGCCAGTGGCAACGTATGATTGTCGTTACTTCCCGTTGGATTCAGGCATGTGGCGAGAGTTCATGGTGACAAAAATCGAAATAGATGAGCCTATAGCATTGAATAGAAAGCAAGTGTATTATCTGCGGGAACAACTCGGCGGGATATTTGTTGACAACATGGGCGACACCTTGAGGCAGATTGAGCGTTTCAGGCGTGATTCCGATTCCGGGCAATGGAACCGTCTCAATACATGGGTGGCCTATGTGAAACACGACGAAGTGATCCAGGTTGAGGAGAATGCGCGATATGTAAAGATGCAGTTGCCTCTATCGCAGGGCAAGACGTGGAATGGAAACGCATACAATAATACCGATACGGTTCAGGAATATGTATATCGTGTCGACTCCATCCATTGCCCAATGGAAATGGCAGGGTTTCTGTTCGATTCAGTGCTTACTGTCTCGCAAAAAAACGAATTGACCGCCATTACCAAAGTGCTTTATTTTGAGCGATATGCCACTGGTGTCGGATTGGTGCAAAAACAGCAAATCGATATCTATTCCGATACATTCGCCCCGCAAGTCGATATCACGGACCGCATAACGCAAGGTACTTTGGTCTATTACGATTTGATTGATTTTGGCACGCGATGATTGAGCAGCAGGCATTCTCACTTTATGAATTGTTGGGTTCAGTCAAGGCTGAACTTAAGTCAGCTTTTACCTCGCCAGTATGGGTTGTGGCGGAGATTATGGAATTTAACGCCAACCGGACAGGCCATTGCTATCTTGAACTGGTCGAAAAAGATGCCAATTCCGATAAAATAATAGCAAAGTCAAAGGCCACGATATGGGCAGGAGTTGGCGCCCGTTTGTTTCCTTATTTTGAATCAGTTACAGGCGAAACTCTGCACGTGGGGATGAAAATATTGGCTCGTGTGACAATTGAGTTGCACGAAGCCTATGGCTTCAGCCTTAACATTCAGGATGTTGATGCACAATATACGCTGGGCGACATTGCACAACAGCGGGCACTCGTGATTGCACAACTTACTGCAGATGGCGTGATTGACATGAATCGACAGCTTGAATTGCCAATTGTAATTCAGCGTATTGCTGTAATATCGTCAGATACGGCGGCCGGTTGGGGCGATTTCAAGAATCAGGTCGACAACAATCATTTCGGATTCGGATTCAGTGTCGAGTTGTTTCCTGCAATGATGCAAGGCGACGGTGCATCGGCATCAATAATAGATGCGCTAAACCGCATTTTCAGCAGAATCGAAGAGTTTGATGTTGTGGCAATACTGCGTGGCGGTGGGGCAAAATCCGACTTGAGCTGTTTTGACCAGTACGATCTGGCCTATAATGCCGCACAGTTTCCGCTACCTATAATCACAGGAATAGGCCACGAACGCGATGATTCGGTTCTTGATTTCGTAGCCAACGTACGGCTTAAGACACCTACTGCATTGGCTGCGTTCATCATCGACCGTGCCGCTGCCTTTTTGCAGAATTTGGGCGACATGGGCAATCATTTCTTCGATATAGCCAGACGAGGCATTGATGCAAACATCCAGCTGGTTGACACAAATTTTCGGCGCATTGAAATTGGGGCTTTAAATGTAGTGGTCCGTAGCGAGGAGCAACTTTTGGCATTGGAAGTTCAATGCCGAAGCGTAATCAATCGTTGTTTTGATGCGCAAAAGTATCGTATCGATGCCATCGGCCAGAAATTGAAACTGTTGCCTGAAATCCGATTGTCGGTTGAGGACAACCGCACCATTCAAATTGAGCGACGTCTGAAGGTGGCTCTCAACGCATATTTTGATGTGCGTCAAAAGCAATTGGAATATTTTGAACAGACTATAAATCAGTCGGACCCGCAAAACATTCTCAAGCGAGGCTACGCCATTGTCCGCTCGAAAGACAAAGTGATTAAATCATTATCAGAGGTAAAGGCAGGCGATAGGCTGACAATCCAAACCTTCGATGGCGAAATCAGAAGCATAGTGGAATAGTGAACCACAAAAAAAGCCGACTGTTCAGCCGGCTCCTTCCTTGTAAATAGTTGCTAACTATCATTTTTTTAGGCATTCGCCTAGCTTCTTCATTAGTTCAATGTTGGCATTCATCCATTTGTTCATGTATAGCATGAGCCCATCAGCCGATTTGATTTTATTGTCGGCATACAGATTTTGGAATTCGCCAATTTTTGCGACAAAATTCTTAAATGACTGCTTGATATCCTTTTTGCCGGTAAAATCAGAGTCGTCGGCATAGCCTTCAACAATTCCGAAGTGATATTGAGCAAAGTCGATCAGGCTTCGGATAGAATCCTTTATTTCCTTTTTCGGCTTGTTGGCGCGGAATGTAGTGTAAACTGAATTTGCCAAATCTGTCAGTTTCTTCAGCTGTTCATCTATTTCGATTATGCCCATTTCGCAATTTTCGTCCCACACAATCAGCTTCTGCTCTCCGACAACAGCGTTAAATTCGTTCTCGTCATCAGGTTCAGCCTTTTTTGCTGTCGCTTTTGAGGCTTTTTTTGGCATTGTTGTGCCGTTAAGCATGTTTTCGAGCTCGGCTATTCTGTCCTCATAGTTCTTATGCTCATGCTTCATTTGGTCAATTTCGGCTTGGGCTACAATCTGGTCGGTAATGTCGATGCCGACTTTTGTGACTTTGTAGGGTCTGTTTCCATTTTGGTCAAATACTGGAGAATATGTCTCTTTTATCCACAAATCCTTGCCGTTTAAGATTATGTGGTTGGTTTCGGTTACGGTTTGTCCGTTGCGCAGGTTGCTCCACATCTTTATGTGATTTTGCATCTGCTCAGGTGTCATGTCAACTCCCTCGTCTGATTTTTGGCCAATTATTTCGTTGTTGGCAACTCCCAACATCGATGCGTAAGTGTCGTTTACGTTTGTTATGGTTCCGTCCATGTCATAATCAACAACGATAAGTTTTGAGTTGATTACTTCCATTATTGCGTTTGATTCGTTTTCGCGCCTTGCGGCTTCTTCTTGTGTGGCTTGCAGTTCTTCCATGTTTTGGCGCATTTCCTCTTCTTTCGATGCAAGTTCTTCGGCCTGAATCTTTGATTGGTTAAGGAGGTTGTTTGTGCGTTCGTTGGTTTTTACCGTTGATATGGTGGAAGCGATGCTTTCAGCCAATTTCTCAACGAAATTGATTTTGTAGTCTTCAAGTTGCTGGAACGATGCCAGCTCTATTATTCCGAAAACGTTGTCGTTTAGTACCAATGGAACAAGCAGCAATGTGGTTGCGGTTGCACTGCCCATACCCGAAGTTATGGTTATGTAGTTGTCCGGTATGTCTGTCATGTAGATGGTCTTGCGTTCGAATGCGCAGCGTCCGACAAGGTCTTGGCCGATTGCGAATCGCTTTTGCATGAATTTCCGTCGGTCATAGGCAATGGCGGCTGTCATTTCGTATTCTGGCTCATCTTGAGTGTCGTCGAGAATGTATATGGCCCCCTGGTTTACGTTGATGTATTTTATCAGGTTGTGCAGAATCTCATAAGACAGGTCATTTATGTTTTGGTTGTTGGTGTGAAGTATCTCGCCAAATTTAGCCAGGCCCAATGTCGCCCAATTTACTTTTTCGTCGGCCAATTTGCGCTTTTCGGCATCTTCATCGGCTTTTTGCAGGTTGTCGCGCATTGTCATAAGTGCGTTGCCTAATTTGTCGTTTTCGCCTAGCAAGACGAATTTTGCGTTTAGGTTTCCTGCTCCAATTTGCTCGGCAAATTCCGATGCTTTTGTAAGTCCGCTTATGACGGTGCTTGTTGATACTGATATGTCGTTTATTTCTTTCAGCGTCGTTTGAGGCAGTTTCTCGTCGGTCTTTAGTTCGCCTTTCGATACTTTGTCAAGCACTATGCTTATTTTGCTTAGCGAACCGCCTATCTTGTTCGACAGCAATAGGGTGACGCCTCCGATTACTATTGTGCACAATATGACTAGCAACACAACCATGATTATCAGATTCTTCGCTTCGCCTATTATGCATCGTTTTGGAATTACTACGCATAGTGACCATTTTGTGTCATCGGTTATTTTTATCGGGTGTATGCTGAATATTGATGCTTCCACATCCTTGCCATCTGTCTCAACTATAGTAAGAGTGTCGTTGTTTATGAATTTCTGCAATTCGTATTTTTCATAATAGTGTGGCATCACTTGTGATGCACTTCTTGTCCTTTCTGCGTTGTTCTTGCTGTACATTATTGTGCCTTTGTCTGATATCAGCAATATTTTCATTTGGTCATTGTGCCCAAATGGATTCTTGAAATCAGTCAATAGACTGTCAATGATTATGTTTGCAGATACTTCTCCGATGAAGTCGCCGTCAAGAAGGATTGGTCTTGCAAGTTTGCACATGAATGCGCTTTCGTTTTTGCCATCCAGCTTGTCAATATATACATCGGACACATCTTTGAACTCAGACCTTGAAATTTCCCAATCGGTACGGAAGTTTACAAGCATTTTTGACTTTTGGCTAGCCCCTTTGTTGCTGAAATCTATTTTGTAGTTCAGCTCGTCATCATAGTCTTCGTAAAATGAAGCCTGTATTGGTGCTAAACTATCAAGTGGGGCAAACAGGTCCTCTAGCTTCTCCGTAATGGCTTTCGCATTGTCTTTGCTTTGTATTTCTATAATGATTCTTGATTTTTCGCTAATCAGCCTTTTTGATTTGGTCGAGCAGAAAAATGTTGCGGTTGAGAATGATACGATTGTGGCTGCCAGTATGCTCACCATCATGCGTGTCTTGATTGCCATTTGTAGTTTCATCGTGCAATTTTTAGTGTTTTGTCGGCCGTCAAGTTTATATGACGCCTATGTTAACTTTCAAATTGCTATTTTAAGAAAAAAATGGAAATCATGAAACATAAAATGTGGCTTTGTGTGGCAATATTTATAAAAAGGAAAATGGGCTTGCCATTATATGTCTAATGTAAAGCCCATTCGCAGATAATTAGTATGTTAGCTGTTGCATAGGCTTATCTTGCCGTCAGTGGCATCTATTGAGATCTTGCCATTTCCGTCAACTTCGCCTTTTATTATTGCTGTCGAAAGCGGATTTAAGATAGCCTTTTCTATTAGTCGTTTCAGTGGTCTTGCACCAAGTGTGATGTCGTATCCTTCATCGGCAATCAGGTTTATCGCAGATTCTGTGGCGGATATCGCGATGCCGTTGTTGGCCAAGCGTTTTGCCACATTGTCTATTTGCAGTTTGACGATTTTGTGCACTTCGTTTTTGAACAGAGGCGAAAACATGATTATTTCATCAATCCTGTTTAGAAATTCTGGTTTAACCGACATCCTGAGCAAATCCATGACTTTTGCTTGCGCTTGATTTATAACATGTTCGCTATTGTGTTCGTTGATGCCTGCAAATTCTTGCTGAATAATGTCGGAACCCAAATTTGACGTCATAATAATAATGGTGTTCTTGAAGTTCACGGTCCGGCCTTTGTTGTCGGTGAGCCGGCCGTCGTCGAGTACTTGTAGCAGGATGTTGAATACGTCAGGATGCGCTTTTTCAATCTCGTCCAGCAATACTACGGAATATGGCTTGCGCCGAACTGCTTCAGTCAATTGGCCTCCTTCGTCGTAACCGACGTATCCGGGAGGCGCTCCAATCAGCCTTGATACTGAATGGCGTTCTTGATATTCAGACATGTCGATGCGTGTCATTTGGTTCTCGTCGTTGAAAAGAAAGCTTGCGAGAGCTTTTGCCAATTCGGTTTTTCCCACTCCGGTTGTTCCAAGAAATATGAACGAGCCAATAGGTTTGTTTGCGTCTTGCAGTCCGGCACGGCTTCGCCTTACGGCGTTTGCAATGGCTTCTATGGCCCGGTCTTGTCCAACTACGCGTTTGTGCAGTTCGTCTTCAAGGTTGACGAGCTTGTCGCGTTCGGTCTGCAGCATCTTCGTTACAGGTATATGGGTCCATTTCGATACAACCTCGGCAATGTCTTCCGGTGTCACTACCTCACGGATCATGGTGTTCCCGTCTTGCAGCTTCGCCTTTTGCCTTTCAATGGTTGTTTCGCACTCCTTGATGCGCCCGTAGCGAATTTCAGCGACTTTGCCATAGTCACCGCTTCGTTCAGCCCGTTCTGCTTCAATTTTCAACTCGTCGATGCGTTTCTTGTTGTTCTGGATATCGTCAAGTATAGCTTTCTCCGATTTCCATCTCGCCATTTTTGAATTCAGCTCCAATGTCTTGTCGTTCAGCTCTTTCGAGATGGACTCCGTTTTTGCCTTGTTGCCTTCGCGTTTTATGGCTTCACGCTCAATTTCGAGTTGCATAATGTCGCGCTGAAGTTCGTCGATGTCTTCAGGTACGGAATTCATTTCCAGACGCAATTTAGATGCAGCTTCGTCTATGAGGTCGATAGCTTTGTCTGGCAGAAACCGGTCTGTTATGTATCGGTTCGATAGTTCGACGGCTGCAATTATCGCATCGTCCAATATTTGCACTTTGTGGTGCATCTCATAGCGTTCTTTTAATCCTCTTAATATTGATATTGAGCTATTTGTGTCGGGTTCGTCAACCATTACGATTTGGAACCTTCGTTCAAGAGCCTTATCCTTCTCGAAATATTTCTGGTATTCGTCGAGTGTTGTTGCACCAATAACGCGCAAGTCGCCACGTGCAAGTGCTGGTTTCAGAATGTTTGCCGCATCCATTGCGCCTTCGCCTTTCCCGGCACCTACAAGTGTGTGTATCTCGTCAATGAACAGCACAATTTCGCCATCAGACTTGATGACTTCGTTTATTACGCTTTTCAGGCGTTCTTCAAACTCCCCTTTATATTTTGCGCCAGCAACCAGTGCACCCATGTCTAGCGAATATATTTGCTTGGTCTTCAGGTTTTCGGGCACGTCGCTTTTTATTATCCTGTGGGCAATTCCTTCCGCAATTGCTGTTTTTCCAGTGCCGGGCTCGCCAATGAGTATCGGATTGTTTTTGGTGCGCCGGCTCAGTATTTGCAGAATCCTTCGAATTTCATCATCCCTGCCAATCACAGGGTCCAGCTTGCCCGACGAAGCTTGCTCGTTGAGGTTGATTGCATATTTCGACAGCGCCATATAAGTGTCTTCTGCCGATTGACTCGTGACTTTTTCGCCTTTCGTTATGTCTTTTATGCAACTCTCCACCGATTTCTGACTTAGTCCTTGGTCATTCAGAAATTTCGAAACTTGGTCTTTGATTGAGAATATCGAAACCCAAATGTGCTCAATGGATACAAATTGGTCGCCATTCTTTGTCGCAAGCTGTTGCGCGTTATTTAGTAGCGTGTTTAGGTTTGATGATATGTAAAGGCTAGCCCCAGAAACCTTGGGGTATGATTTAATAATGCTGTCAACGACATTTAATACTGATGCTTCAGGTATGTTGTGCTTTTGCAAGATGTACTTGCTTATGTTTTGCTCGTTGGTAATCAGACTTTTGAACAAATGTGCAGTTTCTACGGCCTGGTTTCCTTCGGATTGCGCCAAATTGAAGGCATTTTCCAACACCTCCTGAACTTTGATTGTAAGATTACTTGTGTTCATAGTCGTATTTTTTTTGTTTTTCAAGTCGAGTTGGTTCCCAAAAAGCAGGCCAAATCGGTGTCTTTTTCTTGTGCTGTAAATGTAAGTATTTGTCGAGCAGTGTTTTAGTATAAAATATTCCAGACGGACGCAATGGACAAAATGTCTTGGTTCTTTGCCTTTTTGCCGACAAATTGTCCGGAACCTGAAAAAGTCACTGGCAAATAGTCTTTATTTCGGCAATGGAAATTTGTCCTGCGAATGACCATTCGACCGGTAAAAATCGCCATTCGTCGAAAAAAAAAGATGATTTATGACATGTTTTTTGAAAAAATATATAGATTTACAACCGCTTTCCAAACGACATGAAGAGGAATTACATTTTTGATAGCGAACATTTGGTTTTTGTAGAGGAGAAACGCAGTGTATCCCACATTCTTCGCAGTTGCGCAGTCCTATGTGGAGTCGCAAGTGCTTTGGGAATAGTAGCGTGGACATTGTCGTATTTGAACGTTCTCCCTTCCGTTGAAACCGAAAGTCTTCTTCATCAAGAACAAATTTATGTGAACGACATCCATGAATTGGATGCAAAATTCTCTCAAATTGAAAATTTCCTGTCCGAAATACAATACCAAGATGATAGTTGCTATAGGGTGTTGTCGAAAATGACGCCATTGTCTTCCGACAAGCGTAAGGCCAGTTTCGGTGGAACAAACCAGTATGAGCAGTTGGAAGGCTATTTCAACAGCGATTTGTTCGTGACTTATAATAGAAAGGCAGATATTCTTGTCAACAGGCTGAAACTGCAAAAGCAATCTTACGAATCGGTTGTCAGGCAGGCAAAACGTTATGACGACAGTTTGCTCAGTGTCCCGGCAATCATTCCAATAGACCCATCTTCGTATAGAGTGTCATCTGCATTTGGCTGGCGCATCCATCCTATCAAGTTGAGTAGGTTGCATCACGATGGATTGGATTTGGCGGCTCCTGAGGGAAAAAAAGTCTATGCAAGCGGTAGTGGCGTTGTTGTCCAGGTCAGCAACGAAGTCCGTGGCTATGGCAAGCAGGTTGTTGTTGATCACGGATTCGGCTATAAGACAAGATATGCACACCTAAGCAAGATATCTGTAAACGTTGGCGATACGGTTTCACGTGGTTCGGAGCTTGGACGAGTCGGCAACTCAGGCATATCGACCGGTCCGCATCTACATTACGAAGTAATATCGCCTAAAGGCAGGCAAAATCCAGATGAATATTTTGTCAAGGACTTGTCTTCTTCGGAATACAAGGAGATGATCACTACCTTTGCATTGACTGAATAGTTGCCGTTTGAGCCGTTCCCCATCCATTCCATATCTATTTTTGCTTTTTTGTATAGGCAAAACGCATTTCCGAAGTTTGAACTTAAAAAGGTGCTTTTTGTGTACCTGCATTCGTTATTTTTTCGTTACTTGCATTGTATTACATTAAAACTATGAAAGCAATCACATTTCCAGTATTGTTGCTGGCGTTCGCGTCGTTTTGCACCATATCGTGCCAAAACAAGACCAACAATAAAGGCAACGCACAAAAAAATGATTATGATTTAAGTGTTGATATCGACACTTCAAGCCAGACCATTAAGTTAGGAAACACATTATTCAGCTTGCCGTCGCCATATCAGTTGACGATGATACTGAAAAATGCCAATGTCTCATTCAACGAAGGTTTGTTAAATCCAATCTCGAACAACCAAAACTATTCAACCACATATAAGAAATGTGTGAATTTGGGTGTGTACGGCGCTGATTTGGCCTACGAAAACGTATTTGAACAATCGGCGTTGGTGGTGAGCTCGTTCTCGGTAGTTAAGGTGCTTGCTGCTGATTTGGGATTGACGGCAACTCTTACAAAAGATTTGATAGACAGAATAGAACAGAATGTCGACAACAAGGATTCCCTGTTGTATATAATGTCAAACACATATAGGGACATCGACGTGTTCCTGAAAGAATCGCAACGGCAAAAGGAAGGCACTTTCGTGCTGGCCGGAGGCTGGGTTGAGGCAATGTATATGTTGACTCAACTGGCATCGGAGACCAAAAACGACATGCTTAACCAACGTGTCGCAGAAAGCAGGCAACCGTTGGAAAACCTGATAAAGATATTGTCGCCATATTACGACGACAATAAGGAAGTCGCCAGCTTGATTGATAAGCTAATCGACCTGACAAATGATTTTGAAGGAATAGAACAGCAATATACATATTGCGAACCGGAAATTGACGTTGAGGCAAAAATGACAATTGTCAAGTCAACAACAAAAGTTAATGTAACCGAATCCGATTTATTTAGTATAACAAACAAAATTAAGTCTATAAGGACATTCATTATAGAATAATATGGCTATGAAAAAACTATTGATTATCGTCTTGTCGATTATGGCAGTGTCAATGACATCATTGGCACAAATGGAAACAACCATTGAAAAATGCCAAGAGCATATGACAGAGCCATATGTGTCAGATGGCCAATACTACACGGTGTTGCTTAATGAGGAAGACATTGCTGAGTTTTACGTAACGTTCTACGGCGGTACAATATATAGGTTGGTCGGCTACTGTGGAACAGAATCTGGCAATTTAGCCTTCTCTGTATATGACCAAGAGCGTAACTTGCTATTTACAAACCGCGATTTTGAGAACACGGCTTTTTGGGACTTTAAGTTTGAGAACACATTGGATTGTATTATAGAGGCCGAGCTTGACTCGAAGGACATGACTTCAGGTTTGGCTGTGATGCTAATCGGATTTAAGCAACAAAACGATTCCAAATGAGGGAAAAGGTATTAAAGGCGTTAATGCAGCTGTTTGCCATTATAGTTGGACCCAGGCCCAACAACAAAAATGGCAGGCAAATCATTGAGGCTTTTTTATACCAACAGTTAAGCGACAATTCAGTTGGAGAGTATCTTGAGCTCTTTGACGGTTTTTATGCGCATTACCAAAGAAAGCAATCTGAAGACGGCAAAAAGGAAAAGAACCTTGCGTTGAATTCCGTCAAGGTCTTGAAAATATGCACGCAAATCAACGAAGAGCTGGATATCAGGCAAAAAATGCTAGTCCTGATACGGTTGCTTGAGTTTATCAAGGCTGGCACTGAAGATTCGGAGCAAGAAAAGGAATTTGTGCAGACGGTTTCAGAAACATTTTTCTTCTCCTCGGAAAATTTTGCCTTACTGCGGAACTTTGTGATGTCAAGTGAAACGGATATTCCTGTTTCTCCAAGATTCCTGCTTATCGACGGCCAGAAGTCATCTACAATGCCAGATATAAGGCATTTCTATCACGAAACATTTGACGATAGGCTTTGGGTGCTGTACTTTGAGCCATCGAACATGTACCTGATTCGCAAGTTCGGCACCAATGAGCTGTATCTTAATGGCCAGAATATAGTCCCCGATAAGGTTTATGTGCTGAATCAGGGTGCATCGTTGCGAGATGCCAAAATGAAGCCAATATACTATTCAGACATTGTCAATTACTATTTTTCTGACGAGATAGGCAACAGAATACAGTTTGTCGCAAAGGACGTTGAATATTATTTCAAGAGTGGCACAAAAGGCTTGAATCAGATAAACATGGTTCAGGAGTCGGGTAGTCTTGTCGGAATAATGGGAGCAAGCGGTTCTGGCAAGACAACGCTGCTTAATGTGCTGAATGGCAGCATGAAGCCAACGTCGGGCGCCGTGACAATAAACGGAATTGACATTTATGCAGAAAAGGATAAGGTTGAAGGCCTAATCGGTTTCGTGTCGCAGGATGACTTGCTTATAGAAGAGCTGACTGTATATCAAAACCTTTTGTACAATGCCAGATTGTGCTTCGATGATTTGAGCGAATTTCAGATCAAGTGTAAGGTTCTGAAGGTGTTGAAAATGCTGGGCCTATTCGACATAAGGGATATGGTTGTCGGTAGTCCGCTGAACAAGAAAATAAGCGGAGGCCAGCGCAAAAGACTGAACATTGCACTGGAATTGATTAGAGAGCCATCCATTCTGTTCCTCGATGAACCAACATCAGGCTTGTCTTCGCGTGATTCGGAGAATATCATGGATATACTGAAGGAGCTGACCCTCCGCGGAAAACTCGTGTTTGTCGTGATACATCAGCCTTCGTCAGACATATTCAAGATGTTTGACAATTTGTATATTCTTGATAAAGGCGGATACTTGATATATGATGGGAATCCAGTTGACTCAATAGTATATTTTAAGACAAAAGTCCATCAGGCAAATTGGAACGACAGCGAGTGCCGCACTTGCGGAAATGTCAATCCCGAACAGATTTTTAACATTGTCGAGTCACAGATGCTTGACGAATATGGCAATCTGACGCCAAATCGCCGTGTTCAGCCAAATGAGTGGTTCAAGCATTTTTCTGAAACACGTAAGAGCCTGCCCGAACCGGAACTGAAATATGGTGAATTGCCAGAGAACGCATCTAAAATACCAAACAGGTTCAAGCAGTTTAAGGTATTTGTAGAGCGCGACGTGTTGTCAAAGATCAGCAATCGCCAATATATGATTATCAACATATTGGAGTCGCCTATATTGGCGTTCCTGCTGGCGTTCATCATCAGATATTTCAACGAATCGAATGGCGACTACAATTTCTATAATAACGCGAACATTCCGGTCTATATATTTATGGCAGTCATAGTTGCCATATTCATCGGGCTGTCGGTGAGCGCGGAGGAAATTGTCAAAGACCGCAAAATCCAAAAGCGGGAGCAGTTCCTAAATTTGAGCAGGACAAGTTACCTGATGTCGAAACTGGCCATTTTGTTCGTCATATCAGCAATACAGGCATTGCTTTTTGTGGCAGTCGGAAATCTAGTCCTGGGCGTTAGGGGAATGTTCTTCTATTATTGGTTTGCGCTGTTCAGCTCATGGTTCTTCTCATGTCTGTTGGGGCTGAACATTTCCGATAGTTTCGATGATGTGGTCACTATATATATATTGATACCATTCTTGGTTATTCCGCAATTGATATTGAGTGGCATAATAGTGTCGTTTGACAAGTTGAACCCAGCCATATCGGAGCCTGACAGAATTCCTGCCTATGGCGAAATAATAACAGCACGCTGGGCTTATGAGGCATTGGCCGTGCAGCAATTCAAGGAAAATGAGTTTGAAAAGGATTTCTATGAATATAATAAAGTGTTGAGCCAGTGCGATTTCAGGAAGAACTATTGGCTTAAGACGATGGAAAACAAGGTGGCATATTGCAAGCGCAACTATACAAATCCATCGTTTCAAATTCGTGTCATCAACGATTTGGAAGTCGTCAGAAATGAGTTGAACCAATCTCTCGACAATATGGGATATTTCCAGTTCGATAAGGTCGATAGACTGTATATCAACAAACTGACTCCAGAGTTGTTCTCTCAGCTTGAAGCGTTTCTGTCTAAACTTAAAACGTATTATTCAAAGCAGTACAATCATGTCAATACGCAAAAGGACAATTTGATAAACTCGATGCAACGGACAGATGCGGAACGTGAGCAGTTCTTGGCGCGAAAACGTATGTACAGCAACGAGAGTCTGACATCGTTCGTGCGCAATTCAAATTCGCTAGACAGAATAATAGAAGTCAATGGCCACTTGTGCCAGAAAATAGACCCAATTTATTTAGACCCTTCAAGGTCATTCATCAAGGCGCATTTCTATTCGCCATGCAAGAACCTGTTTGGCGTGCCTTATTCTACTTATTGGGTGAATATGCTTGTAATTTGGTTCTATACAATAATCATGTATGTTACCTTGAAGCATAGAGTGCTGCGCAGAGTGATAGGCTTTTTCTCAAAGAACAATTAAATAATAGCAAACAAAAAATCCTTGCCGTCTGGACAAGGATTTTTTGTGAATATGTAGAGCTTTATGCTATTCTGACATTTCGACCATCTTGAAAGGCACTTTGATGATTGATTGGTAATCTTCACCAGCTTCAAGCATGTCTTCATCATCTTCTTCGTAATGCCAAAGGATTACAACTTCGTTGCCACTCTTGTAAATGGCTTCCAATTTCTTGAATACGTCAAGAATGCATTTCGAACTACTTGTGTTGAAATACTCAAGTTTAATTGAGACTTCAGTTAGTGGGGCAGGAGTTGATAGATATTGCTCAAGCCAGTCAACTAAAGGTTTGTAGAATTCTACGGAATTCTCGGGGATAGAACGACCTTTTATTTCAAGTTTGCCGTTTGCTTCAAACGAAACTGTTGGCGTTTTAGGGGTTCCGATAATTGAAATAGGTTCCATTTTATTTTAGTTATATAGGTTATCAATTAATTAAAAGCCACATCCAATGTGAAGAAATTGTACTCGTTTGTGCAGTCGATGAATTGATAATTCAACTTGCTACCCGATTTTCTTGCAATGTCAACCATTCCCAAACCACCACCGCCTTTGGCCGAAAATGTCTGGTTGTCAAGAATCTCCTTATACATTTCCTTCTGTCCTTCTTTGTCAAGTGAGTTGATTTTGTCCAAATGCTTTGTCAAAAACGCCTGTTGACGGGGAATGACATAGTTTCCAGTAACAACGTGATAGTGCTCGTCTGATTTTGAAAGCAGGCAAACACCTATTTTCCCACAAAATTCATTTCCGGTTTCAACTGGAACTTCTGCCGAATGGTGGTACAAATTTTGCAGGCACTCTACCAAAACATTATATATCTTTTTCCTTATAGGCAATGGTGTGCTTTCCAATTGTTGCTCTATCGTTTCTAGCGATTTGGCAATCAACTGGTCAGTGACTTCTCCTTTGAAAAGGTAGATGATGTCGCCGTCAGTAACTCTCTTATACCAATTGTTTACTCCTTGATACATATTTTGTTTTGTGTGGTTACAAATATATAAAATATGGAATATAAAAATGCTAAATGTGTATTTATGTTTTAGGTTTATTTGAAATGATTTATTGACTGCCATTCGGGGAAAGGTGAAGTCTGTTTCCGGTAAAAGGTTAATCGGGCTTTTGGTCCTGCATCCATTGCGCGAACCAGTCGTTTTCCCAATCGGTATGCTTCATCCAGTGATTCATCTTTGACCAGATGTATGCGGTAAAGGCTGCGATGGCTACCAAGAATAGTGCCGTTTTGACATTGACTGCTGATATGGTGGCGATTAGCAATATCATGTTGTGCTTTTTCATGCAATATACGTGCGTGTGGAGAATGGGTTTCGGCAATAATCGGCATATTGACCATCGGTTTAAAATTGGTGGTCAATGGTTCAAATCCAAGGTCCTTTTGAAGAGAAATCAATCGATAATTGCTCCGCCAATCAAGTCGTCGCCTTGGTAAAAAACGGCAGATTGCCCAGGCGTCACCGCATCGACAGGATTGCTGAAGGTGACTTGTATTTTGTCTCCGTTGGCGACAATGGAGGCTGTCCCGCCTTGGCTTCGGTAGCGTACGCGTGCAGTAACTTCAATTGGCTCGGTAGGAGGATCTATTTTTGTGAAGTTGAAGTTTGATGCGGTAAACGAAGTGCTCATCAAATCGTCGCGAGTTCCAAGAGTGACGGTGTTCTCTGTGGCATTGATGCGGGATACGTACATTGGCTGTCCCAATGCTATTTCCAGGCCTTTGCGTTGTCCGATTGTATAATTCGGGTAGCCTTTGTGCATTCCAAGCACATTGCCGTTGCTGTCGATGAATTTGCCTGGTCTGACAATGTTGTCGAAATCTGGTATGCGGGAGCGTAGAAATTGCCGGTAATCGTTGTTTGGCACAAAGCAGATTTCCTGTGATTCCTTTTTTTGCGATAGTTTCACATATCCACGTTCGGCCGCCATTTGCCTAATTTGTGCTTTTGTGTATGATCCCAAGGGAAATAGTGTTCTTGCAAGTTGGGCGCTTGATATGCGCCACAGAAAATAAGATTGATCTTTGCTTAGGTCGAAGCCTTTTCTTATGAAATGGCGATTGCCTTCGTGGCCGATTTGTGCGTAATGTCCAGTAGCCAAGAAATCGCATTGTTCCTTGTCGGCAAGTTGTAGCAGCATTCCCCATTTTATGGTTTTGTTGCAAGTGACGCATGGGTTGGGAGTGCGGGCGTTCATGTACTCGTCGACAAAATCATGTATGACTGTTTTGCTGAAGGTGTCACGAACATCAAGTATCTGATGGCTGAATTGCAGAGAGTCGGCAATTTGTCTTGCTTCGGTGATTGCATCAGAGGCGCAGCACCCTGATTCGGCGTCGGAATCGAATGAACGGAATGTCACACCAACAAGTTCGTAGCCTTGTTCAAGTAGCAGAATGGCTGACATTGTGCTGTCAATTCCACCGCTCATTGCCATAAGCACTTTGCCCTTGCTCATATCAGTCGCGTTTCATCAGCCATTTTATTGGGTCGTCCATAAACTCTTCAGGTCCTTCTATTTCTCCTTTGTGCGACTCAAGTTCATTTATTTCCCTGTTTTGCTCTTCGGCCAGTTTTTCGCAGTACCCGTGCTTGTATACATACTGCTTTTCGTATTTGCCGTTTGTGTCGAATATGAGCCAGGAACCTTCCATGAGGTCGTTGACGTATTTGCCTTTTTTATAAAGGACGCCATTGGGGTGGTAAACAAGCCCTTCGCCATCAAGCTTGCCGTGGTCATAGTTGCATTGGAATTTCAATGGGCCAGAGGGGTAGTATCTTTTCCATGTTCCATGTTTTTCACCGTCTTTCCAGTTCGTCTCATCCAGTTTGTTGTGCTCTGAAGTGTATTGGATGAACAGCCCGTCCTTTACGCCTCTCTTATAGGATTCCTGCAGATATAGGGTTCCTCCATCGGAATAGTATAGCCAGATACTGTCCCTTTCGTGTTCGTAGTATTTACCAGTGGCGCATATCTTGCCGCTTCTGTGGTAGAACGTTGCGTCGGCGGTAATGCCTAGCGAGTCGTATGTGAGCATTGCATACAGGTTGCCGTAGCTGTCATATCGCTTGAATTCTCCAATTGGCTTGTTGTCGATGAAGTATGCTTCGTATTGGATGTTGCCATTGGAATATTTCTTGATCCATTGACCCTGTTTCAGTCCGTTGATGTCGGTGTAGTTGAGTTTCGTGTCGCCTTCCTGTCCTACATTTTGAGCCGAAACAATAAAAGGCAGAGTCAGTAGAGCCAGAATGGCTATTTTGCATCTAATCATGTCGCAGTAATTTTGATGTAAAAGTAGTATATTTTGTTTTAGCATAAGCCAAAATGAACGAAAGTAGAGTGCGAATAGTTCCATAAAAAAGAAAGTTTTCGTGAAAAGCCATGTGTTTATGTGTGCTTATGTGTTCATTTTCAGTTAGATGAAAAATATTTGCAGAAAAAAAACATTTGGGGTTGGTTTCAAAGTTCAATTTCCTATATTTGCCGAACCTTAAAATTTAATTTATTGATAATAAAATATTTTAGTTATGACAAAAGCAGAATTAGTTAATGAAATCTCAAAGAACACAGGTATTGAGAAAGTAACAGTTTTGAAAGCTGTTGAGGCTTTTATGGATAGCGTAAAGTCTTCATTGGTAAATGGTGACAATGTTTATTTGAGAGGTTTCGGTACCTTTGCAATCAAGAAACGCGCAAAGAAGACAGCTCGCAACATCACCAAGAACACAACAATCGTAGTTCCAGAGCACTACATTCCTTCTTTCAAGCCAACTGCAGAATTTGTTGACAAGGTAAAGACAAACGTTAAGAAGTAATATAGTTTACGTCAAACGTAGAGAGCACCCCAAAAAGGTGCTCTTTTTTTTGCCATAAAGTCTAGTTTTTAGTGAAATGGCGGTGTGCCGTGCCGTGTACGAGCATCTTGAGTCGAAACTGAAAAACGACGTTATGAATATTGGCATTATTATATGACGCATTGCTTTGATGCCCCCGAAAAAAGTATTTTCTTTGCGCCGTCTTAATAGACCTATTAAATACTACAATTAAATAACTCAATTATAAATGAAGGAAGGTATTCATTATAACCTTGGTGTCGATATAGGTTCCACTACGTTAAAGGTCGCCTTGCTCGATACCGATGGAAAACTTGTATATTCTGATTATCAACGTCATAATGCCGCAATTAGGCAAACGGCACTTTATGTCGCAACTCGAGTGTTCCAACGCTATGGCGATTGCTGGCTTAATGTCGTGCTGACTGGTTCTGTTGGAATGGGATATGCCGAGCGTCTCGATTTCGGATTTATCCAGGAAGTTGTGGCTGCCGCTGAAACTATCAAGCAACGTTATCCTCAGGTTCACACGTTTATTGACATGGGAGGTGAAGACAGCAAAATGATTTTCTTTGAAGAAGGCAAAGTGCCCGACATAAGGATGAATGGCAGTTGCGCAGGTGGCACTGGGGCGTTTATCGACCAGACGGCTACGTTGCTCGGGGTTGAAACCAACGAATTGAACGCACTTGCCGAAAAGTCGGAAACGATATATCCGATTGCTTCGCGGTGCGGTGTGTTTTCAAAAACCGACATACAGAATCTGATAAGCCGGAATGTCAGCCGAAACGATATTGCCGCATCGGTGTTCAATGCCGTAGCCATGCAGGTGGTGGCTTCATTGGCCCGTGGTATGGATATTATGCCAAACGTATTCTTCTGTGGCGGTCCGTTTGCGTTCTTGCCTGAATTGAAAAAGCATTTCATACACATTCTTGGCATAACGGAGTCTGAATGCATTTTGCCCGAATATGCGCAAATAATACCTGCGTTAGGCTGTGCGTTGCTTGCAGGCACGTTGAGCAAACGTAGAATACGCTTGTCGGAGCTCATTTACATATTGCGTTTTGCGAAAGACGAAACGCCAATTGACTTTTCGAGCCGATTGCAGCCATTGTTCGTGTCGAAGGAGGATTACGACCAGTGGCACATGCAAAAGACAGACAAGTTTGTGCCACGTGCAGAATTTGTGACAGACAGTCCGGCTAGATATTTTTTGGGAATAGACTCTGGCAGCACAACCACAAAAATAGTGCTGACAAACGAGAATGGCGAGATAGTATATACCGATTACCAAAGAAACAAAGGCGACAGTTTCAAGACATTCGCCGATGGTCTGAAACGGATGCATCAAAGCGTGAAAAAACCGGAAAATGTCAAGGTCGTGGCAAGTTGCGCTACCGGTTATGGCGAGAATCTGCTACGTACAGCCTTCAACATGGATTACGGCATTGTCGAGACAATGGCTCACTTTGTGGCGGCAAAACATGTCAATCCACAAGTGTCGTTTGTGCTAGACATTGGCGGACAGGATATGAAGGCGATTTTTGTCGAGAATGGCACTATTCGCCGTATCGAGATAAATGAGGCATGTTCGTCTGGCTGTGGCTCGTTTATCGAGACTTTTGCAAACATGCTTGGCTATAAGGTGGACGATTTCGCAAAATTGTCGTGTATGGCGCAGCATCCTTGCGATCTGGGAACCCGTTGCACCGTGTTTATGAATTCAAAGGTAAAGCAGGCGATGCGTGAAGGGTCGGCAGTGGAGGACATTGCGGCAGGATTCAGCTACTCGGTTGTCAAGAATTGTCTGTTTAAAGTCTTGAAACTGAAAAATATAAAGGATTTGGGCGACAATATAGTTGTTCAAGGCGGCACATTCAGGAATCATTCAATTGTCCGTGCCCTTGAAACATTGACAGGTTGCAAGGTCTCGTTTACCGACATTCCGGAATTGATGGGCGCATATGGTGCGGCGCTTCACGCTATTCAATCAACAAAACAAGCTAACAAGTAATTATGTCCACAGATAAATCTCTAACCGAATTAATAAACTCAAATTCATACGAGTCTGAATTCCAGAATTGCCAAGGGTGCGACAACCATTGTACCGTGAAGTTGTTTCATTTCCAGAACGGCAACACTTTCGCATCTGGCAACAATTGCGAGAAAGTGTATTCAAACCACTCGGAGTCGGAGCGCAAAGGCGTAAACATGATGGTGGAGAAGTACAAACTGTTGTTCCGCCAGCCTCAGGTTGCTCCAATTGACAAGGCTGTACCATTGCGCATTGGTTTGCCAAGGGCGCTCGGAATGTTCGAAAACTATCCGTTTTGGTATACCCTGTTTTCGGCTTGCGGTTTTCAGGTCGTGCTTTCAAACAATTCGAGCAACAAGCTGTATGAATCGGGGCTTCGTTCGATAATGGCCGACAATATCTGTTTTCCCGCAAAGCTGATGCACGGACACATAAACAATTTGATTGACCTGAAGGTTGACCGTATTTTCTATCCTTTTGTCGTTTTCGAACAAAAGGAAGATGAAAAGTCGAAGAACAGCTTCAATTGCCCGATAGTGTCGGCATACTCAGATGTTATAAGGAGTTCAATGGATCCGGAACGCAAAAGTGGCGTGCCGTTTGATTCGCCAGTAATTACGTTCAACGACGATAAGCTGATGCGCAAGTCGTGCTGGGAATATCTAAAGACTCTTGGCGTAAAAAAAGATGTGGCACTTAAGGCTATCGATATGGCCAAAAATGTGCAGATGTCTTACATCAAGAAGTTGACTGACAGGGCAAACGAGGTGCTTGAACTTGCTACAAAGGAGAACCGGATGGTGATTCTGCAGGCTGCGCGTCCGTATCACACCGACCCTATGATTGAACACAAGATATCACAGGCCATAGCCTATATGGGCATCGATGTTATAACGGAGCATGTTGCCACACAGTTGGGCTCGTCAGTGTTTGAGGAGGTTAACGCAGTGAGCCAGTGGGCCTACCCGAACCGAATTTTCAAGGCCGCCTATTTCGCAGGAAAATATCCGAAGAAGAACTTGCATTTTGTCGAATTGACATCATTTGGCTGCGGGCCTGATGCGTTTATCTTGGACGAGGTGAACGCCATACTCCGCCGATTTGGCAAAAACCTGACAATATTAAAGATAGATGATGTCAATAACATCGGTTCGTTGAGGTTGCGCATACGTTCGTTGGTTGAGTCGTGCAAGAGCGAGCTTGCCGAATCGTCTGAAGTTGACCGCAAGTTTGTCACCACAAAGACATTCGAAACGGCTGACAGGCAGCGAACAATCATCGCTCCATATTTTGCCGAAGGCTATTCTGAATTCTTGCCGTCGCTGTTCAAATTGCTAGGCTATAAATTGGTGGTGTTGCCTACAGGCAATCAGGATGCGGCAGAAACGGGCTTGCGATTCGCCAATAATGACATTTGCTATCCAGCCACAATAGTTGTGGGCAGTATAATAAACGCATTGCAGAGTGGCGAGTATGACCTTGACAATACGGCTGTAGTAATAACGCAGACGGGCGGACAATGTCGGGCAAGCAACTATTATTCGCTCATAAAGAATGCAATGGTCGCAGGCGGGTTTGCCAATGTGCCAGTGATTTCGTTGGCAACAGGAGCGGGCGTCAGCAACAATCAGCCGGGCTTTGAGGTAGACTGGCTGAAGATTGCCAAGATACTTGTCCATACAATACTTTATGCCGATTGTGTAGCCAAGCTGTATCATTCGGCCGCAGTGCGCGAGACAAAGCCGGGCTTGGCGTTGAAGTTGCGCAATCATTACATTGAGGCGGCTTTCCCAATTGTCGAGGCAAATGACCACAAGGGCTTGCTGAAGCTGATGCGTCAGGCGGTCGCTGACTTTACGGAAGCTGTTGACCCAGTCAAGAAGGTGCCGGTGATAGGCTTGGTTGGCGAGATATATGTCAAGTACAACGGATTCAGCAACAAGTTCGTGATACCATGGCTTATCGAGCACGGAGTGGAGGTGGTGCCGCCTGCATTGATTTCGTTCTTCTCGACATCGTTCGTTAATAGCCACTACAACCGTAAGTACAATATCAAGAACGAGAGTACGCCCCAGTTGCTGATGGACGGGTTGCACGCATTGTTGCTGAGCTGCATGCGCAAGTACGATGCCATTTGCCGGCCGTATCCGTTTTACCGCAGGTTCGCCAGCATCTTCGAGATAGGCAGGCTGTCGGAACAGGTAATAAACTCGGCTGCCGATTTTGGCGAGGGCTGGATGCTGCCTGGCGAGATTTGCCATTTGGCTGAAAATGGTGTGCAGAATGTTGTAAGTCTGCAACCGTTCGGATGCATAGCCAACCACATCATTTCAAAGGGCATAGAGAAGAGAATCAAGCAGGTCTATCCGCAGGTGAGCCTTTTGTTCCTTGATTTCGACAGTAGTACGTCGGAAGCAAATGTGTTCAACCGCCTGCATTTTATGGTGGAAAACAGCAAGGAGCAACTCAATAAACAGTAGTTTTCAAATTTCGGCAATAACCAAATATATAGGGCCATGAATAAAGAACAAAATCTTGAAAACCAGATACTTCTGGTGTCGGAACAACTCTTTTTGGAAAAAGGTTTTGCAGGCACGTCAACCACCGACATTGCAAAGGAAGTGGGGTGCAATCAGGCTTTGGTGCATTATTACTTCAGGACCAAGGAAAACCTTTTTCTGCGGGTGTTCCAAAACAAGATAGAGTCCATTTTCCTGACATTGCTTCAGCCGTTGCTTAATACCGACGAAGACTTCTTTGATAAGATGCGGCACACAATGAGTGCTTATTTCGATTTCCTTGCAAAAGAGTCTAGGCTGGCTTTTTTCGTGATAAACGAACTGCTTTGCAATAAAAAACGCCTGATGTTTGTGTATGAGTATTTTATGTCGAACAGTACACGCACCAATGTCTATGAAATGATTGACAGTGTGGTGCAGGCCGAAGTCAAGAAAGGCACGATAAGGCAAATCAGCACGGTCGATTTCGTGCTTGACATTGTGTCGCTTACCGTGTTCAATTTCATAGCATTCCCTATTTACAGCGATTTGTCGGGAAGCACAAAGACAGAAAAAAACGCATTTCTTGAACAGCGCAAGCAGGAGATAATAACACTGGCCATCAACGGAATGAAGCAACGCCCTTGACGTCCGACCGTATGGATAATGCGGGTTCAGGCAATGATATTGTTTCGGCTTGACTCTTTTTTGGCCAAAAATATTTATCTTACCATAAAATTTATGATTATGGAAAAGAAAATGTCAACATTTGACCTCGCCGACTATGAATATGCTGGCGAAGGTGCCAATAGCAAGAGTTACAACAGCAAGACAAATCCGGAGGAGATGCTGAAACTTTTCAGCGATGTCTATCCAGAAGATGCAATTCGCGAGGAGGTTGAGGTGGCTCGCAAAGTGTGGGAAATAGGTGTGCCGTCGCCAAAACCAGGCGAGTTGGTGACCGACGGCAAGCAGTTGGGCATCCGTTTTTGGCGCATTCCAAACAAGGTCTCGTTTGCAAGAGCCGTGGCCAACAATCCAGAACAGGTGGGCAAATATGCGAAACAGTTTGCGCAGATGTGTAAGGACTTGCATTCAAAGCATTGCAAACCAGGCTTGTTCCCCGACAATAAGCAACATTACCTCGAGATGCTCGCCGAAGACACGGCATTTAATGCTGACGAGAAGATGAAGATTGAGAATTTCATCAAGTCGGTTCCTGATACCGATACCTGCCTTCACGGCGATATGCACTTCGGCAATGTGGTTACCGACGGCACGAAAAACTATTTCATTGATTTAGGCGAATTTGCAACTGGATATCCATTGTTTGACGTGGCAATGCTCTACATTGTCTGCGTTGTAAATGTCGATGAATTCATTTATGAGAACTTCCATTTCCACAAGGATTTGGCTGTGAAATTTTGGGAGGCATTTGTGCCAGAATATTTCGGTACAGACAAGACTCTCGATGAAGTGAACGAACTCGTCAAGCCGTTTGCCGCAGTAAAGGCATTGCTTATCGAACGCAATTTGGGCGGTGTGATGTTGCCGATTTTCGAGAATCTGTTCAGGACTTCAATTCTTGCCGAAAAATGAAAAAAGCCAATCGTTCCGGCAAGACCCTCAAAATTGTTTTGAAGTGATTTGTTAATTTACATAAAAATAAGAAATTATGAAAACAAAGTATTCTGGAACTCAGACAGAAAAGAATTTGGAAGCCGCTTTTGCAGGCGAATCGCAGGCTCGTAATAAGTACACTTATTTCGCGTCAAGAGCCAAAAAAGACGGATTTGAACAGATTGCCACGCTTTTCACCGAAACAGCCGATAACGAGAAAGAACACGCCAAATTGTGGTTCAAGGAGTTGAACGGAATTGGCGACACCGCGCAAAACCTGGCCGCTGCAGCCGACGGCGAAAACTACGAATGGACCGATATGTACGAAGGTTTCGCCAAGACAGCAGAGGAAGAGGGCTTTCCTGAACTCGCCGCAAAATTCCGTGGCGTGGCAGCCATCGAAAAGCGTCACGAGGAACGTTACCGCGCTCTTCTCAAGAACATTGAAACGGCATCTGTATTCGAGAAGTCGGAAGTGAAGGTGTGGGAATGCCGCAACTGTGGACACGTAGTAGTAGGCACCAAAGCGCCCGAAGTATGCCCTGTATGCGCTCATCCGCAGGCGTACTTTGAGGTTCACAAGGAAAACTACTGATACTTTTTCCGATAGCCGATATGCAAAAACAGGGATATGGTGTTAAGTGCCATCTCCCTGTTTTTTTATTTGGATATTTTGGTTCTAGCCATAAATGTCGCTATTTCCCGAATGTCTTGTCGATAAGGCTTGTGAATTCCTTGTAGGCGAACGTGCCGGCGAGTTCGGCAAGCGAGGAGGCCAGTCCGCGGTAGTGCCATTCGTGGTCGGCCTTGCCGTTTGGCGCGTGAAATAGATTCCAAAGTTTGTCGCCAATCTGTTCGTAGTCGCGGGCAATGGCGCGCATATTCGACAGCTTGTCGCCCAGTGCCACAATTTTTGCGTCGTGTGGAGCTTTAGCCAGGCGGTCGATTGCTGCTTGTTTGCGAGTGCGCCACGAATCTGTTTCGCTGACGCTTGCCTCAAACTTGTCGCTTTCGGCATCGACCAGATTGGCAATGCGGTCGCCAAATTCGGCACGAATCTGTTCAATGGTCACATCTGTATCTTCAACGGTGTCGTGAAGGGCGGCGGCGGCGAGCAATTCCTGGTCGTTTGAAACAGTTGCCACTATTTCAACCGCTTCCATAGGGTGGACAATGTACGGGAATCCTTTGCCGCGGCGTTCGGTGTTGGCGTGTGCCTTTACTGCAAAAACAATTGCCTTGTCTAGCAATGTACTGTCAATGTATTTGTTAGCCATATGTTATGCTTGTTGGTCGGTTTGGATAAGATTAATTTTAATAGCCAGATTCCATGTCTTTTGCGCCCGTTGCTGGCAATGTTCGCGCGATTCGCCAAGGGCGTTGTAGAAAAATTCGAGTCCTGCCATGCCTGCGCCTTGCTTCAAGATGTAGGCGGCACACAGGTTTTGCAGTGCTACTGACAGAGCCAGGATGTCGATGTCGGTTCCGGCCAGTTGGTGAAGCGCCAGCTGGAATGCATCTTCTGCATGTTCCTTGATGAGCGATTCAATGTCGCCCAAGGTCTTGAACCCGAGTTTTTGCAAGGCGTCCAAATATCGCAGGAGGTTGTCTTCGTACACTTCTGCCTGGTTCACCGAAGCTATCTTGTCAATTAGTTTCTTGAAAGGCTTCATTGTCAGGTAGCTTCTGAACGTGTCGCCGTCAAGTGGCACTTCGTTGAAGTTGCCGTTTGCCACAAGAGCTTGGACGTTTCGCCTGTATTCGGTTATCTCCATGCGGATTTTGCTGAACTGCTCGTCGGCAAGTTCAAGCATTCCCGCAATACGGTTCATGTTCCGCAAATGTTCTTTGGGCACTTCAATCCCCGATTTGTACCCGGTGTCGTGATGCATTGTGGCCCATACGTGTTGCAATGCAGTACGCATCTGAATCTCAAATCGGTAGTCGTTTATTTCGGGGTGATTTTCATCGAAATATATGCTTTGGGGAATGCGGCAGATGTAGTGAAGCGACATGTATCCGAATTGGTTTAGGTTCAGTAGTTTGCGTTTATCTACGGAGTTCTCCCAGTCAATGTCGAATATTTTTTCGACCAATGCGGCAATCTTGTCAACCTCGTCAGTGTAGAATGTTATGACGCGAGCGCCTAAAATGTCGGTTATGTCGCTGAGCGACTTGTATTTGTGCCCTTTTAACTCAAGCTTGCCGGCCAGGCTTTTTTCCTCTTTGATGCGTGCCTCGATGGCGGTTACGTACAACCCGTTGTCGTGGACGCATTTTTCGAGTTGTCCGCGGACAATTTCAAGCATCTTCAGGAAAGATGCGTTGTTATTGCGGTATTCGTCCAAAATCAGTTGGCAGTGTGAGTCAAGATTATATTCCATGGTGAATTTTGCTATGTGTCAGTCCTGCTTGGGCAGGCGCAGAGTTATTGCTGATGGTAAGATGTCGATGTTGAATTTCACGCCAGGCAGCATTTCACCGTCGAGACACAATTCTATCAGGTTTGGCGACGAGACTTCGACATGTTTGGCTTGCCTGTATATCATTTTCCTCTGGCACCATTTGTCATCGAAGTGCTTGCCGCTCTTGTATGTCGGCAATATGCGTACAAGGTTCAGCAGCGACATGGTCTTGACAAAGCATACGTCAATGAAGCCGTCGTTGTTTTTGGCTCTTGGGGCGCAGTAGAAACCGCCTCCCACGTGGCTGTTGTTGGCCAAAGTGCACAGCAGCATCCGCTTGCCGCCAATCTTGTTGCCATCGACAACCACTTTGATGCGGTTGAACCGTCCTATCAGCAAGGCTTTCATTATGCCTTTCTTGTACGGGTCCTTGATGCCTTGGGCGCTCAGGTTGTTGGCAGTGCTGCATACAAAGGAGTCGAATCCGAAGTTGCAGATGTTTATTGCGTAGTTGTCATTAATCTTCATTATGTCGATTTGCTGGTTGCTGCCATCAATAATCCTGCTTACGTTGTAGAAGTCGTAGCCCGGATAGTATTTGATGAAATCGTTGCCAGTGCCGCTTAGTGGCAGTACGGCCAGACACTTGTTTTCGAATCCAACCATGCCGGATGCGACTTCGTTTATGGTGCCGTCGCCGCCACACGCTATGAAGCAGACTTCCTCCTGTGGGTGCAAATCGCAGTAAACGTGCACGTATCGGGTGGCGTCGCCAATCCCTTCGGTTATGTAGATGTTGTAGTCGATATGCTTTTTGAGGCCATCAAGTTGTTCTTTGATAATATCTTTTGCCGATATCTTGTCCTTGCGCCCGTTTATTACGAAATTGTATTTCATGGCATAGGTTGTTTTTGTGTCATTCCGTAAACCGACATTGGCCTTTTGCTGAAAAGGCTTTGTTTGCTATTCTATGGTGATTATGTTTGAGAAGCCTGTTATGTCAAAAACTTCCTTGACTTGGGCCTTCATGTTTTTCATGACCATTTTCCCGTTGCGTGCCAATACGCTTTTCTGCAACATCAGGAACAGTCGCAATCCTTGGCTTGATGTGTATTCCATGTTTGTGCAGTCGAATACAATGTCTGGGTTGGCGCAAGTGAGCAGTGGGTCAATGTCTTTTTGGAATTGTTCTGCATTTGTCGTGTCGAGGCGACCGTTGAGTGTGGCCAGTGTTTTTGTGCCTTCTTGTTTGATAGAAATTTCCATTGTGTATTGTTTTTGTTATTGTTCAGGTTTAAGTTCGAATTTGATGCCCAATATAGTTATATCATCGTTTTGCTGGTTGCCTTGCGTGAAATCTTTGACTGATTCAAGTACAGAGCACACTGCAGTTTTTGCGTCGGCATTTTTCCCCTTCAGCTTGTTGACAATGTCGAGCAGCTTGTCTTCGCCATAAAGGTCTTTGCCTATGTTTTCGGCCTCAGTCACACCGTCGGTGTAGAGCAGAAGGCGTGTGCCAGGCTCTATTTTGCTCTCCTCAAGTTGGTATTTGAACCCTTCAAACAGCCCTACAGCCATGTTCGTCTTTGCTCTCAGATAGTAGGCGGGTCCGTTGTCGGGGGCGATTATTATTGGGTTGTGCCCGGCGTTGCAGTATTTGAATGTGCCGGTCTTCAGGTCGATGCAGCCTACAAACATGGTCACGAACATGCAATTGTCGTTGCCGTAGGCTATGCTGTTGTTTATGCGGCTGACAACATCGTCAAGCGGCAGGCCCATTTTTGCCATGAAGCGGAACGTGGCGCGCGTGATGGCCATGAACAAGGCGGCTGGCACACCTTTGCCGGACACGTCGCCAACGGTGAAGTATAGCATGCCGTCTTTTTCGAAAAAGTCATACAAGTCGCCACCAACTTCTTTGGCAGGAATCAGTATCGCGCCAATGTTGTCTGGAAAGTCTTTTTGCAGCATTCCCATCTGTATGTTCCGGGCAATGTTCAGCTCGCCTTCCATGCGCTCGTTAGCCGCGGTGGTGCTTTTCAGTTCCGAGATGTACCGCGATATGGATTTCTGCATATATGCAAATGAGTCGCGTAGCCGTGACATTTCATCTTGCGACTTTATTTCAGGCAGCGTGGCGTGGAAGTTGCCTTTTGCCATATTCATGGCCGAAACCGATAGCTCGGTCAGCGGCAGTGTAAGATGCCTGATTGTCCGGTAGCAGATGATGAACATCAGCAGCAGGCCGACAAGGCCAACCATGATTAGCACTAAGTGCATTTGGGTGGAACGTGCAAGCACGTCGCGATATTGGCAGATAATGGCGGCCGACCATCCGTTTTCCAGCGGGCCGTAAATGGCAAAACTCACTAGCCCGTTGTTGGTGAATATTGTCGTTCCGCTTTTGCCTTCCATCATGTCTATGCATAGCTGGGTTGCGTTGGGGTCTTTTACGTTTCTTGCGGATGTCAGTATGGTCTCCTTTGACAGGTCATATTTATCCCAGCCGTTAAGATAGCGTCCTTCGCAGCTGGCCAGGGTTATGTACGAGTGCTTGTAGGGGTGAATGTCGTCAACCTCGTCCGATAGCCATTTAAGTGAAATGTCGGCAGTTATTACTGCAAACACGTTTCCTGTGGAATCTTTTAGTGGATAGCTGAATGTCGACATCAGTTGTTCGCCACCGCCATCATCATAATAAGGCTCGCTCCAATGGGGGGTCCCGGTTTCAGCAGGAGCCTTGAACCATTCCATGTTGAAATAGTCGTAATCTTCGTTGCCTAGTTGAGTGGTGCTTATGTGCTTGCCGTCGATAAAGGAGTAGGGCGAGAAGTAGTACTGCTCCGGGTCGTGGAAGTATGGCGCAAATGCTATGGCGCTGCCAATTATGTGCGGATTCTCCCTGACTACATTTGTCGTAATGTGGTACAGGTATTCTACATCTTCCTTGCGTTCGTTTATGAGCCACGATGCGTCGCGCGTGATGTCTTCCACCGACTGTAGCGTCTTTTCAATGTCGCTGATGGTCGCATTCAGGATATTGCTCGCGCTCTTTTTGGCTTCGTCGGCAATGATGTAGTGCGACGATATGGCCGTAATTGCTATTGTGGCAATAAACAAGACTGATACGATGAGCAAGATGTTCAGGCTCAGTCTGGCTGAAAACGATTTTGATATGTTCGTTGTCATCGTATTCTCTTTTTCATTGTCAGTATGTTGCAGTTGTCAACGTATTGGTATTCCACGTTGTCCATCATCTGCTTGCAGAGGAAAATGCCCAATCCGCCAATTTCACGTTCTTCGGCACTTTTGGTAAGGTCTGGCTCTGGCTGGTCGAGCGGGTTGAACTGCTTGCCTGCATCCTTTAGCACTATGGTCAGTATTATGCCGTCTTTGTCGAGGCTTGTGCCTACTTCAATCCATCCTATGCCGTCGGTATATGCGTATCGCACAACGTTTTCCACTGTTTCTTCTATCGACAGCCGTATCTTGAATAGAAGGCCTTCGTCGGTTGGCATGTCGGGCGAAGACATCAGATATTCAATTATTTCGCCACTTTTATCCTTTATCGGATTAAATGTTTTTGAGTTCATAGGCAGATTCAAATTTTTTGAAAAGGTACTAAATGTTGCGGTTCAAACCTCGTTTTTTTTGAGAAAAGTCGATTTTTCAACAAAATGATGATTGCTTGTTTTTTTTTATGGAAAACAAATATACTTGCGTCAGGAATCAGAAAGACTATGAAATCTATTATCCGCATTCAATTGTTGATGTTCATGTGCATTGTTTGCTGTGGTGTTGAGTCTCAAGCACAAGTAGATAACGATGATGCCGGACTGCTGATACAAAATTATGTTGCATCGTATCCGCAAGAGAAGATTTTTCTTCATACAGACAAGACAAGCTACTTGGCAAGCGATAAAATGTGGTATCGGGCGTATTTAGTCGATGCTTTGACCAATGTGCCAGTAACCAATTCACGGTACATTTATGTCGAGTTGCGTGATATGATGGCTGACACGTTGCTTACGCGCGACAAGATTAAGTGCGATTCGAACGGTGTTTTTTCAAACAATATGCTGTTGCCTGCATCATTGCCATCAGGCGATTATCTTCTTTCGGCCTATACGCGTTGGATGAGCAATTTCGATGAGAGCAGGTTCTTTTCAAAAATCATAAGAGTTACAAATGCGTACAAAAATACAGAGCCCGATAGTGCGATAATTAAGAAACACACTCGTAAAAAAGTGGATGTACAGGAAAATGATTTCGATTTTGCAATGATGCCTGAGGGTGGAAACTTGATAAGTGGAGTTTGGCAACGAGTCGCATACAAGGCTGTTGACAACGACGGACTTGGCATTGATGTCAAGGTCAGCGTTATTTCGGAATCGGGCGACACCTTGCAGACAAGTCAATCAGAGCATTTGGGAATGGGAATGGTGTTGGTGAACGCCATTCCTGACCAAAAACTATATGTAGAGGCCCAAACTGCTGACGGCAGGACCCAAAAAATTGAAATGCCAAAAGCGGAGTCAGGTGTCTCGTTGTCTGTCACTCAAAGTCAAAAGTATATAGTGGTGTCAATACTTAATACGCCAGATGTAAATGTAGGCAACCTTATACTCGTGATTTTCAATGGCGACAACTTGTTTGTGAAAAATGAAGTGGCAAACAACAAAATTGTTTTGCCAACGGACGACTTGTGCTCTGGAATTTTCAATGTTGCATTGGCTGATAGAAATACATTCGAAATTGTGGCAGAAAGATGCGTGTTCATACGTGACCGGGAAAATGCAACAGTCGAGATAGACGACTCACATTTTGGTGAACATCGTGAGCTTGTTACGATGCCGATTCACATAAGTGGTTCATCGCCAGCGGGAACATATTCGGTTTCTGTCACCGACGAGACGTTGTTCTATCGCGATACATTGCAGTCGAATGCCGTTTCGTATCTGTTACTCTCGTCGGAGCTGAAAGGCTTTGTCGAAAAACCGAATTATTATTTTGAAAATATCACGCCAAAGGTCGACAACGACTTGGACTTGCTTATGATGACACAGGCTTGGCGAAGGTATAATGTGTCGGAAATCTTGTCGAAACAAAGCCCTGATATTGTTTTTGAACACGAACATTGGCAATCGATAAGAGGCAAGGTGGGCGGACTGTACACTGACAAGAAAAAAGGTCCTTCGGTAATAATGCTGTCACCTCAGTTAAATCTCCGTCAAATGTTTGAGTTTGAGAATAATACAAACTTTAATATTTCGGAACTTGATTTTCCTGATAGTACGGGCTTCTTTTTTGAGGCTGTTAACAGAAAGGGGAAATCGAACAACGTTCATTTGTCTATTTACAATGATTCTGAATATCCGTCAGTTTCGGCAAAAAATGTTGTGTCGCCTTTTATTTCCAGACAGATGTATGACCCTTCGAAAATATGGGTTCAAAAGTTGAACATTATGAATGAAGTGCTTATTGGCGAGGTCACTGTTGTTGCGAAGGCAAATATCAATAAACCATTGAATCTTTTTCATGTTGAACCGTCGAAATCTGTTACGAAGTCTGAGTTTGAACGGTTTGGCGACATGGTTTCCGTGATGCGATATCTAAATGCACCGATTTTTCAGGATGAATATGGTGAATATAAATTCAATGGCAAATTGTATTTGAATGATGCAGATATTTCAGATGGGTCTTTTAGTTGGATTCCTCCTCGAGTTCTCAAAAAGGCAGAATATATGTCGGAACATGATCCGTCTGCGACGTCAATGTTCGGGACCGGCAGTCAGCCAGTCCTTTTGTTGTATACTATTGACGAAACTGACGCATCGTATTCCGATGGAACTGCAGAATTCGCAAAGGCATTTGCCATGCCTAAAGGTTGGAAAAAGCCAGTTGAATTCTATTCACCAAAATATACAACAACGGAGCGTCAGGATGGTGACAAGGACGATATCCGTTCAACGGTTTATTGGAATCCGGCGTTGAAGGTGGGTGCTGACGGAAACGCTACAATCCAGTTCTATATGCCTGACAACAACATCGTGCCAGTGATTGACGTTCAAGGCGTTTCCGATGCAGGTGTCCCTGTGGCAAAAATGATTTCGAAAGAGTGATTATGTTGAAGCCTGTTGTATAAGTTAATGTTGTAGGCGTCTGTGATTTGGTTGACTCTACGAATGAAAATAAAAAAGGCTATCTGTCGAAAAAACGGATAGCCTTTTGTCTATAGATTGAAATTGTTTATTTCTTCAAAGGCTCGCCAAGTGAAGAATCTTCGACATCGGCATCGTTCAACTTGAACACCATAAACTGCTTGTCATCGTTGGTGTAAGGCTTCCAGTCGCCACCGTTTGCGCCGTTAGGGTCGCTGTATTTTGCAAAGTTCGACCACGCGGTCAGCATCTTTTCCGACAAGTCCCAGTCGCCTTGTGTCCAAGGACGCCAGCAGTGCTTGAGCGACTTGAATACGAACCATAGGTCTGACGAGTGGAATGCGCCTTTCAGGTAATCTTGCGGATGGCTTCCGTCGTCAGGCAGAGGACGGGCAAATTGGTAAGCCCAGGCCTTGTCGCCATTCTCCTGACGGTTCAGGCAGAAATCCACGATTTGTGTCTCCATATTGCCAGCATCGTTCAGCGTGAAGCCAATCATATAAGGTACGTTGGCCAGCGAGCCGTCGAGGCAGGCATCGTCGAACGACTTGTCCAGAACGTAGCCGTCGATGTATGGCGAGATTGGGCCTGCGGTGAGGCAACTGCGCTTGCCAGTGACACGGCTGTACAGTGAACCTAGTGCGTAAATCTCTTCAGTTGAGGCCCTGCGCATTTGCTCAAGAGTTGTAAGGTTCGCCCAGTCGCACACTTCCTTTATCTGCTGTTCGGCTTCGGTCAATGTCAGTTGCGATTGTTGGGGCATTGCAAACGGCATCTTGAATCCTGCAGGCAAGGCAGGCTTTTCTCCTTCGGGGCGAGGCTTGACGAGTCCGCTTCCGCTCATTATCACAGCCTTGTTGAACAGGCCTTTTGTCAGAGGCGATGAGCAGAGGAACTTTGTACTGCGGGCGCCTGCGCTTTGTCCGAAAATCATCACGTTGTCGGGGTCGCCACCAAACTGTGCTATGTTTTTCTTCACCCATTTCATTGCTTCTATTTGGTCGAGAGTGCCCCAGTTGCCAGTTGCGTGCTCAGGGTCTTCAGCCGAAATCTCGGGGTGTGCAAAGAATCCGAAAGGTCCTACGCGGTAGTTGAACGATACAAGAACAACGTCCTTGTTTGCCCATTCCTGACCGTCGAATTCAGGCTCCGAGCCCCAGCCTTCGCGCATGCCTCCGCCGAAAATCCAGATGGCCACGGGCAGTTTCTTTTCAGGTTGTGCCGATGCCTTTGTCCATACGTTGAGGTACAGGCAGTCTTCGCTGTAGGCTTTCTCTTCGCCGTAGCCCCATTCGGTGGTGTATCCACCGTCGTAGTGCGCGCCTTGAAATGCAGGATGGCCGAATTGGTCACACACTTTCACGCCTTCCCAGGGAACGACGGGCTGTGGTGCCTTCCAGCGGTTTTGCCCGATAGGAGGCGACGCAAATGGTATTCCGCGGTAAACCACGACGCCTTTGATGTCAGTGTTGACACCCTGCACCTGTCCGCCTTCGATAGTCAGTACAGGATTATTGTTGCTGTTCTGTGTTGAGCAAGACATCAGCATTGCCACACCGAATGCAATGGAAAGAATCTTTTTCATTTTGAAATGTGTATTAGTAAGTTTGTACGTTTACCAAAAGTAGTATTTTCTGTTCACACTTTCCCTGTTATTTTTCACATTCTTCGTTCCAGATGAGGCCGAACGCTTGGTCGAGCCGTTCCTTGTCGCGGATGATGTCGCGCAGTTCCTGCAGTTTTCTCCCGTTGTCCGATTCGGGTATCCATAGTTTCAGGTATCCGCCGTCGGCATACTTTTCAAGCAGGTGCTCTACGGTGCGCTTGTAGTGCCCGTCCTTGTCGAGGCCAGGGTAGTGCGACAGTCCGTATTGTACAGTGCGCCGTATTATATCCATAGGGTCGATGCTTCGGTCGGCTTCGGCAACAATTTTTCCGTATATGGTCCGAGGCTCCGCTTTGGACGATGCTCTGTGGTCTTCGACGGCATCGGCAATTATGTCTATCTGCTCGGGAGTGAACCATTGTCGCAAGTGGCTGTCGTTGCGTACAAACAGGGCCGATGCTGTATGGTGAGTCTCGCGCCCTTCGGTCAGGCCAGTGTCGTGGTACGACGCTATGGCATAGACCATATCGGCATCTACGGTAGTCTTGGTCCCGTCGGGCTCGGCGTAGCGTGGCGAGCGGTTGATGGTTTCTGCCAGTTCCAGACTCTTGGCAATCACCATCTGTGCGTGTCCGACTCTGTGAGCCGTGTCGAAATTGGCGTACATCGGCAGTATGTTCCGCTCAACGTAGCGGATCAGAGACTTGTCGACAGCAGTTAGAGAGTTGGTCTTGTTTGTCATTTTAAAGCACTTTTATTCCGCTTTTGCGGGAAACGGCCAAGCGGTTCCTTACAAAAAATGCAGTTCCACCCAGAAGTGGGAACCGCATTTTGTCTTTTTACAGAACTCCCCTTATTTTTTCTCGTATCCGACAGGATTGTTCAGTATTGGCAGTTGCTTGTCGGTCAACTTCAGCAATGCCTTTATGCCCTCGGCGTCGTGAGTGGCGCGCGGAACAGTGGCGAGTCCGACCGATTGGCAGTAGAGGTTGATGTTCTCGCTCACAATGCCTGCATCTACGCATCCCATCATAAGCGCGTTGTTGTCTTGGCTTCCGAATTTTTCAAAATCGATGACCATAAGCAGTGACACGGGGCAGTCCATCACGAAATCCTGCTTGAACTGTTTGCCTGCAATCAGCGAGCGGTGGTCGCCGTCGGCCTTCTTTACAAGTTTGTTTCCTTTGGCGTTGTACTCATATACGCCGTTCTTGGTGAACGCGAAAAGGCGTATTTCCTGACGGTTCATCGCCGTGGGGGCGGTGATGTGTTGGTCGTCGCGCGATTGTCCGCAGGATGCCCAGCACAGGTTGCTCAGTTGTTGGTCGGTCAGTTCTTGGTTGCTGTAGTTGCGTACCGAGTGGCGTGTCCTCAGCGCTTCAATGGTTGATGACGATTGTTGTGAAAAGTCGGGTGCAGGCAGGTTTATGTCTTGCGCATTTGCCATTGTCATTGCTACCAACGGCAGGATTGAAAGAATTGCTTTTTTCATTTTTGTAGTGATTTGATGATTATTGTTATTTGCTTCTGACAAATTGTCCTTCAGGCATTTCAGGAAAGCAACGGCCTTCGTCGATAGCATCTTCCATAGTCTTGGCCTGCATTTCAAGGTATCTGTCGTATGCGTTGTCTTCAGTTTCTTTGGCGTTCGCCCGATTGTCGTTTTGCTCGCAGGCATTGCCGTTTGTCGGGTTGGTTTCCATAGCCGTCATTTTACCCATTTCACATAGTCGGGCTTGCGTGGAGCCTGCGGTTTGATGGCGTCAGGCGAGGCATAGCCGACGATGCAGTTCCCAATGCCTTCGTATTCGTCGGTAATGCCAAGGTCGAGCAGAATCTGCTTGCCTTCGGCGGTCTCAAACATCTCTTTGGCGCGGTGAATCCAGCACGACCCGAGTCCAAGGCTGTTGGAGGCAATCATCATATTTTCCATAACGAGCGAGCCGTCGTAGATGTGCGTGCCGATGTCTTTCTTGCCCAAGACGGTCAGCACCACGGGTGCGCCATAGAACGGGTCGTTGTGTCCCGATGTGGTTTTCAGGTTCTTGCCAACGACAATATCAAGGTTCAGTCGGCTCAGCCTGTCGCGCATCTCTTTGTTTGTCACGGCAATAATTATCGGCGACTGCATATTCATTCCGCTTGGCGCGTACGTTCCTGCCTTTACTATCTCTTCAATCAAATCCATCGGTACAGGCTTGGACAGATATTTTTTCACGCTTCGGCGAGTGATTATGTCTTCAATGGTCTTGTTCATAAGTTGCTCAACTGTTTTTGTTTACAATGTCGATAAAATGCCGTTTGCTACGCAACGCACGGCCGGCAAGGCATTCCATATATTAATGTGTCACAAGTTGATATCAAAGGTAATATTTGTTGGACATATTCTGCAATACTTCGATGATTGGATGATAAAATATTATGCATAAATTCGCACCCCTATAACAACATATTTTCTTCTACATATGAAACAGACAGAACTTTTTTGGAAAGTGTTTAATGAGTCGATAGTTGACTATCACAAATATGACAATGTCGATCACGAAATTGAGAATCCATACGACAAGAGCCAGCTTGAGCATCTGCTATACCATAAGAATTGGGTCGACACTGTTCAGTGGCACTTCGAGGACATCATCCGCGACCCGGAGATTGACCCGAAGGAAGCGCTCGTCCTGAAACGCCGTATCGACGCCTCAAATCAGGTGCGTACCGACATGGTCGAGTATATCGATTCATATTTCCTTGATAAGTATAAAGACGTGAAAGTCCTGCCCGACGCAAAAATCAACACCGAGTCGCCTGCATGGGCAATCGACCGATACTCGATTCTTGCATTGAAAATCTATCATATGGAGTTGGAGACAAAGCGCACCGACGTCGATGCCGAGCACATCGCCAAATGTCAGAAGAAGCTCGACGTCTTGCGCGAGCAGTACAAGGACCTTTCCACCGCAATTGAGGAACTCATCGACGACATTGCAAACGGACGCAAGTATATGAAAGTCTACAAGCAGATGAAGATGTATAACGACGAGAGTCTCAACCCAATACTTTACAAGGGGAAGAAATAGTTTGATGAAGCGAATCCTGATTATACGTCTGACGGCAATGGGTGATGTGGCCATGACTTCGCCTGTCGTTTCAGCAGTCTGCCGTAGTTATCCCGATGTGCAGTTCGATGTCTTGTCAGAACCGTTTTTCGAGCCGTTTTTTGAGCAACTCGGCAATCTGCATTTCATAGGCACCAATATCCGCAAGGAGAAGCAAGGCTTCAGGAGTTTGTGGAGGCTCTATCGCCAATTGTCGCAAAACGGCTACGACATGGTGCTCGACCTTCACGATGTGCTTCGTACGAAAATCCTGCGCACCTTCCTGCATCTTCTGTCAGGCATCCCGACATTCGTAATAGACAAGGGCCGTCGCGACAAGAAAAGGCTTACGTCGGCAAACGGTCCGAAGAGGCAACTCGTGCCCACTGTCCACCGTTACCATTCGGTTTTTTCCAAGGCCGGATTCGCCTTCGACCTTTCAGAAACATACATGGGCAAGGTGCCGACTTCATTCGCCGACGTCTCCGAAAAGAACGGCAAGATGTGGATTGGCGTCTCACCGTTTGCACAACACGCCGGAAAGGTATATCCGCTTGATAAGATGAAGATTGTGGTCTCCGAACTTGCCAAGCGTGGCGCATCGGTATTCATTTTTGGCGGTGGCCCAAAGGAAAAGGCCGTCGCCGAAAGTTGGGAGTCGGAGATAGAAGGGTGCCGTTCGGTCATCGGCAAGGTGAAACTGAAGGAGGAGATGGCTCTGATGTCGAACCTCGATTGCATGGTGAGCATGGATTCGTCGGCAATGCACATCTGCTCGCTTTACGGCGTGAGAGTAGTGTCTGTTTGGGGCGCGACGCATCCCTACGCAGGATTCCTAGGCTATGGGCAGAAAATGAGCGATGTCGTTTCACTTGACATCGACTGCCGGCCATGTTCCATCTACGGCAACAAACCATGTCGCTATGGCGACTACAGGTGCTTCAATATCAATCCGATGGCAATAGTCGAAAAGGTCTTGGCGTAATTGTCGGAAACAGATGCCTTGCCATGTCGATAATAGTGCTTCGGTAGATAAGAGTTTGATTATGAAACGGAAAAATATTACGGATGCCATTGTTGAAAGTTTGTCGTTGTTGGCGATAGTCGTTGGCGTGCTTTTCATTGTAAGGTTGCATTTTTGCTATCTGTTCGAGAGCGTTGCCACATTTTCCGACAATGCAAAATCATTGCCGTTGCTCATTCTTAATGCGTTCAGGTTCGACTTGCAGGTGGCCACGTATTTCACCCTGCCGGCTTTCATGCTGTTCCTCTTGCAAGTTTTTATCAACGGCGACAGGTACTGTGCGTTCCGCGCCAAGTTCAACCGTATCTATACCGTCTTCATTTCGGTGATAATCTTCATGATAGGTATTTCCGACAATCAGTTTTACCTGAATTTTAAATCGCATTTCAACGTGGTGGCCTTCGACTTCTTCGACGAAGAACCTGCCGTTTTGATAAAAGGCATTGCCGATGAGGCGCCAATGTTGCTGTTGGTGCTCGGTATAGCCATATTGTCGTTCGTGTCGCTATGGGCACAGCGCCGGTTGGCGCGATTGTCGGACAGGGTTACCGGGAAAATAGGATACATTGTATTGCTTGTCATGTTTATTATATTGATTCCTAGTGGAATGCGTGGCAGTTACGGAACATTCACGTTGAGGTACGAGGATGTCTATGTGTCGCCGTCGATGCAGTTGAACGATTGTGTGCCAAATGCCTTGTTCATGTTGCGTAAGGCGTACAGCGAGAAAAGGAAGCAGTTCGCGTTGGACGACGAGTCCACAATTGCAAAACAATATGGATTCGATACGGTAAGCGACATTTTCAGTGCGCGCAAGGCCGAAAAGGGCTATCTGCCGGCCGATAGCGTGCCGATTGAAAAACTGATGTTCGGAACGACCGGCACGGCCCCAATGCCGAATTACAATGTGGTGCTGATTGTAACCGAGAGTTGGAGCAACCGTCTTGTCGAGTACGACTCAATCTATGGCGTCGATTTGCTTTGTGGCATGCGCCGACATTTGTCGGAAGATATAGTGTTCCGCAATTTCATATCGGCGCAAAACGCCACCATCGACGCAGTCGAGACGTTCACAGTTAATTCCATGCACGAGCATCTGTTCACATCAAAATACCGCAACATTGAATACCCTTGCGCCAGCGCACGCATGTTCCTGCAAAACGGCTACGAGACATCGTTCATATCGGGCATCGAAATAGCATGGCGGAATCTGATGGAGGTGTTGCCCTATCAGGGATTCCAGAATGTTGTAGGCAAGTTTGAGTTGCTGAAGGAACGGCCCAATGCCGAATGCAACAAGACATGGGGCGTTTACGACCATGAGATGCTCGATTACGTTTTCAGCAAACTGACAGAGAAGTCGGACAAGCCTCGCTTCATCATGGCGCTCACATCGACGAGCCATACGCCATTCGAGTTCCCTCAAGATTATCCGTTGCCCCAAATCGACTTCGGCAGATTCCCGCAAGGCGCATTTAGTGTCGATGAGAAGATTGTGGGCAACTATCTGAAAGGCTTCCAGTACGAAAGTCAGGCGTTAGGCGAATTTATGTCGAAAATCAAGAATTCCGATTTGGCCTACAACACGGTAGTCATGATAACCGGCGACCACAATATCCGCCTCATCCTGCCATACGATGGCGTTGATGAAAAATGGCGCTACTCGGTGCCGTTGTATGTCTATATCCCGCAGTCCGACCGGCAGTCTGTCAATATCGACACGTCGCGCTACGGCAGTCACCACGACATTATGCCCACTCTAGCCAACCTGACATTGAGCAATGCCGAATATTTCGACGACGGCCAGAATCTGTTTGCCGACAGCCTGCCGAACGGCGCATACGGCATAAATGCAAAATACGAATTCATTTCGCCCGATGCCGACAGCGCATTTATGCGCAAAAGAATTGACGTCCAGCAATCGCTGAAGAAGATTTATTTCCAGCGCCTTTTCCTGAATGGGAGCAGGTGATAAGGTTTGCTAGTATATTTTGAAATCAGTCTTGCCACTATTGGCAAGCATTTCACATGTATCAAAACGAAATCGTTTATCGTAATAAACGATTCTTGTGAATAATGTTTATTGTAGTAACCTTTTTATTATTTCTTTCGTTTATTGTAATAAACGATTTTATATATATAAATGCTATTGCGACAACCATGTATTGATTTGTATCGTTTAGTGCAATAACCTTTTTCTTTTTATTTTAGTTTATCGTGATAAACTTTTATTGCAAATTTCGTTTATTGCAATAAACTTTTTATACTTTTGTGTTGGGTTTAATAATCTGTAACATGGAGACTCTATTCCAGAAACATCGAAAATATATTTCTCAAGTCAATATGGACATTGTCCGTGAAATAACGCATCATATTGATTGGGATAAGCCTTTAGTGGCAATTCGTGGTTCTCGAGGCGTAGGAAAGACAACCGTCATGCGCCAATATATCCGGTCACGTTATGGCGTCAATGCAGGAGAGGCGCTATATTGTGTAATGGATAGCATGTACTTCACAAACCATTCACTGCTATCGCTTTGCGAGAGGTTTCATTTGATGGGAGGCAGGCATATTTTTCTTGACGAAGTGCATAAATATCCTAATTGGAGCAGGGAAATAAAGGAAATCAACGATTTGTACCCCGACATGAAGATAACCTTTTCAGGTTCTTCCCTTATCCAGATTCTTAATGCTGATGCGGATTTGTCACGTCGGGTTTTGCCGTATTCCATGTACGGATTGTCGTTTAGGGAGTATGTACAGTTCTACCATAAGATACAACTGCCGTCACATGCCCTTGAGGACATCTTGGAGAATTATGACGCCATCTGCGCTGAAGTATGTTCGGTGTGCCACCCTCAACGATTGTTCGAGGAGTACCTGCGTGTTGGCTTTTATCCTTTCTATGATGGAGACGAAACTCAATATTATACACGTATTGAGAATGTTATCTCTTTTGTTGTGGAACAGGAGATGGTCCAGTTTTGCAATATCGATCCCGCCTATACCCGAAAGCTTAAGGCTATGTTGCTTTATCTGGCAGACAACAATCCTTATGAAGTCAATATTGCAAAGCTTGCATCGTATCTGGAGTTGAATAAAATAACCGTACTTAACTATCTCTCGAGTATGCAACGCGCAGAGCTTCTGCATCTTATCTATTCTGATAATAAGTCTGTGACCAAGATGCAGAAACCTGACAAAATTTACATCCATAATCCTAATATGCTATGTGCCCTTGCAGCAACCGGAAAGATTGGTACGCTCCGTGAATGCTTTGTAGTCAATCAGTTGTCGACGAGCCACACAGTGGAGTATGGCAAAACTCACGGCGATTTCATTGTTGATGGCAAATGGACTATTGAGGTTGGCGGGGCCGATAAGACTTTTGACCAGATTGCCAATATTCCTAATTCGTATATTCTTGCAGATTCGATGGAATACCCTGTAGGTAAGAAAATACCGCTTTGGTTAGTCGGACTGACATACTGATTGTTCGAATTCGTTGCCACAATCGAAATTTTGATTGCTTGAAACTCGCATCTTCGAACCGCAGCCCTTTGTCGTGTTCTTGAGTAGAGCAAACGGAGTTTCCTTTGGGTGGAAAATCTCTGGCAATGCGAAAAGTTCCTTGACTCATAATTGCCACATTTTGTTGTAAAAATGGTTGCGATTGCCGGCATAATTTATGGTAAAATGTGTATTTTGTTGGCAAAACAGGGTGTCGCCAAACCATGGTGTTGTGGTTGATACTTTTCCTGCTATGTGTTATGAATCCTGTACAAATACTGAATTATGGACGATGGTTGCTATAAATTAAGTTGGCGTGAACGCATAGGCTTTTGCTCAGGCGATTTTGCCCAGAACATCATTTACCAGACAGTGAGCATATGGTTGCTGTTTTTCTACACCAATGTGTACGGCCTGACGCCCGGAACGGCTGCCATGATGTTCCTTGTTGTACGTGTAATCGATGTGTTTTGGGACCCAATAGTAGGCGCATTCATCGACAAGTCGAACCCGCGATGGGGAAAATATCGTTCGTGGCTCATTCTTGGAGGCTTGCCTTTGGCAGGATTCGCAATGTTGTGCTTCTGGAATGGTTTTAGCGGCTCGTTATTCTATGCCTATGCAACATATATTGGTTTGAGCATGTGCAACACGTTGGTCAATGTGCCATACGGAGCGCTAAATTCATCGCTTACTCGTGATGTCGACGAGATTACGATTCTGACTAGCGTGCGTATGGTGTTAAATAATGTTGCTGCATTGCTTGTCAAGACTCTACCTATGGTGATTGCCTTTTTCGCGCCAAAGGTGTACAATGCCGAGACGGGTTTGATGGAAGCTCAATTCAACACTCCTGCGGCAGGTTCGGCATGGTTCATAACAATGGGCATCTTCGCCATCTTTGGTCTTCTGCTGCTTGTTTTCTGCTTCACTGAAACCAAGGAGAAGGTGGTGATGAGCAAGGATGCGTCGCACGATGTGAAGGTGAGCGACGTGTGGATGGAATTCGTCAGGAACAGGCCACTCCGTGTGCTTGCCACATTTTTTATCATCGCGTTCACGCTGATGAGTGTCAGCAATGCCGCCGATTCGTATTTCATGACCTACAACATTGGAGCAGACACGTTTATGACAACCACGTTCATGTGGATAGGCACCATACCCGCCTTTATCTTTATGCCACTTTTGCCCGCAATCAAGCGCAAGGTCGGTAAGCGGGGAATGTTCAGCATCTTCATTCTCACATCAATAGTTGGCATGGTCATGATGTATGTATTTGTCTCAATACCAACGCTCCGTTCGCAGTTCTGGATGCTATGCATTGCTCAGTTTATAAAGAGTTCCGGCCTGTTGGTGGCCACAGGCTATATGTGGGCTTTGGTGCCAGAGGTGGTCACCTATGGCGAATATGCCACAGGTCGCAGGATAGCCGCCATTGTGAATGCCATTACGTGTCTCTTCCTCAAGGCAGGCATGGCTCTTGGTGGTGTCATTCCGGGCTTTGTATTGGCTTGCGTTGGATTCGACGCTCATCTGCCAAAGCAGTCGCTGCTTGCAGAACAAGGAATTCTATGGCTCGTAACCATCATCCCGGCCATTCTTCTCTTGCTCGGTCTGTTTGTCATCAGCAAGTATGAACTATCGGACGAAAAAATGGACGAGATTAATAAAGCCATTGCACTAAGAAATTGAAATTCTTAATTATACATTCACAATTATTAATTAGATATGTTCACATCTTCTTCTGACAAAATAACTCGCGATTTCTTTGACTCGTTGCTTATTGAGCCGCGCTATATCGATTCCGACCTTCCATCAACCGATATTGAAATCTTTGGCCACAAGTTTTCCACCCCAATCATGACAGCTGCCCTCTCGCATCTCGGCTCACGAGGGAAGGAGAGTGCCAGTTTTATCGAGGAGAAAGCCATAAATGGGATGATTGTCTATGCCGAGGCTGCTGCCAAGAGCGACACTCTCCATTGGGTCGGCATGGGCGACGACCAGGAGTTGGAGGATATCATTGCAACCGGTGCAAAGTCGGTAAAGATTGTCAAGCCATACGCCGACAACCGCGAAGTGTTCCGTAAGATAGAGCATGCCGTCAAGGCTGGATGCGTTGCGGTGGGCATGGATATTGACCATGCATTCAACGGAAACGGCGGCTACGATAGTTGTTTCGGTATTCCATTGCGCCCGAAATCGTCGGCAGAACTGGCAGAGTTTGCACAGGCGGCAGGCGTCCCATTTGTCGTTAAAGGCGTTTTGAGTGCCCGCGATGCCGAGAAATGCGCCAAGATAGGTTGCAAAGGAATAGTCGTTTCACACCATCATGGCATCATGCAGTATGCTGTGCCACCATTGATGATGATAGGCGATATCCTCAAGGCAGTAGGCCACGATGTCGATGTCTTTGTCGATTGTGGAATTGTCAGTGGTTTGGATACCTATAAGTGCCTCGCATTAGGAGCCAAGGCAGTCTCTGTCGGTCGTCATCTCATGCCATTGCTGAAGAGCGGTTCGGATGCCGTGTCGCAGCGTATCAATGAAATGACAGCGGAACTTGCAAGCACTATGGCACGAACCGGAGTGCATAAACTCAGCGAAATGGATGCTTCGGTTTTGCATCAACGTAAGTTTTAGCCACGAACAAAGATTTTGTTTCTCGATTTTATAATAGATGTTGTTTAAGATGTCGAGCCCGCAGGGCGATCAATAAAAAGCACAAAGCAAACACTATGTTATTAGGAATTTCTTCACGTTTGGAGCATTCGTCTCCCGCAGATTGGGCTGCAAGGCACAAAGCCCTTGGATTGAAATGTGTCAACTTCCCGGTCGATTATCTGGCTGGTGAGGATGTCTATATGGCGTATAAGGATGCTGCCGACAAGGCCGGACTGGTCATTGCCGAAGTGGGTGTTTGGCGCAATACCCTTGCCGCTGATCCCGATGAGCGCGCTCGTTGGATTGACTATGCCATCAATCAGTTGCGAATGGCCGACCGTATCGGAGCAATCTGCTGCGTCAATGTGGTTGGCACACCATACGGACCTCGTTGGGATGGGGGCTATCGCGACAATTTCAGTAGCGAACTTTGGAAAATGGCCGTAGATATGATCCGTCAGATTATTGATACAGCCCAACCGCAATATTCCAAATTCTGCATAGAGTCGATGCCTTGGATGATACCGAGCAATCCCGATGAGTGCTTGCGTCTGATAAAGGATGTCGACCGTCCGCAATTTGCCGCACATCTCGATGTGGTGAATATGATAACCTCGCCCGAACGCTATTTCTTCAACGACAAATTCCTTGACGAGTGCTTTGCAAAACTTAAAGGCCTCATTTGCAGTTGCCACCTGAAGGACATACGCCTGAAGGAGGAATATACCTTCCAACTTCAGGAATGTGCCTGTGGCGAAGGCTCTCTCGACCTAAAGAGATATATCCGTCTGGCAGAAGCTGAGAATCCCGATATGCCAATGATTATCGAGCATCTCACCACCGACGATGAGTATGCCGAAAGCGTGAGGTATGTTTACGGGATGATGCAGAACAAGTAGGTGAAATTGCAGAAACAGCAATAAGTGGCAACCAAGCAGTATGGCTTCGTCTTAATTAAGTCGCGTAATTCAATATGCATTGAATACCATAATTGTCGAAACCGAACCAAAGATGCTTGTTAATACAATAAAAAAGGTGTACCCCGTTGGGCTACACCTTTTTATTTATACTTGATAAACAGTTGTCTATCTGTCTTATTTTACCTCCTCAAAGTCAACGTCGGTGACATTGTCTTGTGGGTTGCCGTTTGACTGTTGGCCACCAGGGTTTCCTTGAGCCTGTTGTTGCTGGCCGGCTTGAGCTTGAGCCTGGGCATTGTACATGTCTTGGCTTGCTGCTTGGAATGCGTTGTTGACCTCGTTCATTGCGGCGTCGATGGCGGCAATGTCTTGAGCCTTGTGAGCATCTTTCAGCTTGTTCAGTGCGCTCTCGATTGTGGCCTTTTTGTCAGCAGGAAGTTTGTCGCCGTATTCCTTCAGGTTCTTCTCTGTCTGGAATATCATTGAGTCGGCTTGGTTAATCTTGTCGATGCGTTCCTTCTCCTTCTTGTCGGCGTCGGCGTTAGCTTCAGCCTCGGCCTTCATACGCTTGATTTCGTCGTCAGATAGGCCAGAAGATGCCTCGATGCGGATTTTCTGTTCCTTGCCGGTAGCCTTGTCCTTTGCCGATACGTTGAGGATGCCGTTAGCGTCGATGTCGAAGGTAACCTCAATCTGTGGCTCGCCACGACGTGCAGGCATGATGCCGTCCAAGTGGAAGCGACCGATGGTCTTGTTGTCCTTTGCCATTGAACGCTCGCCCTGAAGCACGTGGATTTCAACCGATGGCTGGTTATCGACAGCCGTAGTGAATGTTTCCGACTTGCGTGTAGGAATTGTGGTGTTGGCTTCGATAAGCTTTGTCATAACGCCGCCCATGGTCTCTATACCCAGTGAAAGAGGAGTCACGTCGAGCAGAAGAACGTCCTTTACATCGCCTGTAAGCACACCGCCTTGGATGGCTGCGCCTATGGCTACAACCTCGTCAGGGTTCACGCCCTTTGAAGGAGCCTTGCCGAAGAACTTCTCAACGGCTGCCTGAATGGCCGGAATACGGGTTGAACCGCCTACAAGGATTATCTCGTCAATGTCGTTTACAGTCATGTTGGCATTGCGCAATGCAGTGCGGCATGGCTCTATGGTGCGTTGAACAAGGTCGTCAACCAGTTGCTCGAATTTTGCACGGGTTAGAGTGCGAACCAAGTGACGTGGAACGCCATCTACCGGCATGATGTAAGGTAGGTTGATTTCAGAAGAAGTGGTGTTCGAAAGCTCGATTTTAGCCTTCTCTGCTGCTTCCTTCAAACGTTGCAATGCCATTGGGTCCTTGCTTAGATCGACGCCGCTGTTCTCGTTCTTGAATTCATCAACCAGCCAGTCAATCACGCGTTGGTCGAAGTCGTCGCCGCCAAGGTGAGTGTCGCCGGCAGTAGCCTTAACCTCGAATACGCTGTCGCCAAGTTCAAGGATTGATACGTCGTGGGTACCGCCACCGCAGTCGAACACTACAATCTTCATATCCTTGTTAGTCTTGTCAAGACCGTATGCCAATGCTGCTGCGGTTGGTTCGTTGACAATACGTTTTACGGTAAGGCCTGCAATCTCGCCAGCCTCTTTTGTTGCTTGACGTTGTGCATCGTTGAAGTATGCCGGAACAGTGATTACGGCTTCAGTCACTTCAGTGCCAAGGTAGTCTTCAGCAGTCTTTTTCATCTTCTGAAGAACGATTGCTGAAATCTCCTGTGGAGTGTACAGGCGTCCGTCAATGTCCACACGTGGAGTGTTGTTGTCGCCGCGTGCCACTTTGTACGGTACACGTGCAATCTCTTGTGAGCACTGGTCGTAAGAGTTGCCCATGAAACGCTTGATTGAGAACACGGTCTTTTGTGGATTGGTGATAGCCTGACGCTTTGCAGGGTCGCCCACTTTGCGCTCGCCGCCATCAATGAATCCGATTACAGAAGGTGTCGTGCGTTTGCCTTCGCTGTTTGCAATTACTACAGGCTCGTTGCCTTCCATTACGGCAACGCATGAGTTTGTAGTTCCTAAGTCGATTCCAATTATCTTTCCCATAATATTTAAAATTTAATTGTTGTTCTTTTTTTAACTGACGGCTTGCTACTGACAATCTTTGTGCCAAAGGCATTTTGGCTTGCCCAACCGAATTTTTGTCATGTTGGCAATCTGTTTTCGCCATTTCGTGTCAGTTTTTTGTGACATATTGTCGTTATGTGTGTCGCCCGACCGGCTGGTTCATGCCGAAAAAGTCGATTTGATGGGAGTCCTGGCGAAAAACGGATGCCGGGAATTTGGCATCTTCCATAATGAATTTCTAAAATTGGCGTTATATTCAAGGCAAACGGCTTTTTTTTATATTTTGGCGAAATTATTTCGGATACATTTATTTCCGGTAAAACATTAATAGTCATCATTATTTGTATAATGGCAAACATGAAAAAAACAACACTGGCATTGGCATTTATGGCCGCATTGCCGACTTTTGCGCAAGAATCAGGCTCTCCTGTATTGGTTAATATCGGCAATCATGAAGTAAGTCGCGATGAATTTGTGCGTACTTATACAAAAAACAACCAAGATGCGAAATTTGATTCCGCATCTATTGCCGACTACATGAAACTCTTTATCGACTATAAGATAAAAGTCTTCGAGGCTGAATCGCTTGGCATGGACACCCTTGCCAGCTTCAAGTCTGAATTGAGCGGTTACCGTTCGCAGCTCGAAAAACCCTATTTCACCGACGAGCGTGTTGACGATTCTCTGTTTCATGAGGCTTACGAGCACATGCAGTGGGACGTAAAGGCGTCGCACATATTGGTCCATTGTGCCGAGGACGCATCCGAAGCCGATACGCTGAAGGCTTTCATGCGTGCTTCCGAACTTCGTGAGCGGGTCGCAAAAGGCGAGGATTTTGCAAAGGTTGCCGAGGAGTGCTCTGAAGATCGGTCAGCAAAGCGCAATGGTGGCAATTTGGGCTATTTCACGGCCTTCACCATGATATACGATTTCGAGAAGATGGCCTATGCTACTGAGGTCGGTGGCTTGTCGCCTGTGTTCCGCACCAAGGTCGGCTACCATTTCCTGACTGTTCACGATAAGCGTCCTAATCGTGGTCAGGTCCATGTCGCACAGATATTGTTGCGTGTGGGTTCAGATGCCGATGAGGCGACAAAGGCGGCTGTTGCGGCCAAGGCAAGGATGATATCCGACACATTGGCAAATGGCGCCGATTGGGCTTCTACGGTCCTCAAATATTCCGACGATAAGGGCACGGCCGAAAATCAGGGCATCTTGTCATGGTTCGGCACTGGCGCAATGGTCCCCGAATTTGAAAACGCGGCCTTCGCACTTGACAATCCGGGCGATATATCAGGGCCCGTACAGTCGTCTTATGGCTGGCACATAATCAAGCTTCTGGAGAAGAAGCCGGTTGGCTCGTATGAGGAATCAATGCCTAATATCAAGAACCGCATTTCGCGTGATGCGCGTAGCCTGCTGGCTCAGCAAGCCGTGCTTAAGGCGCTTAAGGCTGAATATGGATTCAAGGAGGACATTGCCGCTTTGGAGGAGTTTGCAAGCCTTGTCGATACTACGGTTTGGGCTGGCCAGTGGAGCGCCGACAAGGCTGAAGGCCACAACAAGACGATTTTCTCTTTCGCCGACACCGTCACTTTCACTCAGTCCGATTTTGCCGAATTGGTGGCAAGCCGTGGCCAGATGAACACCAGACAGCCGGTTTCTGTATTGGTCCGCAACGACTATCAGCGCATTGTGCAAAGTAGCGTCTTCAACTACGAACGTACACGTCTCGAATCAAAATATCCCGACTTTAGAAATCTATTGCAGGAATATCACGACGGCATTCTTCTGTTCAACCTTACCGACCAGATGGTATGGACACGGGCTGTGAAGGACACTGCCGGACTCGAAAGCTTCTACGAGGAACATAAGCAGGGATACATGTGGGGCGACAGAGTCGAGGTGGTCTCTTTCTCTTACGACAAGAGCGCCATCGCAGGCAACGCAATCGACAAGACAAACAAGACGCTGCTGTCGGCTATGAAGAAGGCCTCGAAGACATCGACGTATAAGGCAATGCTCGAAGAGGCAATGGCAAAATTGGGAGTCAGCGATTCGATACTGAACGCGAGCGGTGCCGCCAAAATCTACAGCAAGTCTGACAACACCGACATCGACAACCTGAATTGGGTCGCCGGTACCTCAAAGGTTGCTGACAACGGCGACCGCGTGACATTGTATTATGTCGCCAAGACATTCAAGCCAATGGTCAAGACACTGAAGGAGTGCAAGGGCACTGTCACTTCAGAATACCAGAATGTGCTTGAGAAGGAATGGCTGGAGCAACTGCGTGCCAAATACGAGGTCAAGATAAGTGAAGATGTGCTTAAATCATTGTTTGTTGAATAAATGCGTATCGTTTCAGTAAATATGGGGACAATGAGACTATGCCTGTCAGTGCTTGCATTGACGGTAATGTTGTCTGGCTGCCAAATGCTAGGAGGGCAAGATGCCAGCAACGATACCGTCCTGGCCCAGGTTGGCGAGAACTCGCTCATGCTGTCGCAAGTGCAGAACCTGCTGCCATACGGCTCCGTAGACAACGATAGCGTTGTGTTTGTGCAGAACTATGTCGATAAATGGATTCACAACCAGCTCATGCTCGAGAAGGCTGTCAAGAACATCGACGATAAGGGCTATGCCAACATTGAGAATATGGTGAATGACTATCGCACAGCATTGCTTGTTTACAAGTACCAGCAAATGTACATCGAGCAGAATCTCGATACTCTGATTCTCGATTCGCAGATAGCCGAACACTATAATAATTATGGAGTCAACTTCCTGCTCGATAGCTGTGCCGTAAGGTCGGTATTCGTGCAGATACCTAAGTCGCTGCCCGACGGACACAAGGTTAAGCGCCTTGTCCGTAGCGACAAGCCGGACGATTTGGTCGAGTTGGAGGAATTCTGCTACAAGAACGCACGCAGTTTCGACATTGGTGCCGATTGGCGTTATTTGAGCGATGCCGTAGCGCAGATGCCTGCCGGCTCCATTGCCGACCCAAAGGCCTTTGCCAAGGCTCTGAAGTTCGCCGAGGCGCAGGACTCTATCTACAACTATTATTTTTCGGTCGTCGAGTTTCGCGATGTCAACGAGCAGGCTCCTCTGGTGTTCGCCAAGGATAAGATTCGCGAGATTTTGCTCAACCACCGCAAGAATGACCTGATTAAGGACCTTGAGATAAATATATATATAGATGCAGTAAGCAAACAGAGATTTACAAACTATGTCAATTAACATTAGAAGGATAGGAGCCTGTGTTGTGGCTTCGCTGTTTATGCCAGCATTGTCTATGCAGGTGTTGGCGCAAGAAGGTGTAGTCATCGACAAGATTGTAGCCATAGTCGGCCGTGAGGCCATCATGATGAGCGACATCGAGAATCAGAAGCAGTCTATGAAAGCGCAAGGCTACCGCAGGACTGGTGACCTGAAGTGTGAGATAATGGAGCAGGCTCTGCTGCAGAGCTTGCTTGTCAATCAGGCTTTCCTTGACACCGTCGAGGTCGGCGACGCTGCGGTGAATGCCGAGGTCGACCGCCGCATTAACTATTATGTGTCGCAGATTGGCAGCGAGGAGAAGCTCGAGGAAATGCAGAAAAAGTCGATGGCGGAAATCCGCGAAGACATGTGGGACGTGGTGAAGGACCAGCTGATTGCCCAAAACATGGAGGCTACCATTACGCAAGATGTCACAGTGACTCCGCAGGAAGTCCGCGATTGCTTCAAGGCTTTGCCAAAAGACAGCCTGCCTATCATCAACACCGAATTCGAAATCGAACAGTTGTCGGTCTTCCCGAAAATCGAGGAAACCGAGATTTTGCGCATAAAGGACCGCTTGCGTGAGTTCAAGACGCGTGTCGCTAATGGCGAGAGCTTCTCTACTTTGGCGGTTCTGTATTCTGAAGACCCTGGGTCGGCCATGAAAGGTGGCGAACTCGGATTCTTTAGCCGGGGCGACATGGTGGCCGAATTCTCGGCTGTGGCATTCAACCTCCAGCCAAACGAGGTATCAAAAGTGGTAAAGACCGAATATGGCTACCACATCATCCAAATGATTGAGAAGAAGGGCGAACGTATCAATTGCCGGCACATTCTGCTTACGCCGAAGGCTTCATCGGCCGAAAAGAAAAATGCACTGGTGCGCCTTGACTCTATCCGTACAAAAATCGAAAACAAGGATGTTTCATTCAAGGAGGCTTGCTGGATGTTCTCTGACGACGAGGAAACCCGTCTGAATGGTGGCGTCATGCTAAACCCTTATACTGGCACTTCGCTGTTTGAAGCCGAGCATCTCGACCCAAAGGTCGCCAACGCAATCCGCACGCTTGAGGTCGGGCAGATATCTAAGCCGTTTGAAATGGAAGACGAGCAAGGTCGTACGGTTTGCAAGATTGTGCTTCTGCGTTCAAAGTCGAAGCCTCACAAGGCAAATTTGACTCAAGACTACCAGCGAATACAGAACCTGGCTATCGAGAGAAAAAAGGACGATGTGCTGGAGGAATGGCTCACAAATACTATTAACGCCACTTACGTGAAGGTCGACGACGAATACAAGAGTTGCAAGTTCCACAAGAAGGAGTGGCTTAAAAACGAATGACAATGGCTTTTGAAAACGATGTAAAGGCTGTCGATGCGCTTAAGTCGAACTTCGACAGGATAACGGCTGAGGTGAAGAAGGTCATCATCGGGCAGGACGACGTGGTGAAATCGGTGATGCTGTCCATCTTCAGTGGCGGACACTGCTTGCTCGTTGGCGTGCCTGGCCTGGCCAAGACTCTGCTTGTCAACACAATTGCCGACGCATTGGGCCTCCAGTACAGCCGCATCCAGTTTACTCCTGACCTTATGCCGTCTGACATCACCGGCTCTGAGATTCTCAATGAGAAGCGTGAGTTCAGGTTCGTAAAGGGCCCGATATTCGCAAATGTCATCTTGGCCGATGAGATAAACCGCACCCCGCCAAAGACACAATCGGCATTGCTTGAGGCCATGCAGGAGCGCTCGGTCACTGTGTCGGGCACCAAAAACCTGCTTCCGGAGCCTTTCTTCGTATTGGCTACGCAAAACCCCATAGAGCAGGAGGGCACTTATCCGTTGCCTGAGGCTCAGCTCGATAGGTTCATGTTCATGGTGAATCTCGGCTATCCAAAGATTGAGGACGAAATATCCATAGTTGCTGAAACAACTTCGTCGAAAGTGGCAAAAGCCGAATCGGTGATAACCGCCGACGAACTGCTGCGCTTCCAGCAACTCATACGCCGTGTCCCGGTAGCCGAGAATGTCGTGCGCTATGCCGTCAATGTGGTGGCGCAGACACGCCCGAATACGACTGCCGCATCCGAGCTCGCACAAAAGTATCTGGTTTGGGGCGCAGGCCCTCGTGCATCGCAATATCTTGTGCTTGGCGCAAAGGCTCATGCCGCCGCTAGTGGCAAGTATTCGCCCGATGTCGATGATGTCAAGGCTGTCGCCTTTGCCACGCTGCGCCACCGCATTGTGCGTAACTACAAGGCTGAGGCCGAAGGTGTCTCCGAAGAGGCCATTATATCCGAAATATTGAATAACGTTAAGTTTTAGTCTTTTTTGATGAGGTTGTCTTGGGTTAGGTTGTCGTTGCTTGTTCTCGCCATCTTGTCCGTTTACGGCGGTTTCGCACAGCGGAGGACAAAGGTGGAGCTCGTCCAGGCTCAGTCCATAAAGTCGGATGCCAATTTGTATAACGGAGCGCGCCGGCTTATTGGCAATGTCAAGTTCAGGCAGGACAGCGCCATCATGGAGTGCGACAGCGCCCATTTCTATTCCGACCGGAACATGTTCGACGCTTTCGGTAACGTCCACTTGTACAAGATTAACGACACAAACATCGACGTGCGTGCCGATTTCCTGCGTCACGACGGTGACCTGAAGATGGCCCGATTCCGCCGAAATGTAGTGCTTCGCGATACTGCCATAACCCTGACTACCGACTCGCTCGACTATAACCTGAACAGCGATATAGGTTCATACGAGCATAACGCGAAAATCGTGGATAGCCTGACTGTGCTGACCAGCGTCAAGGGCTTTTACTTCCATCGTCGCCGCGAGGTCGATTTCCTTGACAATGTGGTTGTCGACCATGATGGCGGAGTCTATCAGATGTATACCGATACGCTTCGTTACGGCACCGTGACGAAAGTCATAAAGTTCTTCGGGCCTACTGAATTCTACAACGACACTAACTATATGTATGCCCGTTTCGGGTGGTACAATACAGTGACCGAAAGGTCGATGTTCAAGTACGATGCGCTGTTCCGAAACCCGAACCAGACCATAACTTGCGATAGCCTGTGTTTCAACCGTATCGACGAGAGTGGCGTGGCTTTTTCTAATGTTGTGGCTGTCGACACTTCGCAAAACCTTACAGCCAAAGGCAACTATGTCGAAATCCACAAGAATCCCGAAAAACTGATAGTTACCGACAGGGCACAGATAATCTATGCGATAAATGGCGATTCGCTTTACCTGCACGCCGACACGCTCAAGGTATGCCGCGACACATCGGGCCAGTATCGTACGTTCATGGCTTATTGGCATGTCAGGGCTTTCAAGTCCGATATGCAGTTCCAGGCCGATTCCATTTTCTTCTCGATGCAGGACAGCATTGCGCGGTTCTATGGCAATCCGATTTTCTGGGTGCAGGATAATCAGGTGACATCGGAATTCATGGAGGCTTTTATCAAGGATAGCCACATGGACCATTTTGTCCTGTACAATTCGGGAATGATAATATCGCCTTTCGATAGCACCCATTTCAACCAGATTAGGGGAGCCAAGATGATTGGCCACATGCGCAACAACGACCTGCATAAGGTTGATGTGTTCAAGCGCAGCCAGACTCTCTATTTCCCTGTCGATGATGGCGACATTGTCGGAATGAACAAAGGCTCGAGCGAGGATATGACCATCTACATTAAGGATAGACAGCTCAAACGCCTGGTCTACCGCAACACGCCACAATCCGACATTTATCCGTTGGAGTCGCTTGGCGTAAGCGATATGCGCTTGCCCGGATTTGTGTGGTATGAATCGTCAAAGCCTAGGAATCCTGAAGACATTTTCATTTGGCATGATTCCGGTCAAAAGAGTGCCGGCCGCAATCTTATTCAGGGGCAGTCGTCGTCGGAGTCAACTGTGAAGAAGCCGAAATCGCCAATGCGTCAGGCAAATCGGCCACAACAATCGAAGTGACGTTTTCAACAGCAGGCGTGGCTTGGCTGTTTGATCTTTTGCTTGCAATGCCGCTTTTCTCCGTTTCAATTAGCCAATTTCTTCCATAGTCATGGACATTGTGCCTTTGAATTGAATGTTGCGTATAATGTAATGTCTTGAAAATTAGCGTTGTGTAAAATATTTCATGTTTTTTTTTGCGCGGTGTTGTGCGAAAAGAACTTTTTTCTACTTTTGTCGCCGGAGAGATGGCAGAGCGGTTGAATGCGGCGGTCTTGAAAACCGTTGACCTGAAAGGGTTCGGGGGTTCGAATCCCTCTCTCTCCGCCAAGGAGACTGGTATTCAATAAGATACAAAAATTAGTCCCATAAATAGTCCCAATTTTGAGGACTATTTTTTTTTGTGATACCTTGTGACTTCTTGTGAATTTCAATGACTTTGCAAATTGCACTTGTATTGTGTACGTGCATTTACGCATACCCTTTTATCTAATGAAATTGCGTTTTGTGAACTTGCTAAAGCCATCTTTGCTGCTTAACAATAGCCGATTGGCTTATCCGTCAACTAAAGAATGACTTTGTTGACTTGTGAGCACATTAGTAATCTGTAAAATCCCTTTTATAAATTTTCCCCGTGCCATCGCAATATTTACAATATATGTATCCTTTTAGTTCCCTTTCTCTTGCACAATATGGACAAGTAACCATGTGTTTGTGCAGTTCAGACTCTTTGACTGTGAGATATTTGTGTTCAAGGTGCCATCTATCATGACAATCTCCACACAAAACCTGAAGTAACCTGTCAGGATAATCCCACAAGTTTTTTCCTTCTATGTATAACTTGTGGTGTATGTCAAGATTTCTACTCCTTTTGTGGCAAATTTGGCAAGTACCATCGGATCTGTTCATAAACGTTTCTTTGAAGACTTTCCACCTGGGGTCATTTAGCTGTCCATTGTGATCAAACATAATTAATAAAAATTAGGTTAAAATTTTTTTCTTCAATCAAAAACGCAGTTTGACGCGAAGTGGCTTGCAATAAACAAATAGGAATTGCCACGTTTGTCAAGGTCTCACAACGTGAACCTTGACAATTGCAGAAAACGCAGTTATCTTTGAAAAAAGATTTTAACATTTTGATAATGCCGCATATTGACGTCAAAGGGTTTCCTCCTATTGGCGAAAATATTTGACATATACGCCTAATATTTCCATCTGCATTTTCTACTTGTACGATTTCTGCATAGTCGTTTTGTGGTTATATTCGGCGTAAGATTAGCTGGCTCATTTGTTTATGCCTTCTCTTTTTTTTGTTGCGGTTGTGCATGTGCTTTATTCATAAAAAAATATTGCGTAAATGCGTATAAAATAAATCTTTAATGTGACGCTTCGTTCTCTTTTTTATCTATATTTGTAAAGCATAGATGGGAAAAACTTTTTTTTTTGAATCAAAATTTCTTGATTATGTCTTTTGGCGATCGCTTTAGGGGCGTTGTGTGTGCATTGTTGTTTTTGGTAATATCCAAATCTTGTCTTTTCTCTCAGACGACGGGGTACTCGTCGAATGTGGTTGTGAATGGGGATGTGGCGGCTGATGCGGTTTCTATGTTGTTGGAATCTGTTAATATGACTGAGGAACAGAAAAAACGCTATGATGCTGCAGTAAACGCTTATAATGATATTAAGAAGTTGGGTAATGTAGTG
>JAZUEN010000065.1:0-2855 GCA_045640185.1 Bacteroidales bacterium
ATTGCGGACTGATTGTCAATTCAAGCCGCGCCATCATCTATGCCGACAACACCGAGAACTTTGCCCAAAAGGCTGGCGAGGCCGCAAAAGCCGTCGCCGACGAGATGAAGAAAATGCTGGATTTGTATCTGTAGAAAAGCAGAAAGCAAAGGTCACAATGGCAATTGTTGTAACCTTTTCGAACAAACACGTGTTCGATTTTTTGCGAATACACATTTTATACCTACCTTTGCAAAAAAAAGATATGAATGCTTGTCGTATTTAAAAAACAATACCTTAAGGAACTATACTCAGAAGGAAAGACAACTGACAAACATTTGCGTTTTCAGCCCAATGTGGTAAAGGGATACCAAAAAAGCATCCGATACCTAATAAGCGCCAAGCGCATGGAAGATTTGTACATTGTCAATTCGTTGCATTTAGAATCATTGCAAGGCGACAAAAACGGGTTGTTTTCAGTCAGGGCGACACAACAGTATAGAGTTGAGTTTTACATACAACAAGAGGCAAACGGTGAAACAAACGTAACCATATGCAACATAACAGAATTGTCAAACCACTATAAATAAATCATGATATCAATCAAAGGAATCGAACAGGATATGATAGCCAACAATCTTGCGCCATCAGAGCCAATACACCCTGGCGAGCTCATAAAAGACGAACTTATAAGCCGCGGCATATCGCAAAGGCATTTGGCTACAGAAATGGGAGTTTCCTATAGCGTAATGAACGAGATTTTAAACTGCAAACGTCCCGTAACAACAGAATACGCATTGCTATTTGAAGCCGCATTAAACATTGATGCCGATATTTGGCTGAAAACACAAGCCGACTATAATCTGCAAATGGCACGCAGAGATGCAAAACTAATGCAGAAACTGGCTGATATCAGAAAAATAGCCGCTGTGCTGTGATGCAAAAGCCGTCGCCGACGAGATGAAGAAAATGCTGGATTTGTATCTGTAGATAAAAAAAATATAATTTTGCCGTGAACTGGCATTTTCAAGTTCAGCATAAATGCGCTTTGCAAAAAGCCAACAACACTATTGAATTAAGCATTTACCTGATTTACAAAACAACGCATAACAAGACAAACACAAAAGGAAACTAAAAAATAAGCATATACATATAGAACCATACGTTAATATTCTTGACCTATAAATCTGGAAAATTTAAGCACACAAGAATTCAAAACGGGATATACACGCCTACTGGTGTGAAATATTCTTGTATTTGTTGGTGTGCAGGCTTTCCAGAGCCTATAGGTCCTACAAACGGCAACGAATTAGTTCACACCTTTTTTGTTGCCCATCAAAACAGCCACACCAATGGACAACGAACCGCACATAGGACAAATCATCAAAGCCGAACTCGACCGCCAAGGCCGAAAAGTATCGTGGTTCGCCACTCAGCTCAACTGTTCGCGCGACAACTGCTACAAGCTGTTCCAACGTCAATGGATTGACACCAACCTGCTGCTAAAAATATCGCAAATTCTTAACTACGACTTCTTTACGCACTACTCCGCATACATACGCAAGAAAGAGTCTGTATAGTCGCGCTATACAATACGAATATAAATAATACGCACATCCAATAATATTATTATACAGCATAAATGTCTAATATACTGTATGTTCCATAAATTTGAAACTGACAAACAACAGACACCGATGCCAGTGCAAACCGTGTCTAAAACATTAACAACTTATATCAAAAGCATTATGAAAAAATTATTATTGGTTGGATTGGCAGGCTTGGCAATATTAGCATCCTGCGACAAAGACGAAGATGTGTCAAGTGTAAAAATCGTCAAAGACAAGGCAGTATTCACCGACACCACTATAAACATGTTCGTTGGTGATGAAATTTCCCATATCTATGTCAGCCCCTCTCCAGACGACCTGACCCCAAATGATTACGACTGCTCATGGGCATCATCAAACCCCGACGTTGCATCGACAACAGCGTACGGCCCAGTAAACAGCAGATATTGCACAGTGACAGCCAACAACCCAGGCGAAGCAAAAATCACCGTAACAACGGACAACGGATCGTCGGCCAGCTTTAACGTTAAAGTCACCGAGATTGCAATGACAGGCGTTGCGTTCTCAAAGGAATCTAATGAGCTATATGAGCGCGTAAGCTTGCAACTTGAATTGGCAACTACACCAGCAAATGCCTCATACAAAGACATGTTTACATACAAGTCGTCTGATGAAAGCGTTGCAACTGTCGACAAAAACGGAAAAGTTACGGCAGTTAATCCTGGCAAGTGCGAAATAACAGTCACAAACAGCATCTACAATGTATCAGCAAAATGCAATATCACTGTAAAGAAAATTGAGTTTGCACAAAGCGAAGTGAAAATCAAGGTAGGTGAAGAACGCTCACTTGACTTGAACATCTTTAGTGGAGAAAAAGGCACAAGCTGGTCAACTAGCGATCCGAAAGTGGCAACCGTAACAGATGGAATGATAAAAGGAATTGGCGCCGGAACTTGCATAATTACAGCGGACAATTCATCTTCTGAAAAAGAGGAATGGATTGTTACCGTAGAAGAGTAATCCAATGGCGACCCCAATAGAGGTGGCCGGCAAGTAAAAAATCATACAATGAGTTATAAAGATGGGTATGGCATTTATGTCATGCCCATTTTTGTTTTAACGCCACTGCCGGCAAAATCAAATAATGGGATGGTCGAGATTGCCACCACTTCCTGCTTGTGCCTGGCATTGGCGCACAAGGCGGCTCGCTCGAGGAAGTATGCAAATACGGGATGAACAGAAATTGCGGACTGATTGTCAATTCAAGCCGCGCCATCATCTATGCCGACAACACCGAGAACTTTG
>JAZUEN010000066.1:0-14168 GCA_045640185.1 Bacteroidales bacterium
CGGAAGGAGGATACAGTGCGGGCACTGTTGACGACTGACACCCATAAAGATACCGATAAAAAACAAAAAGCGCCGGAAAGTTCATATAGGCCATTATTGTAATATTTATATTTCAAACGGTGAATTTATAGAACACACCATAAGATAGTTGACAATCGACAAAACGGGCCACAGCGATTTTTTTGCCATGACCCGTTTTTTTCGTTTTTCCGGAACAAAAAAGCAAACCATTCCGCATTTGGCACAGAATTTGTATCACAAGAAACCGTTTTTGATACGAAAAATGGGAACAATCGAATTGGAGAATATGGAGTTTTACGCTTTTCACGGCTGCTACAAAGAAGAGCAGGTGGTCGGGAACAAGTTTATCGTAAACCTCACCATGGTTGCCGACTGCACAAAGGCCGCAGCCACCGACAATGTCGCCGATTCGGCCAATTACCTTACAGCCTATCAGATTGTCAAGGAGCAGATGGAAATAAAATCGCATTTGCTCGAAAATGTTGCCGACCGTATTTTGACGTCTTTGGCAAAAAAAATGACGAATTTGATTTCTGCAAAGGTAAAAATATCAAAGATAAACCCGCCTTTGGGTGGCAAAGTAGGGGCGGCAAGTGTGATTTTGGAGCGTACATTTGCCTGATACATAGCAAAATTAATTTATTTTAGATACATAGTTTGTAACTAAAACAATTTTAATAAATTTGCATCGCTCTTTTGGTACCGTGGCCGAGAGGCTTAGGCACAGGTCTGCAAAACCTGGTACAGCGGTTCGAATCCGCTCGGTACCTCTTTTGAAAGAGTATTTCTTTCAAGTAATAAATATGAATTTATAACTAAAACTTAAAATTATGTCTGACGTTGCAGCAAGAGTAAAAGCAATCATTGTTGACAAATTAGGTGTTGACGAAAACGAAGTTACCCCAGAGGCAAGTTTTACAAACGATTTGGGTGCAGATTCTCTTGACACTGTTGAATTGATTATGGAATTCGAAAAAGAATTCGGCGTTGCAATTCCTGACGATTTGGCTGACAAAATCACTACTGTTGGTGAGGCTATCGACCACATCGAGAAAAATATGAAGTAATAAACTTCAATCCTTAATTGGGTTTTAAATTTAGATGAAGTTGAAAAGGGTTGTCATAACTGGTCTTGGCACAATTAATCCTTTAGGACATAACCTTAACGAAACTTGGGAAAATGCCATAAAGGGTGTCAGCGGATGCGGTTTGATAACACACTTTGATGCATCTAAATTTAAAACACAATTCGCTTGCGAAGTCAAAAACTACGACCCAAACGAATATTTTGACCGCAAGGAAGGCCGCAAGCTCGACTTGTTTGCGCAATTCGCATTGATTGCCGCAAAAGAGGCCATCGAAAATGCAAATTTCCTTGACACTATAGACAAAGACGAAGTAGGTGTTATCTGGGGTTCCGGCATAGGCGGAATAACCACATTCTACGACGGTGTCATGGATTTTTCAGAGGGCGGACAGATTCCCCGCTTCAATCCCTTCTTTATTCCAAAACTGATTGGCGACATCGCCGCAGGCATGATTTCAATCAAATACGGGTTCCGTGGGCCAAACTTTGGAACTGTTTCGGCTTGCGCATCATCAACCAATGCCCTCATCGAGGCATTCAACTACATCAGGTTTGGAAAGGCGACTGCCATTGTTTCCGGTGGTTCCGAAGCTACAATCAACCAACCAGGCATAGGCGGATTCAACTCAATGCAGGCCCTATCTACCAACAACGAGGAATATATGACGGCTTCAAGGCCATTCTGCAAGACCCGCGACGGCTTTGTAATGGGCGAAGGCGGCGCAGCAATAGTGCTTGAAGAATACGAGCATGCCGTAAAACGCGGCGCAAACATATATGCCGAAATTGTAGGCGGTGGCACTTCAGCCGACGCCTACCACATTACCGCCACACATCCCGATGGCGACGGAGCCAAGCTGTGCATGGAACGCGCACTGAAGGACGCCGAAATGTCGCCTGAAGAAATTGACTATGTCAACGTACATGGAACATCAACCCCCGTAGGCGACATCCCTGAACTGCTTGCCATCCAAAAGGTTTTCGGAGGACATGCCTACAAGATGAACATAAGTTCGACAAAGTCGATGACCGGACACATGCTGGGGGCCGCTGGCGCTATGGAAGCCACATTCAGCATAATGGCCATAAAGGACGGCATCGTTCCTCCTACCATCAATCACAAGGAGTGGGATCCACAAATCGACGAGCGCCTGAACCTCACTTTGCACAATGCGCAGAAGCGAAACATCAATGCGGCATTGAGCAACACATTCGGCTTTGGCGGACATAACGCTTCCGTCATCTTCAAGAAAATTTCCTAATAGTCTTGAAACTCAACATTATATCGTTTCACGTCAAGCGTCTGTTTTGCACTGACAAGCAGTTTCTGGACGAGTTACACCGCATTACAAAACTTTACCCTACTAACGAGGAGTTGTACAAACTGGCTTTTGTGCACCGATCGGCATCACTTAAATTGCCCGACGGCTCAACCATAAACAACGAGCGGCTTGAATTTCTGGGAGATGCCATTCTCGACTCAATTGTGGCCGAATACCTGTACCGTAACTTCCCCGACAAGCCCGAGGGTTTCCTGACGCAGACAAGGTCGAAAATAGTAAACGGCGACTCGCTGGCACAGCTTTCCCTGACACTCGGACTCGACAAATTCATTGTTTCACACGCATCACACTTCGACAAAAACAAGAACATACTAAGCGATGCCTTTGAGGCAATGATAGGCGCACTCTATCTTGACAAGGGCTATAAATCGGTACGCAAATTTGTCGTGAAAAGACTGATAAACAAGTATATCGACATTGACAAGGTTGTAGAGACCGAGTACAACTATAAAAGCCGACTTATTGAGTGGGCGCAGCATAAAAAGGTTGAACTATCGTTCAACACGGTGACAGTCGATAGCAGCGAGCGCACGCCGTATTTCTCGTCGGAAGTGATAATTGACGGCAATGTGGCGGCCACTGGATATGGCACATCTAAAAAGGAAGCCGAGCAGAATGCGGCACATATCGCCCTTTCCAATATGGCCTAACTCCTTTTTTCTTACATTAGCGAAAATTTGTTCCGATGCCTAATAAACTGTCGACCGTAAAAATAAGCTGCGAGATTGGCGCCATTGCCATAGTTTCTTCGGAACCGCTGTACCGGCTGTGCTGGCTGCTAAACCAACATTTTGGCTGGTCGCTGTCCGAAACCGGCAAATTGAGCCTGATGCACCCTGAACGCAAGGAAATACAGAGCTTCTACGCATACTGTTGGCACGACGAGGCAACCAATACAAAATACCTGCTGATACAAAACAAGGGCGCGCAAGGTCCTTTCGACACAACACTTAAACAAGCCGACTATTGGCTACGCATCGAAGGCGGCGCCAACATTACCGACATATCGGCTAAAATAAAATCAATGAATGAAATACAACTGTCGCAGGTGATTAAAAGAAGCGACCTGAAAAAAAACAGTTTCGTGTTTCAGCCAACACTATCATCACCCTACTGCAATGGTTAATCTATCGGATTTCGACACCATAATCTTCGATTTCGGGGGTGTCATTCTCGACATCAACCCAAACCTTACACGTGCCGCATTTGCAAAATTATATGGTGCGGAAATGGCGTCCACGCTTGAGGCTTCACTAATGCAATCGTACGAAAAAGGCGAACTGAGCACCGCCGAATTCATAGACGCCATTGGCAAAATGACTGGAAAAGCCTGCCCGGCCAACGAAATAATGGATGCCTGGTGCGCAATGCTGCTCAACTACAAAGACGCGCGCATCGAATGGATAAAGCGTTTGCGCAAAACGCACAAACTGCTGATGCTTAGCAACACCAACGATTCGCATTTTGAGTATTTCCACAGCAAACTGCAAAGAGAGTTTGGCGTTACCTTCTACCAACTATTCGACCACGTATATCTTTCGCACGAGATGCACCTGCTGAAGCCGTCGCACGAGATTTTCCAGGCCGTCATCGACGAGCAGAAACTCGACCCTTCGCGCACGCTTTTCATTGAGGATACTGAAAAAAACGCTGTTTCGGCACAGGAAGTCGGGCTGAAGACTTTGGTGATACCACGAAACGGCAATTTCTACGAGTTTTTTGAGTAAGAAGCGATTTGTGTTTTTTCAAAAACACATTTTCGCAATAGCCACCAATTTTTTTCATCGGTTCAATCATTCATTCGTCGGGTTAAAACCATTGGTTCACCGATAAAGCCTTTGCTGACGGGGCTTTCAGCCCTACATTTGCAATGTCGAAAAACAAAAGGAATGACAATCAAACGGAGCTGTCCGGAAGTTTTCGCACGATGTTTCCTCGAGATTTTTGACATAGTTGATTACATTTACAATTAATAATTATGATTATGGAAACTGAAAAAAGAATTGGAAATAAACGCACCGCTTGGGGCATTGTAATGATATTGTCAGGTGTGGTTTTGTTGCTTCAAATGTTGAATGTATTGCCAGATGCTTTGGCTGACATTATTTTTGGACCTCAATCAATATTGTTCATCATTGGGCTTGCACTTATTCTACAACGACGTCGTTCAGGGTTGATATTGCTTGCAATTGGACTGTTCATCTGCTTTGACAAATGGAAATTCCTTTTGAACGACCTGATTTCAGCCCTTGGAATGACGCCGAAACAGTTCTGCACTGTCTTTATCCCATTGGTGCTTGTAGTTTTTGGCTTGTTGCTGATTTTCCGCAAACCTGGGAAGAAGACTAAATCTGGTTTTTCGGAAAAATACGGAAATATGGAGCGCAATGTCGATAACGACGGGCGCATCAACTACAAGTTTTTCTGTAGCGGTGTCAATCAGGTGTTTATGGAGCCAGAGTTCAAGGGCGGAAACATTAAGGCGGTATGCGGTGGAATAGAACTCGACCTCACTCACACCACACTGCCCGAAGGCGAGACCATTCTCAACATTGATGCCGTAATGGGTGGATTTACTATTAAGGCTCCTTCAACGTGGCTGATTCAAAGCCAATGCGTATTTACCATAGGTGGCATCTCCGACGACAGACCAAAATGTGAGCAGGACACATCGCGCAAACTGATTATTACAGGACACTGCACACTTGGTGGCGGTACTATAGAGTAAGCAAAGATGCTGTCGTTTTTAGAAAACAAGACTTCCGCAACCGTCAGTGCCACTATTGTGGCATTGGTGGCGGTCGCTTATGGAGTATCCTTTTCATTGCCTGCGTCACTGGGCTTATGGGCGGTTGTGGCCGATTGCTTTACAGTGGCAGTCTTGCTGTCGGGTTGCGGAATGGCTCTGTGGAACATTATGCGCTATGTGCCACGCACAGCGACAGGCTACGGCAACGCCGTTATGCTGATTATTGGGTTTGCCTTTGTCGTAGCCATTGCGGGAACGGAAAGCATTGTGGCATATTATCTGACCGACGATTTCAGTTCATTTACCGTCACCTTGCCAGCCCGTGGCTTGGTTTTGGCTTCGGTTTACTGCATCGAGGTGCTGTATTTTGGAAGAGAACTTGCCAATGCCGAACAGGAATCGGCCGACAATCTTGAACTTGCACCCGAAACTTACCAGCCGTCTGCAACAAACGAGGTGGACCCCATTGACAAGATAACAGTACGCAATGGACAGAAAATCAGCGTTGTGGACATAGCCGACATCAACTTCATAAAGGCAGAAGGCGATTACGTGATGATTGCCACCGACTCTGGCCATTGGCTGAAGGAGCAGACAATGAAATATTACGAGCAGGGGCTTCCTTCCGCCAGTTTTGCACGCATACACCGCTCATACATTGTAAATGTTGGCAAGATAACACGCATAGAGCGTTACGGACAGCAACAGCAGATAGAACTTGCCAATGGCGAGAAACTGAAAGTCAGCAGTTCGGGATACAAGATACTGAAGGAGCGCCTGAAACTTTGAACCCCTGTTCAAAGCACATTGTCGGGCAAAGGAAAGTCGCGCAGAAACTCCACGGCACCTGTCTCAACATTCACCTTACAGCAAAAATGTTGCAATCCATTTGTAACTATCAGATATTCAACCTTGAGTTTCAGATTATAGACGGCAATCTGGTCAAATGTCTTTTGCGAAATGCCCACTTGCGGAGCCTTGCACTCCACAATGGCGCACGGCTGTGCCTGGCGGTTGTAGATTACCACATCGCACCGCTTTTTCAGCCCGTTGTAGGTGATAGGCTGTTCAACGGCAATCAATCCTTGCGGGAAACCTAAAGCCAGCAGATGCCTGGCAATGTTCTGCCGAACCCACTCTTCGGGCGTAAGCGCAACAAACTTGCGACGGAAAGGGTCAAAAATCTGGCCTGTCTGCGCATTGATGCGTAACAAGTGCGAATAGTCGGGTAGGTTCAATCTGTCCATAAGGCAAAAATAGTTATGAATTGCAAATTACGCTCAATTATAATGATGCGGATAAGATAATGTGCCACATTGTTTTTTGCTGATGTTTTTATCCGAGTCAACCATTAATGCAATCCATATACTAAATAAAGATTACCTTTGCCGAAAATTGAAGATTATGGAAGAATTGACTCCGCGCCAAAACAAAGTTGCGCGTTTGATACAGAAAGACTTGGCCGAAATGTTCCAAAGCTATGCCCGCAGTTGGTTCCAAGGGTGCATCATAACCGTTTCGGTGGTGCGCATCAGCCCTGACCTGTCTTTTGCCAAATGCTACCTGAGCATTTTCCCCGACAGCAAGAAAGATGAGATAATGGCCAACATAAACGCCCACAACAAGGAAATACGATTCCAGCTGGGCAATCGCATACACAATCAGGTGCGCATCATTCCTGAACTGGCATTCTTCATCGACGACTCGCTCGACTACCTTGAAAACATCGAAAACCTGCTGAAGAAATAACCATTTGGCATAACTGTAATGAACCTGTCAGCCTTTGTAGCACGCCGATACCTATTCTCAAAAAAATCGCACAACATCATCAACGTGATATCTGCTGTGTCGCTGGTGGGCGTGTCGGTATGCACAATGGCGCTCATCATCGTGCTGTCGGTGTTCAATGGTTTCGATGGGCTCATAAAGTCGATGTTCAGCAACTTCGACCCTGACATAAAAATAACGCCAGCACAAGGCAAGGTTTTTGATCCACAATCCGACACTCTGAAAAGCATCGCTACATTCAGCTTTGTCGATGAGGTTTGCGAAACGCTTGAGGAAAACGTGCTTCTGGAATACGACAACCACATCAATCCGGGAACCATAAAAGGCGTGGCCGACAACTACGTGTCGCTGACGGGCATTGATACAACTATTATAAACGGCTCGTTCACCCTAAACGACGGACACAAGCCGATGGCTGTAGTAGGCACTGGGCTGGCATATTTCCTGTCGATAAACCTGAACTTTATCAAGGCTATACGTATTTATGTGCCGAAACGTAACGGACGCATATCGATGAATCCGGAACGGGCCTTCAGCAAATCGTACATTTTCCCATCAGGGACATTCTCGGTCCAGCAAGAGATAGACACACGCTATCTGATTGTGCCTATCGACTTTGCGCGCAATCTGCTCGAATACTCGACACAGGCAAGCGCCCTCGAGATTAAGCTCAAGCCGGGGGCCGACAAAGACAAGGCTCGCGACATGATATCGGAAGCGATTGGAAACCAATATGTTGTGAAGACACAATATCAGCAGCACGAAATGCTGTACAAGGTGATGAAGTCGGAAAAGTTCGCCATCTTCCTGATACTTACGTTCATACTCATAATAGGCAGTTTCAACATAATAGGTTCGCTGTCGATGCTGATAATCGACAAGAAGAACGACATAGGCACGCTCAGCCACCTTGGATTGAGCAAAAAGGGCATTCAGCGCATATTCACCTACGAAGGCTGCATCATAAGCCTTGGCGGCGCCCTGCTCGGCCTGACACTCGGCCTGCTGGCCTGCTGGCTTCAGCAGACATTCGGGTTCCTGAAGCTCGACACCATGGGAACATTTGTCGTCAGCAACTATCCGGTAAAGATTATCTGGACCGACTTTGCACTGGTGCTGGTAACCGTAGTCGGCATCGGGCTTGCGGCACTGTGGTACCCGATACGCCTGTTCACAAGGCGCTACCTGTCCAGCTTCCCCGACGAGAAGGAAGAATGCTAACCTGCCGGCACGCATTTCGACTTGTCGCCACACTCGTCGAGCATCTGCCGGACAGTCTTTCCAAAAACCGGATGCACAAAATCAGGAGCAATGCCGCAAAGAGGCATCAGCACGAATTTGCGGTCCTGCATTAGCGGATGAGGCACTTTCAGCCGTGGCGTGTCAATTATCAGCGAGTCGATGAAAATAATGTCGATGTCGATGCAGCGCGACTGATACCCAGTGCCGTTGCGCACGCGCCCCTGTTCGGCCTCTATCTGCAAGCATGTACTGAGAACCTCGGCTGGCTCAAGCTCAGACGAGACGGCCACAACCTGATTTAGAAAATTCCGCTCCGCCGAAAAGCCCCAAGGCTCCGACTCAAAGATGGCCGACTTGCGAAAAACCTTGCCTATGCGCCGGCCAATCTGCTCGACAGCCTTTTCAAGATAGTGGCGTGTGTCGCCTACGTTTCCGCCCAGGCATAGATAGAAAAGCATACTAGTTGCGAATTATGAGATAAGGCTCGGAATAGCTGACATGATAGCTCTTGAGCGAATGTCTGGCCTTGCCCGACGTGGGCATTCCGCAGTTCATCAGCTCGTAGCGCGACCCGCAAACAGGACAAATGGCGCCGGCAATGTTGTTCTCGTCGAAAACGACGCCACAAGTGTCGCTCAACTCGTTTGTACATGTGCAGTCGAATGCGTTGAATACGGATTCATCGGCGCGATAGACAATTATGCCATTGGCGCCATAGCCTTCGTTTTTAATTATTGCGCGACCGCTAATGCTTTGTAAATCAATGTATTCGGCGCTCAGCGTGTTGATACGCACCCTAACCTCAACCCAAGGGACAACATCGTCGTCAATATTGTCGCAGGCATGAAAAATGAGCAAACTTGCTAAACTACAGCAAAAAGTGAGTACCTTTGAAATCTGTTTCGACATTTGCAAATGAAGAATTTTGTGGCAAAGATATTGTTTTTATTGTTTTTGGGCTCACCAACGGCGACAATGGCCCAATATCAATATCTTTTTGACAATCAGTCACAAAAGGTCAAAAGAAGCATCAAAAACGATGTTGAAATGCTGAAGCAGAACGTGGAATACTACAAGGCCCAGAAACAAATAAACAAGGATAACTGGAAATCGTCGAGGCAGACAATAAGCCACACTTACAAGATACAGACAAGAAAAACCCGCAAGAGAATGATGGCATCGAGATGCAAGGCGAGCCACTTCAACGGCGACAACACCCTGTTTTGCTCAACACTACACAAACTATACAAACATGGACAAGTTTATCGATTCTTTGGTCTATCTGATTCCGATTGCAATTTTTATAATAACAGGGTTGGCGGGGAAATCAAGCAAGCAAAGCAAGAGCAGCACCCAACCAGGTTCTAACGCCGGCTCATTGCCGCTGATTGAAATGGCCGAGATGCTGATGGGCGAAAATGGCCATGCCGACTCCCACAACCGAAAGCAACAGCTTGACATGCAACAGCCTCCGGTCCCGAAAAAGCATAAGAATCCTGCCAAACCCACAATGGAGCGAACAATCGAAAGCCCGCTGTTTGCAGAAGGCGAAAGATCGATTGTGCCTGATTTGGACGAAAAGGAAAAAAATGAAAAAGAGACAAGCCAACTACCGGGATTTGACGCACGCACAGCAATAATCCACTCAACCATAATTGAACGCAAATATTGCTAATGCACCAAGTTGACAAAACCGCTAAATTGAATACCTTTGCACGCATTTTAAAACATACCGCACATGTTAGACAAGATTAAGGACCTGGTTGACAAAGTTCAACAATACAAGGCTGATTCAGCAGAAAGCCTTGAACAGTTTCGCCTAAAATTCCTAAGCAAGAAAGGTGAAATCTCACAATTGTTCGACGAGTTCCGCACCGTGCCTGCCGAACTGAAAAAGCAGGTTGGCGCAGAAATAAACAAGCTAAAGCAACTGGCCCAACAAAAATATGACGATTCGGCAGCCTCGCTCGAAAGCATGGTATCGGATGATTCAAAACACGACTTGACCCGTCCGGGCGAAGCTTTTGAACTGGGCACACGCCACCCTATTTCACTTGTCAAGAATGAGATAGTCGACATTTTCAACCGCATCGGCTTCACAGTGGCCGAAGGTCCCGAGGTTGAAGACGACTGGCACGTGTTCTCGGCAATGAACTTCCCGATTGAGCACCCTGCCCGCGACATGCAAGACACCTTCTTTGTTGAAAAGGCATCAAGCGAGCCTAATCCGCACGACATATTGCTACGCACACACACGTCGAGCGTGCAGTCGCGCATAATGGAAAATGCACAGCCACCTATCCGCATGATATTCCCGGGCCGCGTGTTCCGCAACGAGGCCATCTCGGCACGCGCACACTGCATCTTCCACCAGGTTGAAGGACTGTATGTGGCCGAGAACGTATCATTCGCCGACCTTAAGCAGACTCTTCTGTACTTTGCCAAGGAGATGTTCGGACCGGATACAAAAATCCGCCTCCGCCCATCATACTTCCCATTTACCGAGCCATCGGCCGAAATGGACGTGTCGTGCTCAATTTGCGGTGGCAAAGGCTGCAACATCTGCAAAGGCACCGGATGGCTTGAGATATTGGGTTGCGGAATGGTCGATCCCAACGTGCTCAAAAACTGTGGCATCGACAGCGAGAAATATACAGGCTTCGCATTCGGAATGGGTGTTGAGCGCATAGCAATGCTGAAATATCAAGTCCGCGACTTGCGCCTGTACTTCGAAAACGATGTCCGCTTCCTGAAGCAATTCAAGTCGGCATACTAACAAATTCTGCATAATAAGACGAAAGGCTACCAAAAAATGGTGGCCTTTCTTGTTATTTGGCTACATGTGCGTCCGGCTTCCGGGCTTCAAATCCTGGCTGGCACGATTCTGCCAAACTGTCAAATTGCAACAAAGTATCTGGCGGAAACTCACTTTATTGCACATATCTACGCTGATTGCCGGCAAAAATAAATGCAACTAATCACAGACGGTTATGCCATCTTATTTTATTTCAACACATTAAAGTATTTATCCATAATGAAAGATTTATTTCGATAAATGATAAAAAGGATTATTTTTGCCACGTTTATTGAAAATAATATTGTCTTATGTCAAAAGATACTAAAAATCAGCAACCTGATGGCTTTGAAAATGTACAAGAAACATTGAACAAAACCGAACTATTCATTGAAGATAACAAATCTACCATTTCATACGTTGCATTGGGCATTGTAGCTGTTGTGGCTATTTTCTTCGCCATACAACGTTTCTATCTAATCCCGAAGAACACTGAAGCAAGTGCCGCAATGTATGTGGCTGAACAATATTTCCAAAAGGACTCGTTCAATCTCGCCCTTAATGGTGATGGAAACTATATGGGCTTTTTGGAAGTGATTGACGAATATGGCTGCACACAGACAGCAAAATTGGCCAACTACTACGCAGGCCTATGCTCAATGTACACAGGCGACTACGAATCAGCAATAAAGTTCCTGAATAAATTCAAATCGAAAGACTTGACACTAAGCTGCGTTGCCTTGGGCGTTACAGGTGATGCCTACGTTGAATTGGGACAAGAGGCAAAAGGCGCTTCATACTATGAAAAGGCCGCCAACAAAGTCAACAACGAGTTCACCTCACCTTTGTACCTGAACAAGGCTGCACAAGTATATGAGAAACTTGGCAACTACAAGAAGGCGCTTAACCTCTACACCCAAATAAAGAACGACTACAAGCTGTCGCAAGAGGCTATGAACGCTGACAAGAACATAGCAAAAATGAACGCTGAGCTGGCAAAATAATGGCAACAGCACTTAAGAACCTATCAGAATACGATGCAGCGACCATTCCTTCGGGAAAGGGTCGCTGTTTTGTTATCGTCGTTGCCGAATGGAACGACAAGGTGACAAACGCAATGGCTGAAGGAGCCATCAAGGCATTGAAGAATAACGGCGTGAATGACGAGGACATTGTTGTAAGGCACGTTCCCGGAACATTTGAGCTGACATACGCGGCCGCCCGCTATTCACATTCAAACCTGTCCTGCAATGGACAAAAGACGGCCGACGCAATAATCTGCCTTGGCTGTGTGATTCAAGGCGAGACGCGCCACTTCGACTTCATCTGCGAAGGCGTGGCTAATGGTTTGTCGATGCTAAACGCAGAAGGACGCGTTCCGGTAATATTCGGCGTCCTTACCACCGACAATCTGCAACAAGCACTTGACAGGGCTGGTGGCAAGCTTGGAAACAAGGGCGTTGAAGCGGCCGTCACAGCACTGAAAATGTGCGAATACAAGTAAGCCTTTCATTAAAGGGGACTTCTATAAACGCATTTATATAAAAATGACGAAGGCTGTCCAAATGGACAGCCTTCGCTATTTTGGTTTTGCGCCTGTATGCCTACTCGAAGCAGAAATCGACAAGCGAGCACATTGACTTGCCTTGTGTCTCAGATGTGAACACGAAGAACAGTGCGTGCTTGCCGTTGTAGTACTTCAGGTTCTCGACAGGTATGGTTGCCGATAGGTCCTTGTCGCTGCTGGTGGCAGGAATGTCGAATGTGCCGACTTTGACGCCTCCCTCGGCTTCAGAAGGGCGGTCGAGATAGATGTCCATCTTGCCGGCAACGCCTTCAGGAACGTAGTTGAGCGACAGTTTCACGCCTGATTTTCCGTATGTCTTGCTGAAATTGAAATACTTGTAGCCAACTGCCGAACCGCTTGTGTTATTTACCATCGGGCAGCGGTTGATTGAAAGGTCGTAAGGGTCGAGTTTTGGATTCTGCTGACCGCGGATAATCTGCGGATGCGATCCCGGATAAACCACTTTAGGATATTCCTGATAAGCCGGCTTAGGACCGGTGAAGTAGCACGCAATGCCTGCCGAATAGCGGGTGAACGGATCAAGGCCTTCTGTCAAGAATCCCTCGCTGTTGAATTCGGCCTTGCTGATACGGACATATCCGCTCTCGCCTTCCATCACCTCAACATCGATTGGAGCCACCATCGCCTGACGCGAATATTCCGATGTTCCGGCCTGACGGTGATAGAACACCCACCACTTGCCGTTTATCTCGCAGATACTGCCGTGAGTGTTACCGCCAGGAACGGCTGTGCTGACGTTCTTGCCGTCGGCATTGCGCTCAATGGCACGGCCGTCGATAATGGTTCCGCCAAAGGTCCACGGACCGAGCGGATTGTTGCTGTAGCAGTATGCCAGTGTGTAGTTGTTCTCCGGCAAGCCTTCCTCGCCAGGATTGGTCCAACGGCTGTAGATGAATACATATTTGTCCTTTATCTTGCGGATAGATGATGCCTCGAAGAAGCGGAATGTCTTGTCCTGATGATAGTTGGGAATCATGTCCTTCACTATTTCGGTGCCGGGCTTAACGGTAGCCATAGTTGTTGGGTCGAGTTCGGCGCCAAACGACTGCTGAAAGCCCCAATAGCCGTAAACACGGCCATCGTCGTCGACAAGGCAGGCAGGATCGAAGCCGAACGGACCTACAGTGGCACGCGGGTTTTCAGGATCCCAATTGCAAACCTCAAAAGGGCCGTCGGGACGGTCAGATTTTGCTACAAGGCTGTTGCGCCCGCCGTTCTGCACGTTTGGATATAGGTAATATGTCTTTTTGCCGTTGGCGTCTTTGGTCTCTACAACGTCGGGAGCATAAAGCACGTCGCCCTCGCCGTCGGGATTCAACTGCTTGCCATTGGCGTCTTTCTTCGATTCAAAGATGACACCATCGAGACGCCAATTCTTCAGGTCGTTGACCGATGCCGACCATACAACCTGGTCGAGACCGCAATACTTGTCGACAAGCATATCGTGCGAACCGTACACATAGACACGGAACTCGCCCGGCTTGTCGGGGTCCTCAAATACGTAAGGCTCACCGTCGGGGATGAATTCCCACAATGGCAGATATGGGTTCTGGGCG
>JAZUEN010000067.1:0-5945 GCA_045640185.1 Bacteroidales bacterium
ATCATTGTAATAATTGCATTTTTCGTCCTATTTGAATGTTCTTTTATTGGAACAAAAAAAGTATACGACAAAAACAACTTGGCACTTTACATAGACAAACAAGAAAACGTTCCAACAGATACTATTTTGAGCATTATAGACAAATATGAGCATCTTATTCAATCAAAAGGAGTTACATTGAAACACAAAATATACATAGTGTTCTGCAAGTCCCGAAAAGAGTATGACACAAAGACATTGTTTCTTTCACGTAATTCATTGGCTACTAATAGAAATACTGTGCCACAAATAATATTTGCACCAGTCGATTTTGACAAAGGGGTAGTAATAGCAATCGATTCTACATTCACTAATAGGCCAATTTCAAGCATTCTAGCACACGAAATCACACACTCATACGAACTACAGACATTAGGATTTATCAAATTTATAGTGTGTAAAAACTGGAAAGCGGAAGGTTTCGCCGAATATGTTTCACAAAGTTCCACATTAGACATTAAAACCGCAACAGACCTATTTGTCGATAACAAAGAATATAACGACAGTGTCAATGTGAGCCACAAAACATACAAAGGCGTTTTTGACTACTTTAAAAGCAGACTGCGCACCGACTACTTATTAAGACACAAACAAATTTCAATTGACGAATTTTGGAATACAAAATACAACGAACAAATGCTTGACGATGAAATCAGGAAAGCAATAATTGATAATAAATATCAATTGTGAATGCACTATTATACAATAACAAAATATGTCTGAACAACAAGTCTTTGATTGGGGCACAAACCGTCGTTTCAACGACTACTCATCTTTCATTAAAAACAAATTTGGCGGACGGGTACAAAAGATATCGGTCAATGTGGGACTGTCGTGCCCGAACCGCGACGGCACAAAAGGCACTGGCGGTTGCATCTATTGCGACAACAGTTCGTTCACACCCGCCTACTGCAATGCCTCCGACAACATAAGCACCCAACTGAAAAAAGGTCGCGATTTTTTCTCGAAGAAATATCCCGATATGCGCTACATCGCATATTTTCAGAGTTACACAAACACGTACGCCCCCATCGAGACCCTACAACCACTTTATCAAGAAGCGATTGACAATGGCATCGCTGGGCTGATAATCGGCACACGCCCCGACTGCATAAACGCGGAACTGCTCGATATGCTCGCCAAGATAAACGAGCACGTGCCTGTGGCTATCGAACTCGGAATGGAAACTACCAACAACAAGACTCTTGAACTGATCAACCGCCACCACACGTGGCAAGACTCGGTGACTGCGACAAGGCTTTGCGCATCATACAAACTGCAGGTTGGCGGGCATCTTATCCTGGGACTGCCTGGCGAAACGGAATCCGACTTCCTGCTTCACGCAAAACGCATATCGGAACTGCCGATACAGACACTGAAACTGCATCAACTGCAAATAATCAAGAACACCACACTGGCATCAATATACAGCCAAAATGCCGACTATGTGAACCTTTTCACGCTCGACGAATATATAAAAACCGTTGTCCATTTTCTGGAACACCTGAATCCGAAAATAGTATTGGAACGGTTTGTCAGCGTATCGCCCGCCGACAAACTGGTGGCACCCCGTTGGAACCGAATGAAGAACTTTGAAGTGGTCGCATTGCTTGACAAGGAACTCGAAAACCAAGGCACCTGGCAAGGACGGCTCTACAAACACAATAACCCGTGACGATATGAGAATCCTGCTTGGAATGAGTGGTGGCACCGACAGTTCCGTGACAGCAATGCTACTCAAGGAACAAGGACACGAAGTTGTTGGAGCAACACTGCGCACGTGGTCGGAATGCGACACTGAAGAATCTGAACCACAATACATTACGAACGCCCGACAACTTGCGCAGAAACTGCAAATAGAACACCACGTTGCCGATGTGAGAAAGGAGTTTCACGATACGGTTGTCAAATATTTCCAAACAGAATACTTGTCTGGGCGCACGCCACACCCCTGCGCGTTCTGCAATCCAAACGTCAAATGGAAAATACTGCTCGACTACGCAAACAGGCTCAATTGCGAACGGATTGCCACTGGACACTACAACGGAATAACCGAACGCAACGGCAAATTCTACATTACCACAGGCGTTGACGCCGACAAGGAACAATCGTTTTTTCTTTGGGGACTTGGGCAAGACGTGCTAAGTAGAGCACTGTTCCCCCTATCGAACCTGACTAAAAACGAGGTAAGGCAAATTGCCATAAAATACGGATTCAGCAATGTCGCCAATCTAAAAGAGAGCATTGGCATCTGCTTCATACAAGGCACCGACTACAGGCCTTTCCTAAAGAAAATTCTTGAATCGGAAGGCATAAAAATCGGGGAAGGCTATTTCATCGACAGGAACGGAACCAAGATTGGCAAGCACAACGGCTTCCCCTATTACACCATCGGCCAACGGCGCGGTTTGGGACTTGTACCCAAAGAACCCTTGTACGTCACCAACATAAACGCAACAGCGAACGAGATTACACTCGGCCCCATAACAGATTTGTATCACACTGAATTCAAGGCTATTGACTACAACATTATAGATAAAAACGATTTCAAGAATCCTGTTGACGTGCGCATCAGATACCGCAAGCAAAACGCCAAAGGCAAGGTGCATTTCAATTCAGACAATGAATTGACAATAGAACTGATTGAGCCCGAATGGGGAATTGCACCTGGGCAGGCTGTGGCCTTCTATAATGGCGACATTCTGCTCGGCGGAGGATTTATTAAATAATCCTTATATCTAATAATCAATTATATACGGATATTTTCACAAAACGCGACTTGCAACTCTCTCAAAATATCCTAAGATATACTTTGTGATATTTTGCAATTATCTTAAAGTATACTTTGCGATATTTCTTATTTTTCTTAAAGTATACTTTGTGATATTTTATAAAAATGTGAAAGCATAATTAAAAATAATTACCTTTGTAGCGACAAGGAACAAAAGCATAACGGTATGAACAAGTCAATAATCAAAAAGATAATAGGCGAAAGACAGGCCGAAATACTGACATTCAAACTAATAAAGAGAAATGTCAAATTCGACCCGACATCGAACTACGTACTCATTGGCGCCCGACGCGCAGGAAAAACACACTTGCTCTATCAGGAAATGCAGAACAAAATAGCCGACGGTGCAAAACCTGAAGATTTTCTGTACATCAATTTTGAAGACGAACGGCTTTCATTCATCAAGGCACACGAACTCGGAATAATTCTTGACGCATATCTTGAAATGTTCGGGAATAAAAAGCCGTATATATATCTTGATGAAATACAAAACATTGACGGATGGGAAAAATTTGCAAGGCGGTTGGCTGACTCCAAATACAGGGTAATGATAACTGGAAGCAATGCAAAAATGTTGAGCGCCGAAATATCGACGACGCTTGGCGGACGATTCGTCCCAAAGGAAATCTACCCGTTCTCATTCAATGAATTTCTGGAGTACAAAGGCATACATCTTGAAAAAAACTGGGAATTCGTGCCCGACACAAGAAATGCTGTCGCAAAACTTTTCGACGAATATTTCTATTACGGAGGCTTTGCGGAATCATTTGACAAGACCGACAAGCGCGAATGGATCAACTCGCTCTACCAAAAGACGTTAATGGGCGACATTGTAGAACGCAATTCAATAAGGAATTCACGGATATTCAGGCTGTTGGCGCACAAACTTGCCGATAGCGTAATGCAACCTTCAACACTGAAACGCTTGCAAAACATTATCAATTCTACTGGCGACAAGATAAGTATGCCGATTTTGAAAGATTATCTGGGATATATGGAACAGGCATACCTTACTTTTTCTGTATCAAATCTGGTTTCGCCATTAACAGACCAAACGACCATACAAAAACGGTATTTTGTCGACAACGGCATCCTGAACCTGTTTATGATAAACGGCGACACAAAGTTGCTTGAGAACATTGTCGCAATACACCTGAACAAGTTGTATAGGAACACACAGGAAGAACAGCGACTGTTCTATTACAACAGCAATGTTGAAGTCGACTTCTGCATACCTGAAAAAAAACTCGCGATACAAGTGTCGTACAACATTGACGATTACGAGACATACGAACGGGAAGTTGGCGGGCTTGCAAAATTCATCAAGTCGAACGATGGCTATAAAGGATTGATAATCACACGCGACCACGAGGAAACAATAAATACAAATGGCATCGTGATTGAAATTGTTCCTGTTTGGAAATGGCTGTGCGAATAACAAGCAATGAAACCTGATTCCGCCATACAAACTAAAATCAGCCAACACAATATGCGACACAAAACGAAAAAATCCGTCTTACACATTTTACTCACCCCCAAATCTTATTAGATTTGTAAGCATCTGAAAAATCAAACAAAATGAAGCGAATCACCGTCCTATTGATAGCCATTATGCCACTTGCAGGCTGGGCTCAAGAAAAAATAGTCACCAAATACGGCAACGGACAAACAGCAAGCGAAGGCGTACTGAATCAAGGCAAGGAAAACGGGCTTTGGACCTACTACGACAGCCTCGGCGTAAAGACACAGACCATTGAATACAAGAATGGCGCCGTTCACGGCAAACTGACATACTTCTACAGCAACGGAAAAATCCAAAATCAGGGCGAATTCAGCAACGGAATACTGAACGGACATTATGTCGAAAACTACCTTAACGGCTCGCCAAAAGTTGAAGGCTACTACAAAATGGGCGCCAAAGACAGCATCTGGGCATATTACAACGGCTCTGGGCTGAAATACCGCGAAGAACGCCACTTCAAGGATTCACTGCTTCTTATCAACTATTGGGAAAACGGCAAGGAACAAACCATCAAGGACGGAAACGGAACCTACACATCGTACTACCAATCGGGACAGGTAAAGGAAACTGGCCCATACCTCAACGGACGTGAAGACGGCTACTGGAAGCGCTATTTCCCAAACGGGAATATGATGAGTAGCGGACACTACAAGGCTGGCGTTGAAGTTGGCAAATGGCTCACATACTACCGCGAGGGCAATCTCAAAAGCGAGATGAACTACGAGAACGGAATGAACATCCGCTACTATGCCAACGGGCAAAAAGAAATGGAAGGATTGCTGAAAGACAACCAAAAAGACGGCGTCTGGAATTTCTGGTACCACGACGGGAAGCCTAAAATGCAAATCAACTACACCAACGGAAAGAAGAACGGCCTGCAAACCGACTGGTTCGTATCGGGCGGAAAGTCGGATGAAATAAACTTCGCCGACAACAAGAAGGAAGGCAAAGCCGTATGGTGGCACGAAGACGGGAAACTCGACATCGAAGGCAACTTCAAGCAAGACGTGCAAGACGGCCTTTGGACATACTGGCGCACCGACGGACAAAAGGGCAACGAAGGCTACTTTGTCGACGGCAAAATGGATGGTCACTGGACTTACTGGTATGCCAACGGCAATGTCTGGAAAGAAGGCGACTTCAGCAAAGGATTGAAAAACGGCCATTGGATTGTCTATTATGAAGACGGGACAAAATTCCACGAAGGCGACTTCAGCAAAGGCAAGGAAACAGGCTACTGGATTCAATGGTATGAGAACGGGAACACCGAACAAAACGGATATTTCTGCGAGGGTATGATGGACAGCATCTGGAACGGCTACTACGAAAATGGCGACAAGCAATATGTCATCAACTACCGCAAAAACATAAAGAACGGCACCGCAACCTACTGGTATCCAGGAGGACAACTGCGACTAGTTGAGAACTACGCTAAAGGCGTTTACAATGGCGCTTACCAATCGTTCCGCGCCAACGGCTCAAAAGAGTTTGAAGGCAGTTACCTTAACGGGACAAAAGACGGCATCTGGAAATATTTCAACCAATACGGCAAGCAACTGCGTCAGGAACAGTACAAAAACGGCAAGGAAGACG
>JAZUEN010000068.1:0-59847 GCA_045640185.1 Bacteroidales bacterium
ACCTGTGCGCCAAACGTCTGCATTATTGAGCGGCGATAAGGCTTTTGGTGATAGCTTACCTTTACCATATATACGGCCAGTTCCAGTCCGAATATCTTTGCGGCATACGACAAGGCTGTGCCCCATTGACCTGCTCCAGTCTCGGTTGTTATGTTGGTTATGCCTTCCTGCTTGCAGTAGTAGGCTTGTGCCAATGCCGAGTTTAGCTTGTGCGACCCGATTGGACTTACGCTCTCATTCTTGAAGTAGATATGCGCAGGGGTGTCGAGAGCCTTTTCAAGTCCGTATGCACGAACCAGCGGTGTCGAACGATAGTTCTTGTATTGCTCGCGGACAGGCTCCGGAATGTCAATCCAAGTGTTGGTGCAGTCCAATTCCTGCTCAGAGCAGGCACGGTTGAAAATCTGCGACAATTCGTCAACCGTTATAGGCTTTTTTGTCTTTGGGTTGAGAATTGGGAGTGGCTTGTTTTTCATGTCAGCCACAATATTGTACCATTGTGTAGGTATTTCCTTCTCTGTCAAGAAGAATCGTTTTTGCTTTTCCATTTTTTTATAATTTTTTAATTGTTGTTTACTGTTTTTTGCCTAGTCGGCCGTACCAAACAAAAAACCCGCAAGTGGAGTGCTTGCGGGTTTTTTTATCATTTGTTACAACAAACCTATGGGCTAATCCTCCACTTGAATATCGGATTGGCGCCACCACCATTGTTTGCTGTTCATATTGTTCTTCATTTCGTTGTTGTTCTAAAAAACGATGCGAAATAAATGGTTTTTATCGAATGTGCAAAATGTTTTTTGCACTGTCTTTAAAATTTATAGCATACGCCAAGCGCGAACGTGTTGTTGATTTTGTCGAACGACTCGTTGTATTTTAGGCCTGTATTGGCATCAGTCTTCTCCACGGTCACCTTGTCGTATGTCGATAGCATGTAGCCGAAATCGATGTTCAGATTTTTGCCGATGTTGATTCTGCCGCCAAGTCCGAAAGTGTTGGTGTTCAGGCTGAAATCCATATCGGTTTGGAACTCGTCGGTTGCACCGGTAATTCCACGTTGATAGCCGCAACTCAGTGTAAGCATGCTGTTGATGTCGTATTCCAGGCCCAAGGCGAACTCGTACATGTTGTGGTCGAGCAACTTTTCGCGGCCTTCCCAATCAGCCTTCTTGTCTAAATAGTAGGTGAACGATAGCGAGGTGCGGAATTTGTCGGTAATTGAAAAATCGGCACCTGCGGCAAAAATTCCAGGAACGTCTTTCCTGAAGGTGGAATCGTCCTTGAACATGCCGTTGCCGTCGTGTTCGGCGTCCGAGTCGTTTGTCAACTCAATTTTTGTGTTGAACTCGAAACGTGCGGCAAGGTTCAGCCAGTCAGTTACTTTATAGTCCAATCCGATAATCGGTGCAACGCCAAGTCCCGACTGCGATGCATCTACTTCCATGCCCGAAGTGGCGGCCGCGTAGGCTTGCATAGTGTAGTAGTTGACGGTGGCTTCTTGTGCCTTGTCATTCATGCCGGCAGCGGCATATTGGTCGGCGGCGCCTTTCATTGCGGATGCCGCCTGACTGAAAAATGCGGGAGCCGAAATCATATCGCCTTTCAGGCCCATGGCTTCAACCTGCGGATTGATCTTGATGTCGCGGATATGCCCTTCGTATTTGTTCTTGACGTAAGTCAGACGCGCACCTACGCTTGCCGACAACTTGTCGGAGATGGCGTATGCCACACCTATTTGCCCGGCGTACATGACGCTTCCGCCTTTAAATTGAATGTCGACATCGTAGCCGGTAGTGGTATAGCCTTTGGCGTTGAGGGCAAGAGGAATGGCTGCTATCGATTTTTCAAAAGATGCCAATCCTTTGTCGTAGGAGGCTGAGCCACCGCCACCTATCGGCCCTGCATTTAGCGACAGCGCCAATCGTTCTTTCTTCCACGATACAAATAGCGTAGGGTAGAAGGGAACAAAAATGTCGCCCTTGTACTCGTGGTTTTTCAAGTACGGAAGGTCGCAAGTTGTGGTGCGTTCCTGAATCGGCATCTGCCAGTCGAACGACAGTTTCAGCCCGTCGTCGAGCAAGGCTGTGCCTGCAGGGTTGAAGTACGGCGCGTCGATGTCGATAGTGGCATTGCGCGACAGCGTGCGTACGAATTGCACGCTTTGGTTAGTGTTGGTTAGAATTCCGCCAGCAAAGGCGCTTGAGCCCATCAGGGCTAGGACAGTCAGTCCAAAAAATCGCTTCATATTAATTAGTTTTAGTTGAACACATGTGAAACAAAAAACTTGCCATTTTGTTGATGAAAATGTAAATGTCTTGTTAAACCAATTAATATGTCTGTGGTAATCAGGTCTTTATTTATGCAAAAAAATAACGTCGGATTCCGTTCCCTTTTCAACCCCGCGTTGTTGATAAGTCAAAAAAGCAAGCCACACCTAAATATTTATATTTGGCAAAATTTTTTTTCTCGTATGATTAGTTATACTGACGACAACATCAAAACCCTTGAGGGATTGGAGCATGTACGTTTGCGTCCGGGCATGTACATTGGCAAGCTCGGCGATGGCAACAGTACCGACGATGGCATCTATGTGCTGCTCAAGGAGGTTATCGACAACTCTATCGATGAGTTCCGTATGAATGCCGGTAGTGTTATCGACATACGGTTGGCTGACAAGACCATGACCGTGCGTGACTACGGACGAGGCATCCCGCAAGGTAAAATGGTTGCGGCTGTTTCCATAATGAATACGGGTGGCAAGTACGACACCAAATCGTTCCAGAAATCAGTCGGATTGAATGGTGTAGGTACAAAGGCGGTCAATGCCTTGTCGTCGCAGTTCTCAGTATGGTCGTACCGCGACGGAATGGTCAAGCAGGCCGATTTCGCCGCAGGCAAACTTGTCAAGGAGTATGACCTTGCACCGACTACCGAAAAGAACGGGACAAAGGTGCAGTTCACTCCCGACGAGGCTGTGTTCGGCCCATTCTCGTACCACGAGGATTTTATTGAGACAATGTTGCGCAACTATTCATATCTGAACACAGGACTGACACTTGTGTTCAACGGACAAAAGTTCTTGTCGCGCAACGGCTTGCTCGATTTGCTCCAGGAACGCAATACGGCCGAACCTCTTTATCCGATAGTGCATCTGAAAGGCCAGGATATTGAAGTGGCCTTCACTCACACCGACCAGTACGGCGAGGATTACTACTCCTTCGTCAACGGACAGTACACGACACAGGGCGGTACGCACCAAAGCGCATTGCGCGAGCATCTGTCGCGCACTATAAAGGAATTCTACCAGAAGAACTTTGAACTTTCAGACATACGTGGCGGAATAGTCGCCACAATCGCCATAAACGTAATTGAACCTACGTTCGAAAGTCAGACAAAGGTCAAGTTGGGCTCGCCAAATATGGCTCCAGATAAGGACAGCGACGGCAACCCGTATGAATTGAGCGGCGTCAGCGTGAACAAGTTCGTGGGCGATTTCATCAAAAAGGAAGTTGACGATTTCCTGCACAAGAACGCCGATGTGGCCGAAGTATTGCTGAAAAAGATACAGGATGCCGAGCGTGAGCGCAAACTGCTGTCGGGTGTGCAAAAGAAGGCACGCGACTTGGCAAAGAAGGTCAGCCTGCACAACGACAAACTGCGCGATTGCCGCATTCACCTGAACGACCAGAAACCCGTATATCCGAAGGGCGTGACCGAAAAATCGGACGATGACGAGAAGATAGACTTGCGCAATGAGTCCTCGATATTCCTCACCGAGGGCGATTCCGCATCAGGTTCAATAACCAAAAGCCGCAATGTCGAGACACAAGCCGTTTTCAGCCTGCGAGGCAAACCGCTCAACTGCTACGGAATGACAAAAAAAGTGGTCTATGAGAACGATGAGTTCAACTTTCTGCAAGCCGCACTGAACATTGAGGACAGTCTCGACGACTTGCGTTACAACAAGGTGATAATTGCAACCGATGCCGATGTCGACGGAATGCACATACGCTTGCTGATAATAACGTTCTTCCTGCAATTCTTCCCCGACCTTATTCGCAAGCATCACGTCTATATATTGCAGACACCGCTTTTCCGCGTTCGCAACAAGAAAGTGACCAAATATTGCTATAGCGAGGCCGAACGTGACGATGCCGCCAAGGAGATTGGCTCTACTGCCGAGATTACTCGATTCAAAGGTTTGGGCGAAATCTCGCCAGATGAGTTCAAAAACTTCATAAGCAAAGATATCCGCCTCGACCTCGTAAACATTAAGATGGGCGATAATCTGGCCAACCTGCTGTCGTACTATATGGGCAAAAACACGCCACAACGCCAGCAGTTTATTATTGAAAATCTGCGTATTGAAGAAGATTTGGTTGAGGAAGAATAACTTCCCGGAATCAAGTCGCAATAACACAAAATATTATGTCGGACGAATTTGACAAAACACCAATTGATCCAGAAGACGCTCATTTGAACGATGACGCTGATATGGAGCAAGAAACAAACGACGGAGAAAACGGAATTGCTGATGTTGAGGGTGTGAACCCTTTTGAGGGGCTTACCAACGATTTGAACAACACATCGAGCGTGACTGGAATGTACCAGAACTGGTTCCTCGACTATGCTTCGTATGTTATTCTCGACCGTGCAGTCCCACACATCGACGATGGCTTGAAACCTGTTCAGCGACGCGTGTTGCACGCAATGAAGCGCGTCGACGACGGACGTTTCAATAAAGTTGCCAACATTGTGGGACAGACAATGCAATTCCACCCACACGGCGATGCAGGCATTTACACTGCGCTTGTGGGTTTGGGGCAAAAAGACTTGCTTATCGACTGCCAAGGTAACTGGGGCAACATTTTCACGGGTGACGGCGCAGCCGCTTCACGTTACATTGAAGCCCGTCTTTCAAAGTTTGCACTTGATGTGGTGTTCTCGCCAAAAATCACTGAATGGCAGTTGTCGTACGACGGACGAAACCGTGAGCCAGTGACACTCCCTGTCAAGTTCCCGCTTCTTCTGTCGCAAGGCGTCGAGGGTATAGCAGTGGGATTGGCGTCAAAAATCCTGCCTCACAACTTCAACGAACTTATCGACGCCAGCATCCTGTACCTGCAGGGCAAGCCATTCGAGATCTATCCCGATTTCCCGACAGCAGGCCTGATCGACGTGTCAAAGTACAACGACGGTATGCGTGGCGGAGCGGTAAGAGTTCGTACACGTATCGAAAAGGTTGACAACAAGTCGCTTATGATAAAGGATGTGCCGTACGGCAAAAGCACTGCTTCGCTTATCGACACCATTCTAAAGGCTAACGAAAAAGGCAAGATTAAGATTAAGAAGGTTGACGACAACACCGCCGCTGAGGTCGAGATTATGGTGTACCTTCAGCCAGGCGTTTCGCCCGACAAGACTATTGATGCACTCTACGCATTTACCGACTGCGAAATGTCGATATCGCCAAACTGCTGTGTCATCGAGAACGACAAGCCTTGCTTCATTGGAGTGTCCGACTTGCTCCGCCATTCGGCCGACCACACTGTAGAACTTTTGCGCAAGGAACTGCTAGTCGAACTCAACGAACTTGAACAGGACTGGGACTTCTCGTCGCTCGAGCGCCTCTTCATCGAGTTGGGCATCTATAAAGACAAGGAATATGAGAATGGCGAAAATTACGAGGTGGTAATCAAGCATATACGTGGTCGAATAAAACCTTACGAAGACAAATTCCTACGGCCAGTCACCGACGACGATATCCGTAAGTTGTTTGAAATAAAGATGCGCCGAATCCTGAAGTTCTCAAGCGACGAAGCCGATGCCCATTTGCGCGAACTGGAAACAAACATTGCTGAGGTCAAGAACAATCTCGAACATATTATCGACTACGCAATCAATCATTTCCGCCAAATCAAGAAAAAATACGGCAAGGACCGCGACCGCAAGACCGAAATACGCAGTTTCGACAATATTGAAGTGACCAAGGTTGCCGAATCGAACCAGAAACTCTATTGCAACCGCGAAGAGGGATTCATCGGCACAAGCCTGAAAAAGGACGAGTACGTATGCGACTGTTCCGACATTGACGATGTGATTGTGTTCCGCAACGACGGCAAATATATGATTACCAAAGTTCAGGACAAGAAATTCGTTGGCAAGGACATTCAGCACGTTGCTGTTTTCCGCAAGAACGATGAGCGTACAATCTACAATGTCATCTACCGTGACGGCAAGGCAGGATATGTATATATGAAACGCTTTGCAGTAAAGGGAGTTACACGTGACAAGGAATACGATTTGACACAAGGAAAGCCCGGTTCGAAAATCCTGTATTTCACTGCAAATCCGAATGGCGAGGCTGAAACAATAAAGATTTACCTCCGTCCGAAACCAGGCTTGAAAAAACTTATTTTCGAATTGGATTTCAGTAAGTTGATGATAAAAGGCCGTCAGAGCCAGGGCAACATACTCACACGCCAGCAGGTACACCGCATTGTGCTTAAAGAGTCGGGCGTATCAACGCTGGGCGGGCTCAAGATTTGGTTCGACGACGTTGTAATGCGCTTAAGTACCGATGAACGTGCGATTTACGTGGGCGAGTTCCGTGGCGACGACCGAATACTCGTTATCACCAAGAGCGGAACATATCAACTTACCAGTTTCGACCTTACGAACCACTATCCTGAAGATGTGCTCTTGATTGAAAAATACGTGCCAGGCAAGATTTTCACCGCCGTATTTTGGGATGCCGAACAACAATTCTACTATATCAAGCGTTTTGAAATTGCTGATTCAAAGAAGATTGAAACATTCATTTCAGCCGATGACGGCTCAAAACTTGTGTTGCTCACAAGCCAGCGTTGGCCTCAAGTGCGCATAATATTCGGAGGCAAGCACGCCGAGCGTCCTGCCGAGGATATCAATGTGGATGAGTTTATCGGTGTCAAGGGCTTTTCGGCCAAAGGCAAGCGCCTGACTACATTCGAGGTTAAAGAAATTGTTGAAATAGAGCCGATAAAGGAAGAAGAACCAGAACCGATTGAGGATGAGATGATTGCCGATGAAGGCCCTGATTTTAATGATAACGCCGATTCGGATGTTCGTCCGCCAGAAACGCCAGGCGAGCAGATGAGTCTGTTCTAAAAGGTTGACTATGAGTAAAATCTCTACACGATTCTATAACGACCAGGAAGTTCGTGCCATTTGGAACGATGAAAAATCTGAATGGTACTTTTCCGTGCTCGACGTTGTGGGAGTGCTTAATAATCAGACCGATTACGAAAAAAACAGGAACTATTGGAAGTATCTGAAGGCTAAATTGAAGAAGGAAGGAAGTCAGTTGGTTAGTGTCACTACCCAACTGAAACTTTTGGCTTCCGATGGGAAACGATATAATACAGATGTTATTGATTTTAATGGAGTTGTAGAACTTGCAAAGTCTTTTCCAAACAACAAGGCCAATCAGTTCCTTGACTGGTTTTCATATAGCGATGACACCATCGACGGCAAAAGTCGCAAGAAGGCCTACACGCTATTCGAGAGCGAGTTTATTGACAATATCGAAGTGGGCACAGTGAAAGGCTTGCAACAGATTCATTCATACCTGTTTGGTGGCTTGTACGATTTTGCAGGCAAAATTCGAACAAAGACAATTTCCAAAGGCGGATTTACATTCTGTCTTGCCCAATATCTTGAACAAACGCTAATGGACATCGAGCGTATGCCCGAAAACACTTTCGAGCAGATTGCCGACAAATATGTCGAGATGAACGTGGCTCATCCATTTATGGAGGGAAACGGCCGCAGCACACGCATTTGGCTCGATTTGATTCTGAAAAAGAACCTGAAAAAATGCATCGATTGGAGCAGGATAGGCAAGTACGATTATCTGCACGCAATGGAAATCAGTCCTGCAAATAGCGCGCCAATAAAGTCGTTGCTGAAGACTGCCCTGACCGAAAAAATCGATGACCGCGAAATATTTTTGAAAGGCATTGATTATTCATATTATTACGAAGAAATTTGACGCATTGAAATCGCCAAGTCGCGATACATAAATTATACAAGAAATGCTGATTTATCTGATTGGTTATATGGGCGCTGGCAAAACCACTTACGGCAAGCGCCTGGCACACGACATCAACTACAAGTTCATCGACCTTGACCAGAAAATCGAAGCCGATTTCGGAAAAACCATTTCCGAGATTTTCGCCGAGAAAGGCGAATCGGAGTTCCGAAAGATTGAGCGCGATGCAATGATGCAGACGTTCGGTCTTGAGAACACAATAGTGGCCACAGGCGGAGGCACGCCGTGCTTCTTCGACAATATGGAGCAACTCAATGCGCACGGAGCGACTTTGTACATTGAATTGTCGGCAAAAAGCCTGGTGTGGAATCTTCTTAATTCGCATAAGGACAGGCCTTTGCTTCATAACAAGACTTACGAGGAATTGGTGGAATATGTCGAAACTACATTGCAGAAACGCCTGCCATTCTACACACAGGCCAAGTATGTGGTTGACGGCATCGGCATTACATCGCAGAAAATGATTGACGCGCTCAAAGACTGCAAGTTATGAATCGTAGTGTGATAATAGTGGCAGGAGGTTCGGGAAGCCGAATGGGAGCCAATATCCCGAAGCAGTTTTTGCTTTTGGGCGGACGCCCGATATTGATGCGCACCATTGAGGCGTTCTACAACTTCGACAGCGCTATGAACATTGTCGTTGTCCTGCCTGCCGACCAGCACGATTATTGGCAGGATTTGTGCCGACAGTATTCGTTCACAAAGATTCCGTATCAACTTGCCGATGGTGGCGCAACTCGTTTCCATTCAACCCTTAACGGCTTGTCGAAAGTTCCAGCCGACGGTGTTGTGGCGGTGCACGACGGGGTTCGCCCTTTGGTGTCGGTCGATACGCTGAAACGGTGCTTTGACGCAGTGCCGTCAAATTTGGCTGTTATTCCAGCCGTGCCAATCAACGAGTCGGTCCGCCAACTGAATGCCGACGGAGGCAATCAGGCTGTCAGTCGCGACAGATATAGATTGGTTCAGACTCCGCAAGTGTTTGATGCACAGACATTGCACAAGGCATTTGCCCAACCATACGATGAACTGTTCACCGATGACGCTTCTGTTGTGGAGCGAGTGGGAGTGAAGGTCGCAATTGTAGAAGGCAACTTTGAAAATATCAAGATTACCCGACCGATTGATTTGGTATTTGCGGAAGCGTTGATTGGCAAGTAACAGACAGTTTACTATTTGTCGGTGTTTGTAATGATGTTGTCAATCAGCCCATTGCAGGCATCGTCCAGCAGGTCGAGCACAAGTTCAAAACCGTCGGCACCGCCATAGTACGGGTCTGGAACAGAGTCGGCATCATAGTTGAGGCAGTAGTCGGTCATCTTGCTAATCTTCAATACAGATTCTTGAGTAGGGGCAATGCTTGTCAGTCTTGCAATGTTATCGTTGTCCATCCCTATAACCATATCGAAATGTCGGAAGTCGGCATCCTTTATCTTGCGTGCGATGCTTGTGATGTTGATGCCACGAGCCGATGCGTGTTGGCGCATACGAGGGTCGGCCTGTTCGCCTTCGTGGTAACTGATAAGTCCCGCCGAGTCAATCTCAAACTTGTCTTCGAGCCCGCGCTTTGCGACAATGTCTTTCATAACGGCCTCAGCACAAGCCGAACGGCAGATGTTGCCAAGGCAGACGAAAAGTATTTTTGTCTTGTCCATTGTGTTCCGTTTTTTCTGTGCGCATAATTACAAAAAAATATTTAGCGGTGTCCGCTTATGCATCTGCGGAATGGCAAAACGGCACAATTCCTGCGATAGAAGATGGTTGATAAAAATCCAAATGGTATTGTTGTCTGTCAACTTTTTAGTTACTTTTGGCACATTAACCTTTAAAACAAGCATGCCTATGATGATAATCTAATATTTATGATTTGATTAAATGACAATATATTAAGCATTTTGCTTATTTCTTTCTAACTGAAAGTTTGGCGACTAAAAGTGTGTAAAAGAATAAGTTTTAGATGCTCACGTGTAGCGTGGGCTTAACTTATTTTCGTACACACGGGTAACGCCAAACACCTCAGTTAGCGGGAATTGTTAAGATTCACGCTTTTTTTATGTTTAATTTTTAATGGTAACCTATTATGGATAAGTTTAAAAAATGGCTAATAATAATTGTCTGTATTACTATTTTTTTAGCAACGTTAGCAATAATGTATTGTTGCTTTGTAGACAATGAAGATGGTACAAAAATATTAAGTTTTTTGGCAATAATATTTTCACTTATTTCTTCATTTATAGCAATAATTCAATCATTTAATAATAATAAGTGTAACTATAATAAATAAAAAAACAATGAAAAAACTTTTATTTCTACCAGCCCTTCTTTTTATAACGGCTACAGCGGTTGCAACACCGCAAGACGACATTGCCAAGGTTTTGGCAAAAACAAAGTATAAAAACCTAATGACCTTTTTAAGTGAAGTTTCCAACCGCCCCGTTTTCTGCACCAACGGAATTGTTTACGAAGAACCGAGTTCTTTAGAAGTGTATTTTGACATTGACTATATGTATGAAAATGCAACCTACAAGAATGATACGGTTTATTTGTGTAGGGATAAGGCGAATGTGGGAGGACGTCCATCAGATTCAGGTGTTGTAGATGAGAATAATCCTTCATTGCAATTCTTTGCATATTATAATGATTCTTTGTATTATAGTTCTGGGTACGTATCTCTTACTGGTATGGATCATGCGTATACTCGCGATTGGGAATTTTCTTTGAACAAAAAGAACGAGATAGAATTCATTGCTTTAAATTACTGTACAGACAGTATGCTTCACATAGCCTATCATAAATACATTGTAATAAGTTCTGATACATATCAAGAGCAAGATGTTAAGATTGAACTTATTGACAATGACATTAATGGCCGTGTGGCAATAACCAACAATACAAAAAACGATTCGGCATTTGTTCGTTTTAGTAATGATGATAAATGGAATTCGTTGCCTGTTTCAAAATATTGGTATTGTGATACATATCCAGGTGATTTTTATATGGAAAATCATTATAAAGGGTGCGTTTCATATCAACACTATAACAGATATGATGCAGTAGAAATGCCACGCATTCATGATACGTTAACGTTGTCAGTACATGATACGTTGACATTGACGGTTCATGATACCATTTACATTACCAAGAAAGATACTATCTATTTGAATACAGGAGTTCAAGGCAATGCGCAGTCAAATTTGAACATTTATCCTAATCCTACTGTATCGTATGTCACAGTCGATGGGGATGCTGAATTTTCTTATGTGTTAACCAATTCCAATGGCACAGTTTTGAAAAAAGAGGAAAATGAAATCTCTTATATGATAGATATGTCGCAATATCCTGCGGGTGTCTATTTTCTTCGTACCTCAGACGGAACTGTTAACAAAATCGTCAAGGAATAGAATTTTTTTGCAATCTAAAAAACGCTGTAACACATTGTCGTTATGGCGTTTTTTTTTGTTTTTGCCTGTGTGTTTTCGGTGTTAACCGCACGTAGATTTACGTGCCTGTATTTCGAACTTGCGCCCGAAATATTGCTGGATAGCAAATGCTTATATGAAATTCGTGATGTAACCCCTGTTTTTGTGCAATGGATTCAGAACATCAGGAATCCTCAAATAAGAAATCATAGTATCGAAAACTTTCAGAACTAAATCCCAAATTCTAAATAAAAACGTTTACATTTGCGCCGCATTTGCCGGTATGGCTCAGTTGGTAGAGCAACGCATTCGTAATGCGTGGGTCCCCGGTTCGAGTCCGGGTACCGGCTCAAAAGGTCAGTCCTTTCCGATTGGCCTTTTTTGTCTTTTATGAAATAAGCAGTGTTTTTTTCAGTTCGATTTGTTCCAATGGCGATTGTTTTGTATTTTTCCACAAAATCTAATTTGACACAAAAATGGGAAAATTGGTTTTGATTCGCCACGGCGAGTCGCTTTGGAATACACGCAACATATTTACGGGGTGGGTAGATGTGCCACTTACGCAGTCTGGCATAGTTGAGGCGTCAGTGGCAAGCCATCTGATATCCAACATCAATTTCGATGTTGTCTATACATCCACATTGGTCCGTTCAATACAGAGTGCCTTGATAGTGCTGCTCAGCGACACAAAGCGACGCACTCCCTACATTGTGCATCAATGTCCGATTCGTCGGCGCCGTTACAACAGGTTTTTCGCCGACGAGCAGCAAAACATGATTCCGGTGTATATGAATTGGCACCTGAACGAGCGCTATTACGGCGACTTGCAAGGACTGAACAAGGCCAAGATTGCCGATGTGTTCGGCGTTGAGAAGGTTGTCGCCTGGCGAAAGGGATATTGCTCGCGCCCACCTAAAGGCGAAAGCCTGAAAGATACGTCGAAGCGCGTAATACCCTTTTTCAAAAAGACGATAATCAAGCAGTTGTCAGAAGGCAAGAATGTGCTTGTCTCGGCACATTCAAACACCATAAGGTCCATTGTCATGCACATCGACCGTATGGATGAGGCACAAGTCGTGGGATTGGACATTGAAACGGCCAACCCCATCGTCTATGATTATGAAAACGGAGTGCTAACTAAAATAGAGCGAGGCGCATGACGATAAAGCCGTTTGCTTGCCTTTGCCATCATTTATGATTAATAATACTACATTTCCATCGCAATGTGTGGAATAGCAGGAATATACGCAATAACGCCAGAAGGAACGTCAAGGTTCCCGCATGTGAATAACGCAATAGGACTACTGTCTAAGCGGGGCCCCGACTGCCAGCATCTCTTTTCAGACGAAAATGTCTGCTTGGGACATGCCCGGCTTTCAATCATCGACTTGGACGAGAGGGCCAGCCAACCAATGCATGACGCATCAGGCAGATACACCATAGTGTATAACGGCGAAGTGTTCAACTATCGCAGCTTGCGCGACAACCTATTGTCAAAAGGCTATGAGTTCAAAACCTTGAGCGATGCCGAAGTGGTCTTGTACCAATATATTAACGATGGACCGAAATGCCTCGACAAGTTTGTCGGGTTCTTCGCCTTTGCCATATATGACAAGGTCGAAGACATGCTTTTCATCGCCCGCGACCGAATGGGTCAGAAGCCGTTGCTTTACTGCCACAGCTACGATTGCTTCTATTTCGCATCAGAAATGAAAGCGCTTATGGCTATGGGCGTGCCACGCAAATTGGACAAGACGTCGTTGTGCATGTACTTGCAGTTCAACTACATCCCATCGCCATTCTGCATCTTTGAAAATGTACGCAAGCTCAATCCGGGCCATTACCTTGAGGTGCGCAATGGCCGATACAAGGAAGTGCGCTATTACTCAATACCATACAATTACAGCAATCTGGAAATAGCGTCGTACGACGATGCACAAAAGAAATTGCGCAACTATATCGAACAGTCTGTCGTCGACCGGTTGGTGGCCGATGTGCCATTGGGCGCATTCTTGAGTGGCGGAATCGACTCGTCTGTAATCGTTGCGGAAGCGTCAAAACATGTCGATGGGCTAAACACATTCTCAATAGGTTACGCCGACGAACCTTTCTTCGACGAAACCAAGTATGCAAAATTGGTTGCCGACAAGTTCCATACGAATCACCATGTTTTCAGCTTGACAAACAATGATTTGTATGAAAGCCTGCACAATGTGCTGGACTATATCGATGAACCGTATGCCGATTCTTCGGCAATAGCGGAGTACATCTTGTGTCAACGGACACGGCAGCATGTCACGGTTGCGCTATCTGGCGATGGCGCCGATGAAGTGTTTGGCGGGTACAATAAGCATTTGGCGCACTTGCGGGCATTGAAAGGCGGCCCAGGAACGGCTATGGTGAAGCTGATGGAACCATTGTTCGGACTTTTGCCACAGTCGCGCAACGATAAATTCGGCAACAGGGTTCGGCAGCTGCGCCGTCTGGCAAAAGGTTTGAAACTCTCTGAACACGATCGGTACATTGCATGGGCTTCGCTTATGGACGAAGGCAGTGCGTGCATGTTGCTAAACAACAAGGTGCTGATGCAGGATCTGAACAAGCGGAAACTCGGCATAGTAAATTGTATCCGCGACGACAAGCAGATTGGCGACATCCTTTATGCCGACATGCAACTGGTGCTGGTTGGCGACATGCTGTTCAAGGTCGACATGATGAGCATGGCATCGAGCTTGGAGGTCCGCAGTCCGTTCCTCGACCACAGGCTGGTGAATTTCGCGTTCTCGCTGCCTAGCGACTTCCTTGTCAACGGCAATATGCGCAAGATGATTCTGCAAGATGCCTATCGTCAGACATTGCCTTACGAATTGTACAAACGGCCTAAACATGGGTTTGAGGTGCCTTTGCTCAATTGGTTCCGTGGCGAATTCAAGTCGACAATAGAAAATGAGTATCTGAATGACGATTTCATACGAGAACAGAATGTATTCAACCCCGAACTGGTGAAAAAAATGCTGTTGCAGTTGAATTCAAAAAGTCCGGGCGACGTTCAGGCCCACATCTGGGCACTTATCGTATTCCAGCATTGGTGGAAGAAATACATGCGTTAGTCCACACCATGGCTTAGACCATAAAATAAAACGTGGCAGGCTCGGCAAAACGCTAGTTTTTTAGCAAATTGCGGTGCAATTATTTAGTGTGAGGAATTTGTGCCATGCCACGGGTGTTGAGAATAATAAACAGGTTTAATTTGGGAGGCCCGACATACAATGCAGTCTATCTTACTCGCTATATGCCAGATGATTACCAGACATTGCTTGTGGGCGGCGTGAAGGAGGCTGACGAGGAGAGCTCTGAATATATAGCCAGAAATTTAGGCATAGAACCTGTCATAATCCCAGAAATGCATAGGCAGCTTAGTGCGCAGAACGACTTGATTGCATATCGCAAACTGACAAAGATTATTCGTGATTTTCAGCCAGACATTGTCCATACACATGCATCCAAGGCTGGAACCGTAGGGCGTTTGGCCGCAATACGCAGTAAGGTGCCGGTAGTGGTACATACTTTTCATGGGCACGTTTTCCATTCATACTTCAATAGTCAGGAAACAAAATTATTTGTCAACATAGAACGAGGCTTGGCCGAGCGCACAACTAAAATCATCGCCATAAGCCAAAAGCAGAAAGATGAACTATGTGGCACGTTCAAGATTGCGCCAGAAGAGAAGTTCGAGGTGATACCTTTGGGTTTTGACCTTCAGCGCTTTACAGAGAACAAGCCATTGCGCCGAGCCGAATTCCGTCAACGCTATGGCATTGATGATGATGAAATAGCCATAGGAATTGTCGGGCGCTTGGCTCCAGTCAAGAACCACAAGCTGTTTATCAATGCCATGGCTGAGATTAAACGCCAGACTTCAAGAAAAATACGCGCATTTGTCATTGGTGACGGCGAGCTGATGCCGGACCTGGAAAAACAATGCAATGACCTGGGCTTGTCGTATGTCCATAGTTGTGATGGTGCCGCGGTGGCGAAAGCCGACATTACATTTACATCATGGATAAAAAATGTTGAAATTGCATATCCAGGCCTCGACATAGTAGCCATGACTTCGCTCAACGAGGGCACGCCGGTCAGTCTGATTGAGGCTCAGGCGGCCAATGTGCCGGTCATCAGCACAAATGTCGGTGGCATAGAAAACATTGTGATTCCAAACGATACGGCAATTTTGGCACAAAACGGGAATGTCGAGGATTTTGTCGCAAAACTGTTGCCAATGGTCAACGATTCCGAAATGCGCCAGCGCATGATGGCTAACGGCTGGACGTTTGTCAAAGACAGGTTTCATTACACCCGATTGGTCGGCGACATGGACAATCTTTACAGGAAACTATTGGCAGATGCACAAAAAAGGCGTAGGTAGCGTTATTTTTCTAAATTTGCACATTATATGAATTGGAGTAGAATAATATCGGTTTCGTTGGTGGCTCTTTTTGCAGTGTGCCTTATGCCTGGCTGCAAGGTGCTGTACCCTAGCCAAATGCTAAAGACTGATGCCGGATTCCAGTTCGACGATGTGGAAAACAGTGAAACGGAATACGTAATCAACCTCTACGACAAGCTGGATGTACGTGTGTACACCAACAGCGGCCTTCAGCTTATTAATACTGAACAAGGCGGAGTCGCAGTGCAACGCGATAATGTGGCCGCATATCAGGTCGAAAGCGACAGCACCGTTAGACTGCCTATTGTTGGCCGTGTAAAGGTTGCCGGCAACACAATAACAGCAACGGAGGCAATGCTTGAAAAGCTGTATCAGCAGTATTATCAGCAACCGTTTGTGAAGGTGAATGTCACCAATCGCCGTGTGATTATCTTCAAGGCGGGGAGTACAAACGGCAGCGTGCTGACAATCAACAACGAGAAATTTACGCTGATTGAAGCTTTGGCTCAGGCAGGCGGAATTGACGATATGAGCAAGGCTTACCGAATCAAGGTGTTGCGAGGCGATTTGAAAAATCCGAAAGTATTTCTGTACAATATATCGAGCATTGAGGATGTGAAAAAATCAAATCTTGTGCTGCAGTCTAACGATATCATTTACGTAGAACGCCGGCCACGGTACATACAGCGCACGTTGACCGAGATAACTCCTTATGTGTCGCTCATTAATACGGTTATGCTTATTTATTTGATGACCAAGAACTTTTGACGAATGAAGCAGACTCACATACCAATGGTTAACGACAAGTTTGATTTGTCGATATTCTTGCACATATTGCGCAAGGGATTGTGGATATGTGTGGTCCTGGTGCTTTGTTCACTTGCATCCGCATTCATATATATGCGCTATACACAGCCTATGTATCGCTCGTCGTGCGTCATTCAGATCAATGAAGAGGATCGCGCCGACATGTTCGAATTGTCGAAGAAATACAATCAGACAGACTTGTCAAAAGTCCTTGAGCTGATGCGCTCGAAGGAATTCATCAAAATGGCGCTAAGCGAATTGCCTTTGGAAATGTCATATTTCAACGAAGGGACATTCCTGTCATTCGAAATGTATCCGGATGCCCCGTTCAAGATAACACTGGCATCGCATAATGGCGATTTGTACAATCGTCCTTTTTATGTCGATTTTATCGATTCAACGTCAGTCAAGCTGACTTTTAAGGATGCCGAAAATGGTGAAGGCCAAACCATAAAGGTGGAAGAATGGGAGCAGGTCGGCAATACAATGCTCAAATGTTCGATTATGAACCAAAGGGCAATTGACGAGCATTCTGCCAAAGTGGGCGAGCACTACTATGCTATAATAAACGACCCGAAAAATATTGTCAGCGAGCATATTCGCAATCTTGACATATCGCTTTTGAACTCGGCGGCGCAAACCATACAGATAACCTATACCGGGCACAATGCCAACAAGACTTGGCACATAGTGAACACAATTGCCGAGGAATATCTGAAATACGATGTCAAAAGCAAACGCGAAAGCTCGGCCAACGTGTTGTCATTCATTGATGAACAGCTGAAGTCAATATACAACAGTCTCGATGAGACAGAAAAACAAATTCAGTCTTTTAAGAAGGAAAACAAGATAAAGTCGCAGAGTGAACCAATAGTAAATGCGTCAACAATAAAGGTTGAGAGCCTTGAAGATAAGATAAGTGAAATCGATTATGAATTGCTTGCAATAGAGCAGGTGCTCGGCAAACTCAAGTCGAATTCCGAAATCAATACGTACGAGATGCAGGCGGCATTGGCGGGCACAAAAGCGGCTCAAGTCATGGGAAATATTTTGGCTAACCTGCAACGTATTATTGACGAGCGGCAGATATTGCTAAATAGCTTGACAGTTGACAATATCAAGGTTAGGCAGAACGAAAAACAACTTGAAACGCAGATGGCGCTTACCATTGACTTCATCAACACCACAGTTGAACGGATGAAGGAACAACGTTCTGAATATCAGTCGCAAATATCGGAATTGGAAAAGTGGCTGTTTAATGAGAAAAACTACGACGAACTTGAATTCGCACGACTTCAGCGCATGTACGATGTCAATCAGACATACTACAACCAGTTGATTGACAAGAAGGCGGAATATTTGATTTCGCAGGCAGGCTATATCTCGCGCAACACCATTTTGGAAAAGGCCACAACGCCAGTCCTTCCAATATCGCCCAATGCAACCAGCATATATTTTGTATTCGTTGCAATGGGTTTGTTGGCGGGGTGTACATATTTGGTCGTGCGATATCTGCTGTACAACGAGGTGACGTCTGTCAACAGCATACGAAATTATACGGCAGCGCCTATATTGGGTGTCGTGCCTCAATATGAACAGCCTGTCGACGTATCGCAGCTGCTTGTGCATAAGGAACCTCATTCGCCTTTCTCGGAAGCCTTCAGGTCGATTCGCTCGAATTTGCAGTTTGTGTCGCAAGGTGCCGATACCAATATTATTACAGTATCATCGACAGTGTCTGGTGAAGGAAAAACGTTTGTCGCAATAAATTTGGCTGGCATAATTGCCACGTCCGGCAAGCGTGTGCTTCTGCTTGATTTGGATTTGCGCAAGCCACGCATTCATCAGGGCTTTGGTGTGGAAAACATCAAGGGCATGAGTACTATTCTGATTGGTCGAAATACAGTGGAAGAATGCGTCCATCATACTGAGATAGACAATCTGGACTACATTACGGCAGGTCCAGTTCCGCCGAATCCTGCAGAATTGGCAGGTGGCAAGGTTATGGAGCGTTTGCTTGAAGACATTAGTGAAATGTATGATGTGGTTGTGATAGATACCCCGCCTGTAGGTATCGTTTCTGATGCCGTTTCCAATTTGCAGAAGGCAAGTTATCCAATATATGTCTTGAAAGTCGGAGTCTCAAAACGCCAATTCATTGAGAATATCAATGTCTTGCGTTCAGAAAAGGGAATGGACAACCTTTCTGTCATACTGAATGGAGCCAATATCAAGACACATTCCTATGGTTACGGATATGGTTACGGGTATGGTTACGGCTATGGTTATGGAAACGAAAAAAAGAAAAAGTCGCTTAAGAGTATCGTTTCTAAAACTTTAAAGAAAGATAAGTGATGAATTTTGAGTTGTTCTTGTTTGTGTTTTTTGTGGTGTCGTTTGTCGCAACTATTGGCATTCACCATTATTTCTTTGCTCGTTCAACAAGGCAAAACATAAAGAAATACAATATAACAGGTACGCGCTGGGCCTCGCAACGCAAGCCTATGTTAGGTGGAGTGGGATTTATCGCCGGGTTTGTCATTGGTGTCGTAGTGTGGCTTTTTGTTGGTTACAAGTTCTCTGTCGATATTGATGCTCAAATATCTGCAGGCGTTATAATCGCAATCGTCCTGGCCTTCGTCATGGGACTTATCGACGATATCTTCAACACATCGCCGTCGTTTAAATTCATAATGCAGTTTGCAGTCGGTCTGTTGCTCATATCGTCAGGCATTTACATTAAAGTGTTCGACAATCAGATAGCCAATTATGCACTTACGCTGTTTTGGGTTGTAGGCATAATGAACTCGCTCAATATGCTCGACAATATGGACTCGGTTACTAACACAATGTGCGTGATCATACTGATAGGCATTTCCGTGTTCTTGATGTTGCGTACCGACGATACGTCGTATGTCATCGTCTTGTTTGGCACACTCGCCGCAATGTTGGCTTTCTACAAGTTCAATTGGCATCCTTCAAAAATGTATATGGGCGACAACGGCTCGCAGTTTTTGGGCGCATTTATGGCGATAATGAGTATCAAATACATATGGAATCCTGCATCAGAGGCTTTGCAGAACAACCTGTATCCGTTTTTGATAGTTTATTTGGCATTCTTAGTCCCGCTTACCGATACGGCAACCGTGACCGTAAACCGCATAATGCGAGGGCAGTCGCCGTTTGTGGGGGGCACCGACCATACTACCCATCATTTGTCATATCGAGGCTTGTCCGACCGTCAGGTTGTTTATGTCTTGGGAACAATAAACGTGTTGTCAGTGGCAACTGCCATATTTTTCCTGATGAATCCTCCACAATCGGTCTTGCCATTGTGGGTGGCAGGCGGATTGGCAATGACAGCGTCGGTGTTATTGTACGCAAATACAAAATTGACTAAACCCAAGGTAAAATAACACGATGCGCAAGGTCACTATAGTTTTGGTGTTTGCTGTTTCTGCTATTGTTTCAGCCATTGTGTCGTATTATATCGGCTCAAAATGCGATTCAACCGAGAATCAACCGTCGGCGCAGTTGGCTGATATGGTGCCTATGCCGTCAGGATTGACATTTATGGGCGAAACAGTCCCCGTTGACAATTTCGACACTCGTGAGAGCTTAGACCGCGAACTGCAGGTAAATCGTTTGTGGCATTCGCAGACAATATTGATACTCAAGCGTGCAAACCGCTACTTCCCAATCATAGAGCCAATTCTGAAAGCAAACGATGTCCCCGACGATTTGAAGTACATCGCCGTAATAGAGAGTTCATTGACAAATGCTGTCTCGCCGTCGGGAGCCAAAGGCTTTTGGCAGTTCCTGAGCGGAACGGCAAAAGATTTCGGTCTTGAAGTGAACGATGAAGTTGATGAACGCTACAGCCTTGAAAAGGCAACGGTTGCCGCCATATCGTATTTCAAGCAGATGAAGGAGAAATTCGGTTCGTGGACAATGGCGGCCGCTTCGTACAACATTGGCCGTGGCAATTTGTCGAAGCAGATGGCACAGCAGAAATGCAGCAATTACTACGACCTGATACTTGGCGAAGAAACTGAGCGCTACATTTTTCGAGCTATCGCCATAAAACAGATTATGGAGAACCCAGAAAAGTACGGTTTCTCAATGCCACAATCCGAACTTTACGAGCCAATCCCATATTCGGTGGTAAGCATCGATTCCACTATCCCAGATATGGCGGATTTCGCCTTCGCTCACGGAATCAACTATAAAATGCTGAAAGTGCTGAATCCGTGGCTGCGTAGCACAAAACTCACCAACCCTAAACGCAAGTCATACGAGATAAAGTTGCTGACGCCTGAGTTCCGCAACATCGACATTGACACAACTTTGTCATTGCCGTCGCAGGACATCGAATTGAACTGATAGGAATATTGTTTTTCTGTCAACAAGCGAAATCCATTTATCGGAAAAACTTTTGTAATGCATTGTGAATCTTTCCTATGTCAAAAAAAATGTATTGCAGGTAGAAAAAATGGCAAAACCTACAAAAATGTAGGAAATACATTTTATATTTGACTGATTGATTTTCTGTGTTTGAAAGTCATATAAAAATTAAACAAACGTTTGCTTTGGCAAACAAAACACAACTAATACATTTAAACGAAATGAGGAAACTTTTGATTGCGGCAGGTGCATTGGCAATGGTTGCTTGCACCTCGAAACCAAGTGTTCAGTTAATCGACAAGGCTAATTTTGCCAAAGAGGTTGACGGAAAAATGGTTGAATTGTTCACCATTAAGAATGATGCTGGTATGACAGCGCAAATCACCAATTATGGTGCACGTATCGTTAACCTTTGGGTGCCTGACAAGAATGGCGTGTTCCAAGATGTCGTAATGGGATTCTCTACTCTTGACGAATATCTTGCTTCGTCTGATGGCGCATATTTTGGCGCATTGATTGGCCGTTATGGCAACCGTATAGGTGGCGCCACATTCACTCTAAACGACAGTGTATATCAGTTGGAGGCAAACGATGGCCCTAACTCATTGCACGGTGGCTCAAAAGGCTATTTCAGCGTGGTTTTGGACGGCAAGCAATTGAGCGACAGCGTTGTCGAACTTTCTTACCTTTCAAAGGACGGCGAAGCAAACTTCCCTGGCAATCTCCAAATTAAGGTTGTCTATACAATCACTAAATGCAACTCTATCAAGATTGAATACTTTGCCGAGACTGACAAACCAACAGTCTGCAACTTGACAAACCACTCATTCTTCAACCTTTCAGGCGACGCATCTACCAGCATCAACGATCACGTGTTGACTATCAATGCTGACAGATTCACTCCAGTTGACTCAAACCTGATACCAACAGGTGAATTGGCATCACTTGACAATTCTCCACTTGACTTTAGAACTCCTACTGCAATTGGCGAACGCATCAATTCTGATGACGAGCAAATCAAACTTGGCAATGGCTACGACCACAATTTCGTATTGAATGCTGCTGACAGCGGTTTGACTTTCGCTGCAAAGGTTACCAGCCCTGTTTCTGGTATTAGTATGGCAGTGTTTACAAACGAGCCAGGTGTTCAGTTCTATGGCGGCAATTTCATTTCAGGCAAGGAAACTGGCAAGTACGGCAAGGTTTATGGCTACCGCAATGCTCTTTGCCTTGAAACACAACATTTCCCAGATAGCCCAAACAAGGCTGACTTCCCATCGGTTGTACTCAATCCTGGTGAGAATTATTACAGCATCTGTGTTTATAAGTTTTGCACTGGCGAATGCTGCAAAGACAAAAAATGTGACAAACCTTGTACTAAATAATGATTACTAACAACTAATTATGTAACAGCGCAGTTGTATCTGCGCACAACTTGAAAAACAATGAATAGTATTTTAGAAAGTTTGAGCAACAACGGATTCGCATTTGCCGACTATGCGGTTTTTGCGGTTTACATTTTAATCCTTGTTGGCTGTGGTGTGTTCATCCCAAAATGGATGGCAAAAAAGAAAGGTGCCAATGGCGCTGAAAATTCAAAGGATTACTTCTTGGCAGGCAATACTTTGACTTGGTGGGCAGTAGGTGCATCGCTTATCGCTGCTAACATTTCAGCAGAGCAATTTATTGGAATGTCTGGTTCAGCTTATGCATCAGGTATTGCAATCGCTGCTTACGAACTTATGGCCGCTGCAACATTGCTTGTTGTTGCCAAGTTCTTGTTGCCAGTGATGATTAAGAAGAACATCTTTACAATTCCTCAATTCTTGAGCGACCGCTACAATTGGGGCGTTGGATTGGCATTCTCAACATTCTGGTTGTTCTTGTATGTGTTCATCAACCTTACATCAGTTGCTTGGCTTGGCGCCTTGGCTATCAAGCAGATTCTTGGCTTGCCTACCATAATTGGATTTATGGGTATGGATATGACACTGCTTACAATCATCTTGATTCTGTTCCTTATAGCAGGTGCCTATTCAATCTACGGCGGTTTGGCTTCAGTTGCCTGGACCGACGTTATGCAGGTTACATTCCTTGTAGGTGGCGGTTTGATTACTGCTTACTTCACTCTTGATTTCATTGCACCGCTTTTGGGTGCCGACGGCGCAGTTTCTGCTTTGGGTGCCGTGATGGACAAACTTGGCACTATTGAAGGTGACAAACACTTTAACCTTGTGGTTAATCGTAACGCTGATCTTTATACCAATATCACTGACGATCCATACTTCACACTTCCTGGCTTGGCTCTGATTATCGGTGCTCTTTGGCTGACTAACATTGGCTATTGGGGTTTCAACCAATATATTATCCAAAAAGGTTTGGCTGCAAAGAGCCTTGACGAAGCAAAGAAAGGTTTGTTGTTTGCCGCATTCTTGAAGATTTTGATCCCATTCATCGTCTGCATTCCAGGTGTTTGCGCATTCCTTATTTGGCAGCACCCTGAATTGCTGAACAATGCAATCGACCTACAAGGAACAATCGAACGTTCTGACGATGCCTATCCATTCCTTATCCGCAACTTTACTCCAGTTGTAGTGAAAGGTTTGTCGTTCGCAGCATTGACAGCCGCTGTCATTTCATCTTTGGCTTCAATGTTCAACTCTACATCTACAATCTTTACAATGGACGTTTACAAGAAGTTCATCAACAAGGATGCTTCAGAAAAGAAACTTGTAAATGTTGGTCGTTTGACTTCAATTGTGGCTTTGTTGCTTGCTTTGGTTGCCGTTTATCCAATTATGGGCGGTGCTGACCAGGCATTCCAGATCATACAGGAATATTCAGGATTCGTTTATCCTGGTGTAGTATGTATCTTCGGTCTTGGCTTGCTTTGGAAACGCTCTTCAGGCCCAGCAGCAGTTGTTGCCGCAATCGGTACATTCTTCTTCAGCATCCTGTTCAAGTTCATTATGCCTGAAACGCCATTCTTGCTCCGTATGGGCTATGTATTTATGGTGTTGGTGGTTTTGTTTGTCGGCATATCGTTGTTGTGCAACAAGAAGAACGAAGTTGCCGCTGTCGCAATGACGGAAGATACCGTAAAGACTCAATTGACCTGGAGCAACATCTTGCTTGGCTCAGGTGCTTTGTGCCTGATTCTTGGCATACTGCAATTGGTTGTTAAGATTGAAGTGCTTCAAATCTATGGTTTCGAGGCAATCTTCTTCCTTGCTGCAATGTTGCTTGTACTTGGATTCTACTTGCGTTCAAATGCTTTGGACAAAGTTCAGGACCACAAGGCTGTCGATGCAGACTTGAGCCTGTTCCATACTGACAAGGTGTTCAATATTGGTGCTTTGGCCGTAATTGCTATCTTGGCTATTCTGTATATTGCCTTATGGTAATATATAGTTACAAATAAGATTTTTAGACGCTATTGCCGATGAGTTTTCATCGGCAATAGTAGTATTATGGAATATGTTTTTTTATTAATTTACAAGCCCGATGCTTAAGTTCGTGTCGGGATTTATTGAAAAATGATATGTTAGAAGAATTAAAGGAAAAAGTATTTAAGGCTAACCTTGATCTAGTCAAGCAAGGCCTTGTGATTTTCACTTGGGGAAACGTCTCTGGTATCGATCGTGAGAAAGGCCTTGTGGTTATCAAACCTTCGGGAGTCGATTATGATGCAATGAAGGCTTCCGATATGGTTGTCGTTGACCTTAACACAGGCAAAGTGGTTGAAGGAGATCTGAATCCTTCATCGGACACGCCGACACATCTGGTGCTTTACCGCGCATTCCCAAATATCAATGGCGTGGTGCATACACATTCAACCTACGCAACGGCATTTGCTCAGGCAGGTCAGGACATACCAAACATTGGTACAACTCACGCCGACTACTTCTACAAGGCCATACCTTGCACTCGCGATATGACTAAGGAAGAAGTTGAAGGCCAATACGAACTTGAAACGGGAAATGTCATTGTTGATGAGATACTTAACATCCGTAAGATTAATCCTGACCATACGCCTGCTGTGCTTGTCAAGAACCACGGACCATTCTCTTGGGGAACTTCACCCGACAATGCGGTTTACAATGCAAAAGTTATGGAACAATGTGCAAAGATGGCATTCATCAGTTTCAGCATCAATCCATTGACAACGATGAACCCACTTCTGGTTGAAAAACACTATAACCGTAAGCACGGACCTAATGCGTATTATGGGCAAAAAAAACACTAACGTGTTTTTAATTGATAATTGACAATTGATGATGGATAATTGTTGGCCACAATGAAGGATAATGTTGTTAAGGACAAAAGTTTTGAATTTTCAGTAAGGATAGTAAACCTATACAGATACTTGACTGCAGAAAAACAAGAATATGTTATGTCTAAACAAGTCTTTCGTAGTGGCACTAGCATAGGAGCCAATATTTGCGAAGCGGTTCAAGGAATTAGTACTGCAGATTTTGTGGCTAAACTATCAATTTCATTGAAAGAAGCTAGTGAAACTGATTATTGGCTTCGCTTGTTGCATAGGACAGGATATATTGAAGATGAACAGTTTGATAGTATCATAAAAGATTGTCAAGAGCTAATTAAATTGTTAATTGTCATAATAAAAAAGACAAAAGAAAATATAAATAACACAGATAATGACAAATGACAACGGTGTCTGACTATAAAGGAATGACATAAAAATTTATCCATTGTCAATTATCCATTATCAATTAAATTTTAAAACTATGTTTGAAAATTTGGAACTCTGGTGGGTGACTGGCGCACAGTTGCTCTATGGTGGCGATGCTGTTGTAGCAGTTGATGGCCACTCAAAAGAAATGGTTGAAGGTTTGAACAAGAGTGGTATCATTCCAATCAATATCGTTTATAAAGGTACGGCTAACTCGTCAAAGGAAGTTGAAGACGTTATGTTGGCCGCCAATAATGATTCGAAATGCGCGGGCATCATAACTTGGATGCATACTTTCTCGCCTGCAAAAATGTGGATAAAAGGTCTGCAGGCATTAAATAAACCTTTGCTCCATTTCCATACTCAGTACAATGCCGAAATTCCTTGGAGCACAATGGATATGGACTTTATGAACCTGAACCAGTCCGCTCACGGCGACATTGAGTTCGGCCATATTTGCACCCGTATGCGTGTACGCAGAAAAGTGGTTGTCGGCTATTGGAAAAGCAAGGAGGCTCAGGAAAAAATCGCAGTTTGGGCACGTGCGGCCGCCGCTGTCGCTGATGCACACAACGTCCGTTGCCTTATGTTCGGTATGAATATGAACAATGTTGCCGTCACCGACGGCGACCGTGTCGAATTTGAGCAACGCTTGGGTTATCACGTCGATTATTACCCAGTATCGTCATTAATGGACTATTACAAGAAAGTAACTGACGCTGAGGCTGATGCTCTTGTTGAAGAGTACAAGAAACTTTATACAATTAAGATTGATGAGTCGGGCGAGAAGGTCTATTGGGAGAAAGTCAAGAATTCTGCCAAGGCCGAAATTGCTCTTCGCCGTGTACTGAAAGATGAAAACGCAACAGCATTTACTACCAACTTCGACGACCTTGGTGGTGCAGACATCGATGATCCTAATTTCTTGGGATTCGACCAGATCCCCGGACTCGCATCTCAACGCCTTATGGCTGAAGGCATCGGTTTCGGTGCCGAGGGCGATTGGAAAACTGCTTGCCTGTACCGTTCACTCTGGGTTATGAATCAGGGACTAGCCAAGGGATGCTCATTCCTTGAAGACTACACCCTTAACTTTGCTGCCGACTGCACTTCGAGTCTTCAGAGCCATATGCTTGAAGTTTGCCCGCTTATTTCTACCGACAAACCTAAACTTGAAGTCCATTTCCTTGGAATCGGCATCCGCAAGCAGCAGACAGCACGTCTTGTGTTTACTTCAAAGACAGGCAGAGGCATAAAGGCTACAGTTGTCGATCTCGGCAATCGTTTCAGGTTGATTACCAGCGAAGTCGAGTGCATTGAGCCGAAACCTATGCCAAAACTTCCTGTCGCATCTGCTCTCTGGGTTCCGCAGCCTACATTTGAAATTGGCGCTGGTGCTTGGATTCTTGCTGGCGGCACTCACCACAGCGCATTCTCGTACGACATCACTGCAGAATATTGGGAAGATTTCGCCGAGATGGTTGGCATTGAGTATGTCAACATCGATAGGAATACAACAATTGCTGATTTTAAGAAGGAATTGCGCATGAACGAGGTTTATTTCATGCTTAATAAATCGTTAATGTAAATAATGTTTTTTATCAACGAATTGAACGAATAATAGCTAATGCAAAATCGTTCAATTCGTTTCACATTGTGAATGTGCTAAAGCACAAACGAATAAAAACGAAATGAGCGAAATTCTATATAAAGGCGAATCTTACAAAATAGTTGGTGCTATGTTGAATGTTCACAACGAATTGGGTTGTGGATTTTTGGAAGCAGTGTACCAAGATGCTCTTGAAATAGAATTTTCAATGCAAGGAATTCCTTACGAACGGGAAAAAGAGTATGATATTCTATATAAAGGTCATGTGATTGACAAAAAGTATAGAGTTGATTTTGTCTGTTATGACAAAATTATTGTGGAATTAAAAGCAATCGATATGCTTTTGTCTGTACATTATTCACAAGTACTCAATTACCTGAAAATGTCAAGTCTTAAATTGGGAATACTTGCAAATTTTGGAGAATCGAAACTAAACACTCAACGGATAATTCGAGAGCAAGGGTGGTGATTCGTTCTATTCGTTGCTTGCTTGCAAGCATTCAAAAAATATTTTATATTGATTGTTTATTTGTTAAATTCGTTTGATTCGTTGATAATATTCTAAAATAAGTTTGTAACTATGGACGCAAAACAAATAATTGAATCAGGCAAGGCAGTCCTTGGAATAGAGTTCGGCTCTACACGTATCAAGGCTGTTCTCATAGATGAGAATAACAAGCCAATTGCCCAAGGCAGTCATTCTTGGGAGAATCAACTCGTTGACGGGTTGTGGACATATTCGGTCGATGCAATCTGGACAGGTCTCCAGGATTGTTATTCAGACCTTTGCAAGGATGTAAAAAAACAATATGGCTGCGATGTCACAAAACTGGCCGCTATCGGCATTAGCGCAATGATGCACGGCTATATGGCATTCAACGCAAATGATGAAATTCTTGTTCCGTTCCGTACTTGGCGTAATACCAATACGGGTGCGGCCGCTGCAGAATTGTCAAAGTTGTTCAACTACAACATTCCACTTCGCTGGAGCATATCGCACCTTTATCAGTGCATCCTAAACAACGATGCTCACGTTAAGGACATCAAGTTCCAGACAACTTTGGCAGGTTACATACATTGGCAACTCACAGGCGAAAAAGTTCTTGGCGTAGGTGATGCTTCTGGTATGATTCCTGTTGATCCTAAGACAAAGACATACAACGCCGAGATGGTTGATAAGTTCAACAAACTGATCGCCCCGAAGGGTTACAACTGGACTTTGCTCGACATCTTCCCGAAAGTGCTTGTCGCTGGCGAGAAGGCGGGCGTTCTTACTGCCGAGGGAGCAAGGAAACTCGATGTTTCAGGCAAACTTCAGGCTGGCATTCCTTTCTGTGCGCCAGAAGGTGACGCAGGTACAGGCATGGTGGCGACAAATGCAGTAAAGCAGCGCACTGGTAATGTTTCTGCTGGCACATCGTCGTTCTCAATGATTGTGCTGGAAAAAGACTTGTCTAAACCTTACGAGCCTATCGATATGGTTACCACGCCTGATGGCAGTCTTGTCGCTATGGTTCACTGCAACAACTGCACATCAGACCTTAACGCTTGGGTTGGACTGTTTAAGGAGTCGCTTGAGTTGATGGGTCATAAAGTGGATATGGATGAACTTTACGGCAAACTTTACAATAACGCTCTCGCAGGCGATGCCGATTGCGGTGGACTTTTGGCTTACAATTACATTTCAGGAGAGCCTGTCGCCGATTCAAGCCTTACAGAAGGACGTCCAATGTTTGTCCGTTCAGCCAACGACAAGTTTAATCTTGCCAATTTTATGCGTGTGCATCTGTATGGCTCTATCGGTGTGTTGAAACTTGGCAACGACATTCTTCTTAATGAGGAAAAAATAAAGATTGACCGCATCACAGGCCACGGCGGACTGTTCAAGACAAAAGGCGTTGGACAGCGTGTGCTTGCCGCAGCCTTGAACTCGCCTATATCTGTAATGGAGACAGCAGGCGAAGGTGGCGCTTGGGGCATCGCGCTTCTTGCCGCTTATGTTGTCAATAACGACAAGAATCAGAATCTTGCCGATTATCTTGATAGCAAGGTGTTTGCAGGCAATACAGGCGTGTCGATCGCACCTACCAAGGAGGATGTTGAAGGTTTCAACAAGTATATTGAAACTTACAAGGCAGGCCTTGCAATAGAGAAATCTGCTGTTGCGAATAAAAGGTGAATCTTGTAATATTCTCATAGTCAAACGGACAGGGCGTATGCCTTGTCCGTTTTTTTTGTTCACACATTCATCTATCTGCAAATCTTGTGTTTTTACGTTATATATTGTTTGTCAGGTATTTCAATGAATTTTATTCGCTTGTAGAATATGCCAATATGAAACGAGCGAATGAACTTTTTCATTCGCTCGTTTGCCGTTTAATCATTAATGCAACCGCATCAATAAAATGCTTACTTTTTGTATCCGCATTTAGGACATACGCCATTCTCATTCATCGCTATGCCACAAAGCGGGCAACGGTCGACAGTCCTGTTTACTTCGTATTCCTGGCAGGCCATATTGGCACCACTTGCAAAGGTGAGTTTCGCAATGTTTAACTTGTCTTTCAAGAGGTCGTACACAATCTTAATCATACCTTCAACGGTCATAGTCTCTTTTGTCACCACCAGTCTGCTGTCAGGGTATGCTGTTGCCCATTGTGTCTTGAATGCCTCGCCCTTCATCTTGTTTTGTGGATGGCCGTTCCGAATACCCTGCTTCTCATACACATCGAGAATGGCAGGCAGGAGAGGGTCGTCTTCCCTTAAAATGAGTGCGTGGTCAAAGTTCTTTAACACATCCCAGGCCACTTTCTGAATCTCATTGCAAGGATATACCATATTGACACCAGGATTCACGCTTACGGTATCTTCCACTTCAATTGTCAAGATACCCGTATGCCCGTGTAGATACTGGGCTTCGCCTTGAAACCCGTAGAACCGATGGGCGTACTGCAAATTTAAAGTTGTAATGCTTCTCATAATGCAATTTTTTAAATTGTTAATAATATCGTTTCTCAGTTGCCATTTCGGGTCCAATTCGTTGTTGTCCCTTATGTATGACTAATTGAGTATTACAAAGATAAGTGATGCTGTGTCGCGATGAAAATCGAATGTATTAATCCCGATATCTATAAAAACGAACCTGTTTGTGCGTATGGGTGAAGACAAAAAAACGGGCCTGAAACATTCATTTCAAGTCCGAACTCTTTATGGATGGAACTCAGTTTGTGTGAGTTTCACCGTGGATAGGGCACTGTCCTTAATGCTCGACCCAGATGAGTTTGCTGATGTCGTAACCGCGACATACAGCCTTTTCTAGCAAATAATCGATGTCGGCTTTGTCCATTACAGGTGTACGACTTAAAATCCACAGGTACTTGTCGTTTTTGCCTCCAACAAGCGCGTAGCGGTAGTCAGGAGCCAATTCCAGCACGTTGTACTGCGAGTAGAATATCCAGAAAAAGGACACTTCAAGTTGTCCAGGCTTGGAATCGTCCAAACGGCGCACTTTCCCTTCCGACTGCTTGAATTTTCCACCCAAGTGCCCCTTGTAGCCAGAATTTGTCACTTTGACGTTTCCGTCGTCTTGCAGTTCGTAGTAGGCCGTACAGCCTGTCAAGTTCCGTTCGAAACAGTGGTCGAAACGTGCAATCTCATACCACATACCCATATAGCGGTTGATATCCAACTCGTCAACGGTGGTGGTGTCCAATGGAGTCATTGCATTTGAACAAGACTCAAGTCCCATAAGAATCAGGACTCCTGAAAGTAATGCTGAAATCTTTTTCATAACGCATCTAGTTTAAAAGGTTAATACTAAATTTTTTTTGACACACAAAAATAATGGGCAGTCTATGTATTGACAAAATCTATTTTCTCAACAACAATATTGATAGAAACGATAATGACGATACATCTATGCAGAACGGCGATTTTAGTTTCGCAACCGTCAGTGAGAGTGCATTTTGTCGTGCCGTTTTTTATTTTTGTAAAAAAAAAGTTATGGATTACATATTGTTGATATTGGCCATAGTTACGGCAATCATAGGCATTGTCGGGTGTTTAGTCCCAGTAATACCAGGCCCGCCGTTGAGTTTTGTGTCGTTGTTGTTGCTTCAGTTTACCAGGTGGGGCGATTTCGGCGCACCGTTTTTGTGGATAATGGCCTTGCTTGCGGTGGCAGTGACGGTGCTCGATTACATAGTCCCAAGCATAGGCACAAAGAAATTTGGCGGAACCAAGCGTGGCAGTTGGGGCGCCACAATCGGGCTTTTTGTCGGAATGTTCTTTGGCCCGATAAGCATTGTGCTTTTCCCGTTTATCGGCGCATTTATTGGTGAGTACACGGGCAATGTGGCAACCGACCAGGCATTGAGATCTGCACTCGGCTCGTTTATCGGGATACTTGCAGGCGTCATTGTCAAAATGGTGGCTTCGGGGCTTATGCTGTATTATTTTATTGAGGAACTAATTAAATAAAGTGTCCTTTGTATAGAACTTTTCAGCCAATAGCCTATTTTTGCACTACTTTTTAAATAAGCAATTATGAGCCTAATAAAATCAATTTCAGGAATTAGAGGAACAATAGGTGACAACGAGGGCGAGGGCTTGAGCCCAATCGACATCGTGAAGTTCACCGCATCATATTCGCAATGGGTCAAGGAGCAAAACAAGCCAGGAACACGCTTGCGCATTGTCGTCGGACGCGACGGACGCATATCAGGCGCAATGGTCGAGCATTTGGTGCTCGGCACGCTGATGAGTATGGGAATGGATGTCATCAATCTTGATTTCGCATCTACGCCTACCACGGAGTTGGCAGTCATCAACCATAAGGCCGACGGTGGCCTGATTCTGACAGCCAGCCACAACCCGAAGCAATGGAACGCACTCAAGTTGCTGAACCGAAACGGCGAATTCCTTAGCGCGGTAGAGGGCAATAGGGTGTTGGAGATAGCCGAAAAGGGTTTATATACCTTTGCTCAGGTTGATGCGCTTGGAACTATCACTGAAGACAAAAATATGAATGCCAAACATATACAGCAGGTGGTCGATTTGCCTGCAGTAGATGTTGATGCAATACGAAAGGCCAATTTCAAGGTCGTATTCGACTCCATCAATTCAGTCGGCGGAATAATCCTGCCCGACTTGTTCAAGGCATTGGGAGTCACAAATGTCGTAGGCTTGAACACCGAGCCCACAGGCAACTTCTTCCATACACCAGAACCGCTTCCTGAAAATTTGGGACAGATATCGGAGGCAATGCGTGAGCATAAGGCCGATGTAGGCTTCGTGGTCGACCCTGATGTCGACCGTTTGGCGATAGTTTGCGAGGACGGTTCGATGTTTGGCGAGGAATATACGCTTGTATCGGTTTCCGACTATATATTGAGCCAAAAGAAAGGCAATACGGTTTCGAACTTGTCGAGCACCCGCGCCTTGCGTGACGTTACCGAACAACACGGCGGACAATATTCGGCTTCGGCGGTAGGCGAGGTCAATGTCGTTGCCAAGATGAAGGAAGTCGGCGCAGTGATAGGCGGAGAGGGCAATGGCGGAGTCATCTATCCTGAATTGCACTATGGCCGTGACGCATTGGTCGGAATAGCCCTGTTCCTGTCCCATTTGGCAAAAAGCAAAGTCAAGACATCTGAACTGAGGGCAAAATATCCAGCATATTTCATCTCAAAGAACAAGATTCAACTTACGCCAGCGGTAAATGTTGACGCTGTTTTGGCGGAAATGAAGAAGAAATATGCGAACGAGCGTGTCAACGATATCGACGGAGTGAAGATAGATTTTCCTACTGAATGGGTGCATCTGCGCAAGTCGAACACAGAACCGATTATTCGCATTTATGCCGAGAGTAAGTCGGAATCGTCAGCCGACGCATTGGCACAGCGCATTATGGCCGAAATCAAACAAATAGCAGGAATTTAGTGGGACGACTGCTTGCTATCGATTATGGACGCAAACGTTGCGGAGTGGCGGTAACCGACATTTTGCAACTTATTGCCACGGGGCTGAAGACGGTCCCCACAGCCGAACTAATGGATTTTCTGAAACAGTACACGCAGAAGGAGCCTGTTGATGTGTTCGTAATCGGTCACGCAATGCACCTCGATTCTACTGATTCTGAATCAATGCAGTATATTTATCCGTTTGTCAAGAAACTATCAGTTGAGATACCCAATATTCCAATAGAAATGATTGACGAGCGGTTTACGTCAAAAATCGCCTTCCAGACAATGATAGACGGCGGACTTAAAAAGAAACAAAGGCAAGATAAAGCCTTGATTGACACAATCAGCGCTACAATAATCTTGCAATCGTATATGGAACAAAAACAACGAAAATGATACTACCAATTACAATTTACGGCAATCCTGTATTGCGAAAGAAAGCGCAACCTGTGACACCAGACTATCCAGGGCTGAAGCAGTTGATTGCCGACATGTACGACACTTTGGCAGTGGCCGAAGGCGTAGGACTGGCCGCTCCACAAGTTGGCAAGAGCATTCGTATGGTCATTATCGATGCAACCCCGTTTGCCGATGATGAGCCTGCTTGCAAAGATTTCAAACGCACACTCATAAATCCGGAAATTCTTGATTTCCCGACAGAAGAAGAAACGCAATTCAATGAGGGTTGTTTGAGCTTGCCAGGAATCAGTGAAGATGTTTGGCGCCCTGATAAAGTGGAAATCAGGTATTTGGATGAAAATTTTGTCGAACACCATGAGGTCTGGGACGGAATGCGTGCCCGTATTTCGCAACACGAACTCGATCATCTGGACGGCAAGGTGTTCATCGACCACATATCGCCAATTCGTCGCCGGCTATTGTCGGGAAAGCTGAACGCGATGGTAAAGGGCAAGGCTACTGCGCGCTACAAGATACTTAATAACAAATAGATTAACTAAATCTAATGAATATGAAATCACTTGCTAGATTGTTCGGCCTATTGGCCATTACGTTGTCGGTTGCCAGCTGTGAGATAACATTCAACGCTGAAGACGATGATTTTGAAAATGAATTCAAGATTGACGGTCATTGGTATGACTTTGATGAAGATGCTTATTTCTATAGCCTTGATTATAAGGGTGAGACAGCATACCAGCTGTATCTTTTGTCGCCAGGTATCAGATATAATGCCGATTCTGATGAATTTAGGGGCAAAGGGTACTTTATCTCGGCGATAATCACGGGAGCCGACCATCCGCAGGAAGGAACGTTCAAGGTTGGAGGTTGCGCCGTGCTGTATTATGGCGATACCAATCCTGACGACGATTACGATTTCAGCTCGAAATCGGAATTTAAGGCCAAAAGCGGAAAAATCACTATTGATAAGGCCCGCGGAGGAATGTATACGATTGATTTCAAATTTGAGACAAGGCGCGATGTCGATGTCGAAGGCGAGTTTGAAGGATATCTGAACGAATTATAATTCAGCGGAACGCATGGAAAACGGCAAGTCGTTTGGCTTGCCGTTTTTTTGTGTTATGGTTCACTTCCGTTTGTAGTAGTAATACCGTCCTTTTCCAACCGATTGCTTGCCGTATTCTATTGATTCGGTGGGACAGTGGTGGAGGCACGATAGGCATTGCGTGCAGCAATCGCCCCATTGCGGATGCCCGTCAACGATTGTTATGTTGTGGGTTGGGCATCGCTTTGCGCACAATCCGCATCCATTGCAGCGTTTGGTTGAGTGGAAAGGCTTGCTGCTCATCTTGAACCTGCAGAATAGCGGGTATATTATTCTCGATTTAAGGAATGGCAGGCCTTTTTGCAGATAGCAGTCAAATGGAGCGTCGCTTTTGATGGCGGATGCGATTTTCGGCAGAAGTATCTTGGCATTGTCCTTCTTGCTTTGCTCGAGTTCTGCCGAATCGGTGTCGAATCCAGGGAAGACGACGTATGTGTTTGGCATTTGGACTGCATATATGTGCCTGCATTCCCAGCCTTTTCCCTGCATCAGCTTTATGAACATCTTGTTAGTCAGTCCGCAATCATCGCCACAGGTCAGTATGCAGTAAATCATCTGCTCGCCGTATCCATTGACGACAAGTGCATTTATGAATTTTCTGACAATCCATGGAATGCCCCACGAGTGGACTGGAAAAATGAATCCGATGCGTTCATCGCTGTCGATGTTGTACGTGTATGCGCCACTGACAACGGCAGATCCTATTTCTATCAATTTGCTGTCGCCAAAATCGCTAGATATCGTCTTTGTCACCCAAAGCGAGTTGTCGGTCCCGGAGAAATAGAATATCATTGGCTAAACAGTTAGTGGATTTGCCAATTATATCATGTCGATATTCCGTTCAAGGCAAATGTCGACAATGGCTTTGTGCAGCACGTTGTAATCATCGTACGACACACCCATGAGGTCGAAAAATTTTGTCTTGCTTGAATAATCTGAGGTGATGCTTAGGGTTTCTCTAGTTATTTCTATCTTTTCAATGTCGTCCCAAACGAATTTGTTGCGCGGGAAGAACCATGTGTTTCTGATTTTGATGGAATTTTCAGAAAGCCTGATGAACTTTTTTGCGAAAATTGGTACTTGGCGTTGTGAAAAGAGAAATGCAAGTCCGCCTACAATAATGTTGGCCAGCCCGCTTATAAGGGCGGGAATGCTGTTGCCACAAGAAACTGTGCACCATATGCCTACAGCTAGAATGATTGAGCCCGAACCCATTGTCACAAATCTGACTTTGGGTGATAATACGCGATGAATGTAGTTTAGATCGATGTAAAGAATTTCTTTAGCCATTTTGTTAGTGTTTTAGTTGTGTTATTTGTTCAGTTCCAATAGTTTGTCTCTTGTAAGTACCCCGCTTTTGGACAATGCTGATTCTGCCCAATTGCCAAGGCTTTGAGCTCCCGGCTTCAGCATGGCGCTTGATTCGTCCTTGTCGGCAATGTGCCATTGTACCCAGCTGATGTCGTTTAGCTCGCACCAGTCTATCCAAGTGTTCCATTGTTCAATGTCGATGTTGCCATTGCCACTTGCTTCGGAACTGCCACATTCCGAGATGAAAATCGGTATGCCTTTGCTTAATGCGTAGTTGCATCTGTCACGCAGTTCCTGACGGTGCGTGCCTGCATAGAAATGCATGGTGTACATTATGTTGTCGTATCCATTTAGTGGCGAATCGGCGACAATGTGTATGTCTTGGTTCCAGTGAGGATTCCCGACAAGTATGATGTTGTCTGTGCAGTGTGTGCGTATAGTGTCGATTATTGCCGAAAAATGCTGCTTCAGGTTATCCCACGATTGGTTTATGGGTTCATTGTACAGCTCCCAGATTATGTTCGGGCAATCTGCATATTTGCTGGCCATTTCGCCAAAAAATCGCTTTGCTTCGTTAGTGTGCAAGCCGTGGCTGTGCCAATCGACTATTACATATATGCCTTCGTCGATGGCGCCTTTGATGACTTTTTCTATTGTGGCTTTCGAGCTGTCAGGATTGGCAAGGTAGCCGTCCCAAGGTTCAATGCCCATGGCGGCGCGTACCACGGTGCAGTGCCAGTCGTCTTTTAGCCATTTTACGGTTTCCGCATTGTAGAAACGTGTATGCCAGTTGTGCCAACCAAAACTGACACCTCGCAGTGTTCGGGAGTTTCCGCTGGTGTCGACAATTTGTGTGCCCTGCACTGATAGCTTCCCATATATGGGTACTGGAGTCTCGCCTTTTGCGGCAAGGCTTAGCATGGTCAAAAGCATGGAAATCGATATCAATGCAGATTTTCTCATCTTTATGTAATCACTTTTTTGCTTTTGGGGCTTGCGTGGTGCTGATTTCTGATTTCCTGAAGAAAAAGAGCCAAATGCCGAGAATTATGAAAGGTATGCTCAGCAATTGTCCCATGTCGAGAGCCAATGACTCTTCGAACGATTCTTGAACTTCCTTGCCAAATTCAATGATGAATCGTGCAATAAACATTAGCATCAGGAACAAACCGAAAATTTTCCCGTCGTAAAGTTTTGGGAAATTCTTGCGGTAGTACCAAATCATGATTCCGAAGATTAGCAGATAGCAGATTGCTTCATATAATTGTGACGGATGGCGAGGCAACATGTCTACGCGCTCAAAAATCACGCCCCAGTCGGAATTGGTCGGACGCCCGATTATTTCGGAGTTCATGAAGTTGCCAAATCTTATGCAAGCGGCGGTCAGTGGTACTGGTATGACCATCTTGTCGGCCATCCATAGGTATTTAACCTTGTACTTCCGGCAGAAAAGGAAAAGTCCAAGAAGGACGCCTATTGCACCACCGTGGCTTGCTAGTCCTTGATACCCAATAAATTTATATCCACCTGTCGGCATTTCCTTGATAGGCAGTAGCATTTCGACAATATGGTGCAGGTAGTAGCCAGGCTCGTAGAACAGGCAGTGGCCTAATCGGGCGCCAATTATCAAGCCTATGATTACAAACCAAGCGAACTTGTCGACAAAGTCGCGTTCCTTGCCTTCTCGCATAACCAATTTGTTGATTATAAGATAGGCAAATACGAGACCTGTTACGTAAAGTATGGAATAGTACCTGAAATTTATGCTTCCGATACTGAACCAGATAGGATCGGGATTCCAAGTTATTGATAGTAATGACATTTTACAGTTTTAGTTTCTTTTTGATATCGTTAGGAATGGCATTCTTGTGTACAAAAATTGTCATTGTCTTGTAGCGATAATAGTTTTCTGACATGTATATGTATCCTTTATAAGGATTTGTCACGTTCCATGAATTCTTGACCTTGAAGTAGCGCGTGCCGTTCTTGTCGGTCAGGTATCCGGTGATGTGCATGCCATGGTCATCGGTGGTTTCACGGTTGTCGAAGCCTATTTGGCGCATCTCTGCAGTTATGTTCTTTTCAGGAACAAGGTCTTGGAACAATACAGCATTGATGCTGTCTTTGCCTTGCCCAAATCGGTCGCGGTCTGTCCCTTCTCCGGTTTCCTGCTCTTCTTGTGGCACAACTGCAATCCCGTTTTCCCATGAGAATCCGGTTTCACTTACATCGCCACCCCATAGAATTGTATATCCTTTGTCGAGTGAGTAGAATGCTATTTCTGCCAATTCGTCAATACTTACATTGTATGCTTTGTCAAGCTCCCAGTTGTCTTCGACTTCAACGATGAAACTGCTATATAGCGGATGGTGAGTGTATGACGTGATTTCAATGTAGTCGTCGAAATTTAGCCCGAGACTGTTTCGGAATTCTTCTGGCGTGTATTTCTTTCCATCGTATTCGAATGTTTCAGGAACTTTTCCAAGGTATGATTCCAGAATCCCGTCGAATCCGTTCATCCATGCGGTTGACAGATTGCCGTTCCTGTTCGTGTTTATGGACTGAATGTAGCTTTTTAGTGCGGCGTCCATCTCATTGTTTTTGTGTTTGTCTGAGCCGTAGTTCAAGCCTGCGTAAACCGATTGTGGAAGAACTCCGAACTCTTTGATGCGATTGAATACATTTCCGCCTTCAGAACCTGCGCTGAATTTTTTTGCTCCGTTCCATCTGACGTAGTCTATGGCACGGACGTGGTAGTCCTTGTTTACGATAAACATTTCTGAAAGGTCGAATTCGCCCTTCCCTATGCGCAAAAGTTCTGATTCAATAAAGGATAAGCCAGAAAAGGCCCAACAAGTGCTAGATTTGTATTGGTCTTTTACTGGTGTCGCCTTCAGGTCGACTTTCATCTCGAATCCATAGACGGTATCGAGTCTGTTGGGCTCCTGTGCGATAGATTGCGTGGTTGCAATCATTGGCAGAGCTATTGCCAATAGTTTTGCAATTGTGTGTTTGGTGGTATTCATTTTTTGTCGTGTTATGGTTGTTCTTTGTTCCCAGTGTCCAGCTTCAGGTTCGAGTACTTCCCGTTTTTTTCGGCCCAAGCCTTTTTTTGTTCAAGTGCGTCCATCGACTTTACGCACATGATTCCTCGCTTTTTCATCTCTTTGTTGTGCCCGACATGTGTTTCGGGAAAACTCTTTTTCCTGAATAAGATGTTGAAACATAGCCCAATTACAGCTAAGCCTACAATGGCAAGTGTCAGTATCAGTGTGGCAAGCATCGTTATAGTTTGAAGATGTTGTTCGGTTTCATAAAGAGAAGCAGGCGTTTTGTGAACGATAGGCTTTCTGGCTTGTCAATGTCGGAGTAGTAGCCTGTTCCATATGTATGCTTGTGGCTGTGTCCGTGTCCATAGTACCCGTAGCCATATCCATGCCCGTAGTGGTGCCCATAGCCATAGTGGCTGCTCAATGGCGCATCGTTTATTAGAATGTTGAAGTCAGGAACGTTCTTGTTCTTGTTTAGGTCATTGATGACGTCGAGCGAATTGATGAAGCTGTAGCCCAGCCGCATTACGAAGATGTTTGTGTCGGCATATTTCGATAGCAGCAAGGCATCTGAGACCAATGCGATAGGGGGGGTGTCGACAATGATGAAGTCGAAGTTCTCCTTTGCATATTTGAACAGCTTGGCCATTCCTTCGGATTCAATCAGTTGGGCAGGGTTTGGCGGAACTGGGCCGGCTGAAGCTATCCATAAGTTAGGGTGTCCCGACTCCTTGATGATGTCCTCAATGGAGCATTTCCCGATGAGGAATGTCGATATTCCTGTGCTGTTGCCAGTGTTGAAAATCTTGTGGATTTGTGGCTTGCGCAAGTCCAAACCCAAAAGAAGTGTCTTCTTGTTAGTCATTGCCATTATTGAAGCTAAGTTGCTGGCACAGAACGATTTTCCCTCGCCACTGAGAGTCGATGTCACTGCTATGGTCTTTGACCCATCATTCAATAGTAGGTATTGAATGTTTGTCTTTATGGTTCTGAATGATTCTGCTATTATGGAACGTGGCTTGTCGAAGATGATGAGCTCCGAGCTGTCCTCATTGTGCCCGATAGTGCCCAAAATAGGAGCATCTGTGTGGTCTTCAATGTCTTTGCGACATATTATCTTGTTATTGAAGAAGCTGACTAAAATGATGATTCCGACAGGTATTGCCAGTCCCATTATCAGGGCAATGGCATAGTTTATCTTTGTCTTGGGTGAAATCTTTTGCGCCTGTTCAGGACGTGCATAGTCAAGTATTTGTGCATCAGAAGTGTTTGCGGCTTGCTTTAGCCCGGCTTCGGCGCGTTTTTCAAGTAAGTATGTGTAAATTTGGTCATTGATGTCGAACTTGCGGTGGATGTTCATCAGTTGCCTTTCGTTCGACGGCAGTTTCTCAATCTGTTTGCTTATCTCGACAATCCTGCCGTCAATATCCTTGATGGCAATGGAGTTGGTCTTGGTCAGGTTGTTCACGTTTTCCGATATCAGCAGCTTTAGACCATCTATTTGGGAATTGATTAGGTCAAGTTTCGGGTTCGACTTTACTGATTGGGCCTTTAGTGCCATTTGTTCCTCGTTCAGGGTGTTGAGCCGCATGATGAAGTTTATCAGCAGTTGGTCATGGATTCCTACGGCGGTTGGGACAATTACAGCTTGACCGTCCTGCTTGTCGTTCAGGTAGTTGGTTATGTAATCGTAATATTTCTGTTCAACCATCAGCTCTGCCTTTTGGGTGTTCAAATCCTCGTATTGCTTGTATAGCAGTTGCCCTTCCTGATTTATGTTGATAATCATGTTGTTCGTGCGGAAGTCCTGCAGAGAGCCTCCTGTTACATCGAGTGAATCGACAATTGAGTTTATCTGTTCATCGATGAATTTTATGGTGTTCAGGATGATGTTGTTCTTTTGGTTTAGTCCATACCTGATATAGACTTCGGTCAGCTTGTTCAGGTAGTCGCACACCTCATTTGGGACATATCCGGTTGACGTTATTTTCAAAATAGTGCTTTTCAGGTCGGTCTGCTCTATCTTGATTTTGCTTTTGTAGTTGTTGATCAGTGCGCTTTGTGGGTTGAACGAAATGTTGTACTTCGGAAATTTTTCCTTGCCCAAATCGTCTAGTTCCGGCTCGTAGTTTGGGTCACGGACATCCACCGTAAATTTGTAGAAATCATCTTCGTATGTGTCGCCAAAGCGCATCTCTTTGTTTATTCCGTATTTTTCGTTTTTCAGCAGAAATTTTTCGCGAGACAGAATCTCGAGGTAGAACATGGTTGAAAAATCTTGTACGTGGCTTGTGTCGATTGTTATTTTCAGCTCGGCAGGCAAGTACATCTCAATGGTATGCACGCGACCAATGCGGTGGTACCCAACGCCCAACTCAAGTTCGGAAACAGCCTGTTCGTTCAGCAGGTACGATTGCAACAGCCCTATTTGGTTTTGCAGATTTACGCCAGCGCCAAGCATGTTTAGCGTTTGAATCATCTCGCTTCCCGACTTTATTGATTTCTTTTCGTTGTCTTCGTTTACCAATATTGTCGTGCTTACCTGAAATACGGGTTGTGTGTACCTATTTACAATCCAGGCTATGGTCAGGCATATGACGCACGATAGTACAAACCAATGCCAGTTTTTAAGTCCAATTTGCAGGTATTTCTTTATGTCGATATTGTCCTCCTGTTGTGGCTGACTATTTTGCTTGTTGTTCATGTTCAGTTATTTAAGATAGCTTATGTAGAGTATGAGTGTGGCTGTGACTGAAAGCGATGACAGTATTACGCTAAGTAGTGGCGAATTTGCCGACACCGTTTTTGATCGTGTAGGTTTTACGTAGATTACATCGTTCGGCTTGAGCCAGAAATATGGGTTTGCTATGAATTCGGAACTTAGCAGATTGAGTGTCTCCGCTTTTGTGTTGGTCGCGTCCTTTCTGAGAACAATCACGTGGCGTCGGTCTGCATTTGGATTGCAGTCGCCGGCTGCGCCTAACGCATCTAGCAGGTTCACCTCTCGTTGGTCAAAGGTGTAGGTGCCTGGCCTTGAGACTTCACCTAAGACAGTAATCTTGTAGTTTAGCAAGCGGATATCGACAACCACGTTTGCTATGAATTCGTCAATCTTTTTTTGCACTAGGTCGCGTGCTTCCTTTATTGTCAGGCCGGCAAGCTGAGTCTTGCCTATCATTGGAAAGTTGATGTTGCCTTCAGGGTCGATCATGTAGCCTTGAAGTGCCAGCATGTCGCGGTAGGCGCTGCTCCTTACATCGCGGTAGTATATGCCTAGTTCCTCAATGTTTGCGCCAATCAGGTTTATGTATAGGTTGTCGCCTGTGCGAAGTATTATTTCCTGATTCTTTGATGTGGAGATTGTATCGGATGAGCTTGCGTATTTGTCTTGAATGTAGACTAGATTCTTGTATTTGACGCAACAGCTTGAAAATGATATTAATATGATGGCTAATAGTGCCAGGTTGATGGTTTTGCGCACTTTGTTTCCGTTTTTAGTGAGTACTATCTGCAAACATACAATTTCTTTACATTTGACAGAAATGTAAAGGGCTCTTATCTGTTTATTTTTTGCAAGTTACCTGAAACTTTTCCTGAAGTTAAGGTTTTAGTTGATGAAAGGGTGCTTTTTTACGCAAACAGGCATTTGTTCAATGCTTCATTTATGCGTTTAGAGTCTTTGTGAATGTAGCGGTGATTCTTGAATCCCGATACCCATTGTAATCCATTGGCAGTGTCGCATAAAAACACTTCTTCAAGCGATAGCAGGTCTTCTGCCATGATCAGGGCTTCGCAGTCGACTTTGAATCCAATCTGCTGTGCTGAGCTTATTACCAGGTCGGAAAGAACGTCATGCCTCGCGCCCAGTTCGAGTGGCGGTGTCAGAAGCTTATCTCCCTTTATCGCAAAAAAGTTTGCTTGTGTCGCTCCCACAATGAACCCTTGCTCTGTTATCAGCAGCATGTCGTCGAGGCGCTTGCCGATGGCGGTCGCTTTTGCCATTGAGCCTACAAGATTGCAGTGCTGGTCGAGCTGGCTTGGCCTGTGCGTGGTTACGTATGCTTCGGAAAAGACGTCAATCATCAAGCCTTGCCTGTTTTGTTCGTATGGACCGTCTCCTGCGTTGCGGCTATTGATGACTATCTCGATTTTGCCAGATGCAAGGTCTCTTGTCATGGTGATTTGAACATCTGCCGCTTGATATTGTTTGTTGCGCGTCAGCACGCCCGCAATTTGCGATGTCAGAAAATCGACCGTGAAATATTTTGGCAAGTCAAATTTCAGCAGTTTTGCATTTTCGGCTATTATGTCAAAATGCTTGTCGGTTAGCAGGGACTTGGCTGCGTTGGCTCGTATGTGCTCGGTCAGGATGCACCCTTGCATTTGCAGATGCCACGGCATGATGCTTATTTGTGCATCCTCTTCTTTTACAAACGATTGGTTTACCGAAATGTACACGTCTTAGTCTGCTTTTGCGTCAATTCACTCGTTATGGCACTAGTCTTTCTATGAAATGCATAAGCATATCGGGGCGGAACAGAATAGGGTAGATGAAACCGAATACTGCTCCGTAAAAGTGCGCGTCGTGTGCTACGTTGTCCATCCCGCGTTTGCCCATATAGTACGAGTAGGCAAGGTAGATGATGCCGAAAAGAATGCCTGGAATCGGTATCACGCCAAAGAACAGAATTTTTCCCAGCGGGTCGAAAAGGATGCAGGCGAACGTTACGGCCGCTACGCCACCAGATGCTCCTATCGCGCTATAGTTGTAGTTGTCTTTCTGCTTGATTAGCGAGTAGATGCACGAGACAACCACACCGCCGAAGTAAAGCCCCAATAACAGCAATGTGGCATTTTGACTGAACAGAAATTCAAAATAGTAACTTGCCACATCGGCAAACGACCAGAATACCAGCATATTGACAATCAGATGAGTCCAGTCGGCGTGCAAGAAGGCGTGTGTGACAAGGCGGTACCATTGGTTGCGGTGGACAATCTGGTATGGATTGAAATCGTATTTAAATAGTAATTCCTGGTGTTGAAATGCAAAATACGATACAATAAAAGTGACTGCAATAATCAGCAGACTCATTTGAAATTAACTTTTTGCCGTAAATTCGAAAGGTATGCTCAATATGGATGCAAAGTCAAGTCCCAAACGCAACATATCTTCATCTATCTTCTCGTAACTCCATTCAACAGACAAGTTTCTTCCCAAAGTGTATAGTTTGTTGAGCTGGGTCAGAATTTCGAATACCAGATGGTGTGATGCCGAACTCAAGTATTTGAAGAAAAATTTGCACTGACAATTGTCGAGCTCGCATTCTGGCGAGGCAATCCATTCTATTACAGGTTTGTATGTCGCAAGTGCGTTCTCTGGGGTGGAGCAACCGCTAATGATGAAAATGCACAAGTCGGCATCTATCATTACCTCAGGCGTATCTTCTGTACTATCAAATTTTAGAGAGTTCAAGATTCCTTTATTTTAGTTTCGATAAAAATGATGTGTAAATATCGAAATTTTCTTTGTCAAAAAGAACAAAAGTTACCTTTTTGATGTCGGGATATTTTTCGAGACATTCAATGACTTGATTTATTGCTATTTGTGCGGCGGGCTCTTTTGGATAGCCGTACACACCAGTGCTAATTGCGGGAAAAGCCACCGTTTGTAAGTGGTTCTCGTTGGCAAGAAACATCGATTTCTTGTAGCAGTTGGCAAGTTTCTGAGGCTCTCCGTCATTGCCACCGAACCATACTGGACCTACCGTGTGTATCACAAATTTGGCAGGCAGGTTGTAGCCCTTGGTTATTTTGGCATCGCCTGTATGGCAACCATTCAGTTTGGCGCATTCTTCAACCAGTTGCGGACCTGCGGCCCTGTGTATTGCACCATCGACGCCACCTCCGCCCAGAAGCGAGTTGTTGGCGGCGTTCACTATTGCGTCTATACTGAGTTCTGTGATGTCGCCCTGAATGATTTCTATTTTTGAGGTTGAATCCACTTTATCTGATTTTTGCGCCAATCTCGTTGTCAAGTGATTTTATGATTTGCTCCATTATCTTGTCAATCTGCTTGTCGTTCAGAGTTTTCTCCTCGTCTTGCAGAATGATGCTGATGGCGTATGATTTCTTGCCTTCGGCCAACTTGTCGCCTTCATACACGTCAAATAGCGATACGTTCCTTATCAGTCGTTTCTCGGCTTTTTGGACAACCTTCTTTATCGCATCAAACGTTACGGACTTGTCTATCAGAAGCGAAAGGTCGCGACGGACTTCAGGGAATTTCGATATTTCGGTGAATGTTATCTTGTGCTTTTTGATGGATTTCATTACTGCAGTCCATTCAATTTCTGCAAAATAGACATCTGCCTTTATGTCGTTCCCTTTGCGGACCTTTTTCGATATTATGCCAAGTTTGGCAATGGTCTTTTGTGCGTATATGAGACGCAGGCCTTCGCTGAATATGGTGTTTGAGAATGTTTCCTGGCTGACTTTTTTAAGGTCGATGCCGAGTTTGTCCAAAATCTGCTCAACCATTGCCTTTATGCCGTAGAAACTTGCCTGCGACTGTTTTGCTGTCCACGATTCGCCATTTGCGAATCCTGTTGCCAAAAGGCTCAGTTTCTCCGATTCGCTGTATGCGTCGTGCGGATTCTCGCTTTCTGTCGGGTTGTAGTAGTAGCAGTTGCCGAACTCGAACAGTTTCAGGTCGCTGTTCTGACGGTTGGTGTTGAATGCCACGGTTTCGAGTGCCCCGTAAAGCAGTGTTTGGCGCATAACGTTCAGTTCTTGGCTAAGCGGATTCAGTATCTTTACGGAATTTGCTTCGTTATGTGCGTCATTGTCAACATAATATGCGCCTTTGGTCAGCGAGTTGCACATTATCTCGTTATATCCTGCGCCAACAAGTGATTCTGCTATCAGGTTGCGCATCTTGGTGACGTTTGGCTTTGGCTCGTAGGCCAATGTCGAGTTTACATTCTCGCTTATTTTTACGGTGTTGTAGCCGTAGATGCGCAGAATGTCCTCAATTACGTCGCACTCGCGCTGAACATCGACACGGTATGGCGGAACCAGAATATGCAGTTCGTCGTTGTTTTCTGAAACAATTTCGGCTTCCATTCCTTTTATCACTTTTTTGACAAAATCTTTTGGAATATCCTCGCCAATCAGTCTGTTTATCTGAGCGTAGCGTACTGTGATGTCGAATGGTTTTACGGGTTCAGGATAGATGTCGATTATGTCGGAACTTATTTGCCCGCCTGCAGTCTCTTTTATCAATAGTGATGCGCGTTTAAGTGCGGTGATGGTTATGTTCGGATCGACACCGCGCTCGAAAATGAACGAGGCCTCGGTGTGCAAATCGTGACGGCGTGCTGTCTTGCGCACATATACAGGGTTGAAGTATGCGCTTTCGATGAACACTGACGTTGTATTGTCGCTGATGCCCGACTTCAGTCCGCCGAATACGCCTGCGATGCACATTGGCTCGTTTGCGTTGCAAATCATCAGGTCTTTTGCGTCAAGCGAGCGCTCAACTCCGTCGAGTGTGGTGAACTTGGTTCCTGCGGGCATCGTCTTCACAATCACCTTGTCGCCTGCAATTTGGTCGGCATCGAAGGTGTGGAGCGGTTGCCCGAACTCGTGCAGTATGAAGTTCGATACATCGACAACATTGTTGATTGGGTTAAGCCCGATGGCCTTCAGGCGGTCCTGTAGCCATTTTGGCGATGGTGCAATCTTGATGCCTGTTATGGTTACGCCTGCATAGCGGAAGCATCCGTTCTTCTCTTCAATTTCAACGCCGATTGGACGGCTGTTGTTGTCGGTCTTGAACTCGTCGACACTTGGAACGGTGTATTTGGTGCCAAGCGCCAGTGCCAAATCGCGTGCCACGCCAATGTGCGACACGGCATCGACGCGGTTAGGGGTTATGTCGACCTCTATTATTGTATCGTTCTCTACATTGAAATATTCGGAGGCAGGTGTGCCAATTTTTATGTCGTTTGGAAGTACGATGATGCCGTCGTGTGATGTCCCTACGCCAATTTCATCTTCGGCACAAAGCATACCGAATGAGTCTATTCCGCGCAATTTCGATTTCTTGATGGTGAATTCCTTGTCGCCGTCGTAGAGCACTGTGCCTATGGTTGCGACTATCACTTTTTGGCCTGTTGCTACGTTTGGCGCACCGCATACAATTGTCAATATTTCGCCTGTGCCGACATCAACAGTTGTGATGTGCATATGGTCGGAGTCGGGGTGTGGTATGCAAGTCTTCACTTCGCCTACAACCAATCCTTTTAGTCCGCCTTTGACAGATTGATATTCACTGATGCTATCAACTTCAAGACCTATGCTTGTAAGTTTCTCGGCAACTTCTTGCGGGTTCAGGTCGGTGTTGATGTATTGCTTAAGCCAATTATAAGATACGTTCATAATCGAAGATTTTTATCAAGAGCGCAAAAATACCTTTTTTCGCTTTAAATGCAATTTTGTATGGCTAAAGGAATGATGTAAAAAATGGGATTAGTCATAAAAAACGAAACTCGTCCACATTTCCTTGCGGATAATGGTTGGACGAGTTGTCGTAAAGGCTATGCCTTTTCTTATAAATTAGGCTTTACGCAAATTGTCAAGCGGATTTGGTCGTTGTAGTGATTGTCGGGAGTTATCTTGCTTATGCGACACACGAAGGGCTCCCAGTTCATCTTGAGCAGTTGGGCTATTTCGAAGTTGTCGCTACGCGGAATGTAGCCCAGTATAAATTTTTCGCCGTCGCCGTCTTTGCCCTTGCGTCGGTAGGTCACGGCCACGGCGTTGTCGTCGTGGCGGTTTTCTTCGTCGTATTCAAGATTTAGTTTTGTGCCAATGGCCAATTCGTTCCAAACTTCATCGACATCGTAATACTGACGGCCTGCCAGATGGCACTCCTTGAAAAATTGCTTCTTTGCTTTCATAACCACGAATTTTTTAGTTCAACTTTCTTTTCTTCTGATTCACGTTATCAAAAGTAGGAGTGTGGTGTCTCAAATCGTGGGAGAGGTTGAGGGATTTTGTAGAAAAAGTAGATTTTTTTAGACGGAACCTGCATTTGTGTACAGATGTTGCAATTAATTCTCAAATCTTTTGCTGAAAATTCTCAAATCTCTCTTTGAAAATTCACAAATCTCTCTTTGGAAATTCTCAAATCTCTCTTGAAAAATTCTCAAATCTCTTTTGGAAAATTCTCAAATCTCTTATAATAGTTTGTATCATTATTTTAAAATACAGTTAATTACGAGTTGCGTGCGTCAGCGATGAACTATGGCCGTCAATCGAATATCTAAAGAATGGTGATCCATACAAATGAATGTAGGGCATCGTCAAATGTGCAAGGCAACCATTGTGGCGCAAATGCTTGAATAAATGTGCATCACACCTTGCATCCCTTGTCGCTGACCTGTCGGTGTTGTTCAGTTGATGATTTGTCAGTCGTCGTACCTTTTGCAGGCATCGTGCAGTTTCCCCTTTATGTTGTCGGCAAGGGTTTGCGGTTCAAGCACTTTCAGGTTGTCGCCCCAACTCATAAGGTATCCTATGAAATCGGCTGTTGGGCGGAGGTAGTAGGCATAGTCGGCGTACCCGTCGCCGTGGGCAATCTCTTCTTGCGACGTGTGTATCGGAAGGTCTCGCAGGTATGACGGCAATACTCCGTAGGCGCGTATCACCACGCGTTGCGCAGGTGTGCCGTCGCCTATTACAACGCCATAGCATTCGTCGAAGAACGACTTTGCGTCAAAATCAGCGTCAATGTCGAATTTGTTGTCAGTCAACTTGATGTCAACTATGCGGTCAAACGAATAGATGGCAAAGTCTTTGTTCGGCGTTTGGCCGTTTGGCGCGCTGTGGGCAAGCATATACCAGCGCTGTTTCGACAGTTTGATGCAATAAGGCTCAAGCCCATTGTGCGCAGTCGGTTCCGCCGATTCGTACTTTCTGTAAGTGACATCGATGCACACTTTCTTCTTTAGGTCAATAAAGGTATGAAAAATGTCGGTGCTTTTGATTGCCTATATGATTATGTTGGGAATGTTGCGCCAACTTATGTATTTGCCGTCGGTTGTTGACAGGCACAAGTCGCCTCCATATATCACCGATGTGTCGTCAGCGGTCAATCCTGATATTTTTCGGAATGTCTTCAGCCCTTTGAAAAAATCGCTGTTCATCGTCTCGCTCGATTTAATCTCGAAAGCCTGCAGTTTTTGCCCGTTTTCAATTAGCAGGTCAACTTCATTTTGGTTGCTATCGCGCCAGTAATACATTTGTGGGTCGATGCCTTTCGCATATGCCGATTTCAGGCATTCAGCCACAACCATATTTTCGAACATTTCGCCTCTCATATAATGAGTCGACATTTGCTCGGCATTTGTCAAGCCCGATAGTGCGGATGCGAGTCCAGTATCGTAAAAGTACAGTTTCGCCGATTTTACCAGACGCTTGTTGTAGTTTTTGTAATAAGGCTTAAGCAGATACACTACATAACTAGCCTCCAGGATTGAAAGCCAGGCAGATGCCGTTTCTGTCGATATTCCGCATTCGTTGGCTAATGACGCGATGTTGAGCAACTGTCCGATTCTGCCAGCACACAATTTCAGGAATCTTATGAATGTCGATAAGTCGCCAATGTTGCGCATCATCCTCACATCGCGTTCAATGTAGGTTTGAATGTAACTTGGGAAATAGTCGGCGGGTGGTATCTGCTTGTCGTAGATGCGTGGATACCCGCCAGTAAACAGCCATTTGCTCAAACTGTCAGGCAACATTTTCGATTTCGCTAGTTCGGATATGGAAAATGGCGCCATTTTCATCACGGCGCATCGTCCAGCAAGGCTTTGCGTTATGCTTTCCATAAGCAGGAAATTGTGCGAACCAGACAAGATGAACATTCCGCATTCGTTCTTGCTGTCAACTTTCGTCTGTATGTACGAAAACAGCTTGGGTGCATATTGGGCCTCGTCTATTATGGTGTGGTCTCCAAAATTGTTTAGGAAACCGCGTGGGTCGTCTATCGCGAATTGGCGAATGTCGGGGTCTTCGAGTGATATGTATTGGTAGTCCTGAAAGCAGTTTTTCAGAAACGATGATTTACCGCATTGCCTTGTTCCCGTAAGTGTGATTACGGGAAATTTTGTCGCCATATAATTGACTTTCGACAGGATATCGCGTTCTACCATAACTGTTTCTTTTTTGCAAAGATAAAAACAATTCGTTGATTTGCATAAAAAGTTATGCAATTATTATAATTGATTCGTATTTCTGCATAAAAATCTATGCAAATCGCCTAATTAATTCGGCTTTTTGCATAAATGCGATTTCAATAAATTGCCTTGCAGTGATTTTGAAAAAGTTCAGCAATAGGTGATTTTATGAAAGCCCGCGTAATGAAAATGTTGATGCGTTTTGTAGTTTTGCATTGTCAAAAAAAATCGGCAAATGACAATGAATGGCAATATGAACAGATTGTCGCCCAAAGAGTTGGCGTTGCTCGACCAGATGCAACGGCACCGTTACAGCCAAGGGCTTATAACCACATCGCTTTCTATATTGCGTCAGTCGCGCGAAGCGCAAGACGAGATGCTGTTGTATATGTACGAGAAGCATCCTAGCGAAAAACAGTTTGTCGAACGGTTGGCGTCGATATGCGCCGTCGACCCTAAAATGCGCAAAAACAACCCATAAATCAGCGGAGTGGACAATATTTTGTAAATTTGTCGGTTTTTAGGAAAAAAGAATCTGATGTTTAAACGTTTGGCCTTGTGCTTTTGGGTGTTGGCTTGTTTGCCGTTGGCGGGAATCTCGCAACAACGTGTCGACAGAAAAGTGTACATTATCAACGAAGAGCCTATACCCGCCACCGCAACCATCGAACCCGACAACTTTCATCCTGCGCTTCTCGACAGCATCATTATAGACCAGCTTAACTATGTGCTTGCCGAGCGCGATTGCGAGCCGTTGCAATATCGCCAACTTATGTTCACCGTGGCCAACGAGCAGTCGGAGTATATGGCTATGATGGCCGACGAAGACGCAAACGCAAAACTGAAAACTCCTGTCGGCGACCGTTTGCAGGCCTATGGCGGTTCAAACGAGATTGCGGAATTGACGGCAAAAATTAATGTATTCAAGAACAAGGTCGCATATACGTATTTCAAGATGGCCGAAGAATTGGTGTTCCGTTGGATGTCGAACAGCCGTTCGGCGTCAATGTTCGAGAGCGTGAACTATCAATATATAGGTGTGTCGTCGCATATCGATTTTGAAGGCAAGCGGGTTTTCGTGTCGGTGGAATTGGGCAATTTCCGCTCTTTCAACGATGGAATGCGCAGTCGCGACAAGTTGAAAGTTCCGTACTCTGTCAAAAATAACGGCCTTGATGATTACGACCCTGAAGTGTGCAAGCGCATCAACCGAATGACCAATCTGCACGAGTTGCGCGATGCCATTGTGGTTGAAGATCGCGAGGTTTTCATCGACCTTGAAAGTGTCAAGCCATTGCAGAAAATCCTTCGCGAGAAAAACGACGCATTGGCTCTCGATATTCTGCAAAAGGAACAATATGACTGCAATTTTGAACGCAACATTATCGACTACAACCGTTTCAACCGCGGTGTGCTGTCAAAGCCGTTCAAGATGAAGAAGATCCTGAAGAAGAACATTGCGCAGAATCCAGACAATCCAAAGGCTTTCAAGGCTAAAATTGCCGATTTGCCCGAATTGGTCGATATGGACAACAGCGAGATAAACCTTCTCATTGTTCAGGATGGTTCGGTATGCACAAGCGTGCCAAAGACGTTTATTCATCCTATTAAAGGCACTTACAAGAACAATGTCCGCTTGCTTGCCGACACCATTTCCATCAATTCGCATTTCCATTACAAGCCAGTGCCCGACAGCGCGAATCTTGAATTTGTGATACCGTTCAAAGGCAATAAGTCCGACTATGATGTGGCTGATATTGAGCCGTTTTTGGAGGCGTTGAACCAGCCTGATTTTTTCATAGTCGATTTGAAAATAACCGCATATTCGTCAGTTGAGGGAAGCGATTCTGTCAACCGCAACTTGCAACGCCGACGAGCCGAAAGCATTGTCAGCGCATTGCGCAAGCGCCAGGCCGATTCCATTGAGACTGAAATAGTTGCCGATTATAATTGGGACGATTTCGTGACCGACATCAAATCAACGAAGTACAAGCGTTGGGCGTCACTCTCCATTGAGCAGGTTCAGGACAGCATCCAAAAACACAATCTTGCCAAGGAACTTGAGCCTATCTTGCAGAAACATCGCTATGCGCGAATCAGTATGCGTATTGCCTACGACGTGAAGGGGAAAAACGAACTGCCTTTCGTGATGCGCAAGTTTGCGGAGGCCTGCGATTCATCCGACCGCATATTGGCACTGTCAATCCAGAAGTTCGTGATGAAGCGGGTGGTTGACGGAACATATCCAGCAAGTGTCATCGACGAGATGCGCATCCCAAATTTGTCGGATTTTGCTGGCTTGCAAATGAATGCCTTGTGGCTCCGCTACAAAATGGGTGTGATAAAAAAGGCGGAACTTAAAGAGCAAATTTCGGCACTGGCGCAATCCAATCCGCAAAACGAGTATATCGCATTCAACGATTTGTATATGCAGATTGAATATCCCGAAGGCCTGCTCAAGGATATTGGCGGACGCCTGCAGACAAGTATCGACAGGCTATACTATACGCCTCTGAAGAAAGAGACAATTGACCGCCTGAACCTGCGATTGCAACTGAAAACCATTAGCGAAGTCGATTCAGTGACATTCGACAGAGCCATAAAGACAGCCTGCGTCGAGCGTATCAAGAAGATTGTTGACATTAAGACAGAGTCGATGCAGAATAGCCTGAAACTTGCCGAACTCTTCCTTGGTAACAAGGACTATATGTTGACAATCAAGACTTTGGAACCGTGGGTGGATTCAACCACTGATATGCAGTTGTTGCTAACATACGTGTCGCTTTGCTCGCTTTTCGAGAATCAGATGCACACTGTGGCGTTCGAAAATGCAATGGCGCGCATTCAGCAACTTGAGCCTGAAACATATTGCAATCTGTTGAACGGCAAAGGCGAAGGATTCTCATTGCGCGTGTTCGAAAACGAGGCTGTCAAGTCGGGGTATTGCAAAACGTGTGTCGAAAAATAAGCATCGGCCCGCCATTTTTTTTAACCGTCACTTGTCAATATTAAAATCAGAAATCCGAATTCTTTGGACAATTCGTTCTTAATATTGTGTAATAAAATCAACAAAAAGTGGAACAATATCTTGAATCATTGAGCCAGTCGCAACTTGTTGTGTTGTCGATACTTGCCTTTGCTATGCTTGCGCAGGCAATCTATTATCTGGCGGTATATCTGCGTGTGGTGTGCAACAAGCCACCACGTGTCAATCTCGACAAACTCTATCCAGTGTCGGTGATAATTTGCGCGCGCAACGAGTGTGAAAATCTCCGAAAATTCCTGCCGAAGGTGATGAGCCAATGCTATCCAGAATTCGAGGTTATTGTAGTCAACGACTGCTCTGAAGACGACACTGTTATGTTGCTTGCCGAAATGGAGCAGAAATACAGCAATTTGCGCCATACAAGCATTGAAATTGACCGCAAATTCTTCCACGGAAAGAAACTGGCCGTCACCATAGGAGTTAAATCGGCAAAACACGAACATATAGTCTTAACTGATGCTGATTGCTATCCAGTTGACAATCAGTGGTTGACAAATGTTGTGGCGTCATATTCCGACGGAACCGAAATTGTGCTCGGTTATGGCGGTTACGAAGCGCGCAAGGGATTCCTGAACAAGTTGATACGATTCGATACCTTGAGCATTGCTATGCAATATTTGGGCTTGGCAAAATGCGGTCATCCGTATATGGGGGTAGGCAGAAATCTTTCATATACAAAGACTTCGTTTTTCTCGAAGAGCGGTTTTCAGTCGCATTACAACCTGATGTCGGGCGACGACGACCTTTTTGTCAACGAGCGCGCCAACAAGTCAAACACACGCATAGTGACTGCAAGCGAGAGCATCACAATGTCGTTGCCGTGCGAAACTTTTCAGCAATGGGTAAAGCAGAAAAAACGTCATCTCTCAACTTGGACACATTACCGCACGGGCACAAAAATATGTCTGGGATGCGAGTTGTTCAGTCGGTTGCTTTTTTACGCAATGCTGATAGTGGCAATTGTTCCTTTTGGGCTTTATTATGAGGCTTCAATAGCATTCGGTTTTCGATTGATTGTTCAATTGGTTGTATATAAACTAAATATGAAAAAACTGAATGAGCGCGGTTTTTTGCTATTAATTCCTATATTTGATGTCGTATTGCCATTCTTGCAATCTGCATTTAATATTTTGAATTTAAGAGATTATCGTTGCCAATGAATATAAATCCTGATTTTTCGGATAAGGCCAAGCGCGACTTTGCATTGGTTGAGCGTGCGCAAAGTGGTGACGAACAGGCATTTAATCAGTTGCTTGCAACCTACAAGGATTCAATATATTTTATGGTATTGAAGATGGTAAGAAGCAAGATTGATGCCGAGGATTTGACCATAGAGGCATTTGGCAAGGCTTTCCGCAACATCGAGCAATATTCACCCGAATACGCATTCAGCACTTGGCTTTTCAAGATTGCGTCAAACAACTGCATCGACTTCATACGTCGCAAGAAACTGCGTCAACTTGAAACAGTCAGCACTTCAGGTGGCGATGACGAAAATACCATTGGCGAGGTGTTCGCCAAAGAGGCAACGCTGTCGCTTAAATACGATGCTCCAGATCCAGAGGAGCGCATCATCATTGACCAGAAACACGCTTTGTTGCGTGAAGTGGTTGCAAACTTGAAACCACGCTACCGTCAACTCATCGAGTACCGCTATTTCGACGAATTGTCGTACGAGGAGATTGCCGAAAAAATGGAAATGCCACTTGGTACCGTCAAGGCGCAACTGTTCCGCTCGCGCGAGTTGCTGTACCAGATGCTCAAGGACCGCAATGTGCACTTGCGATAACCCAACTGCAATATGGATTGCATTTTAAAGTATTTCCCAAATATCGATGCCACGCAACGTGAACGGTTTGCAAAACTGCAGTCGCTCTATTCTGATTGGAACGAAAAAATAAACGTCATTTCACGCAAGGATATTGATAATCTGTATGTGAACCACGTGTTGCATTCGCTTGCCATAGCCAAAGTGATATCGTTCACTGACGGAACCCGTCTGCTTGATGTTGGTACAGGCGGAGGCTTCCCTGGAATTCCGCTCGCCATTATGTTTCCAAACTGCCAGTTCCATTTGGTTGACAGCATAGGCAAGAAGATAACCGTCGTGAATGCTGTGGCCGATGCCTTGGGGCTCGTCAATGTCAAAGGCGAGCATACGCGCGTGGAGCAAGTCAAGGAAAAATGCGATTTTGTTGTCAGTCGTGCCGTAACACGTTTCGACTCGTTCTACAATATGACTCGCAAGTGTGTGGAACCAGGCGGAAAAAACACTTTGCCTAACGGAATCCTGTATCTCAAAGGTGGCGATTTTGATGAAGAGTTGCAGGCAACTCGCCGTAAATCAATTGTATATGATATTCAGGATTTCTTCAGTGAACCTTTTTTTGAAACAAAGAAAGTTATTCATTTGGAACTCTGACGATAGATATTGAAAGTTTGCTATAATTGCAGTGTAAATTTTTATTTAGATATGGAGACAAAGGATATAAAGGAAAAGGTTGAGCATTTGGAGCATTTGCTTTATCGTGCCACGTTGGAAGATTATCCAAAATTGGCTCGTGAATATTCTTATTGGGCTGAAAAACTTGCTGAACGCGAAAAAGTTTCAACAAAACGCAAGTCTGACGACGATGACGACGACGACGATAGCGAAAGTGAAGTTGACGATTCTTCCGAAGTCGAAGATGATGACGAATAGTCTTTAGATAATGAAAAACAAAAAGGCGGGAATTGATTTGATTCCCGCCTTTCTTTTTCTTATTGTTTGGCTTTCAGTTTTATCTTTTGTCCTTTAACAGTCTCAATGTCATACTCATAATAATTGTCGAGTTTTGCAGGCGTTATGTCCGCCTTGTCGGAAATGAAAGGCGTTTTTACGTCAGCCGACAGCAGTAGCGGATTCTTGCATTCGCCTTCGGCAACGTTCAGGCCTTCGCCTTCAAGTTCGACATTCGACCTTATGCGTAGCGGTCCGCCAATCTTCGATGTTATTTCAGCATCAGTCAGTTTGCCGTTTCCCCATTTCATATCAACTTCAAATCCGCCACGGGCTACAAGCCCGTTTACGCTTCCTTCGTTCCACACGCTTGGCAGTGCAGGCAACAAATGAACGGCATTGTCGTGGCTTTGCAACAACATTTCGGCTATGCCTGCGCAAAATCCGAAGTTGCCGTCAATTTGGAAAGGCGGGTGAGCGTCGAACAGATTGGCGTATGTGCGTCCGTTGCCACGGTAGAACCACGAGTTTCCGCCACTTGGCAACAAGTTGAGCATATTTTGAATAATCTTGAACGCGTGGTCGCCGTCAAGCATACGGGCCCAGAAGTTTATCTTCCAGCCTATTGACCAGCCAGTTGCCATATCGCCACGTTGGTTCAGCGTATTCTTTGCGCCTTCAAACAAAAGTGGTTGCTTGAATGGCGATATTTGGTTGCTTGGGTAAAGACCGTACAAGTGCGACACGTGCCTGTGGTCGTCTTTCGGATTGTCGGCATCAACAAGCCATTCCTGAAGTTGGTTGTACTGGCCAATCTGCATTGGCGCAATTTGGTCGATTACAGTTCTCAGACTGTCGCCAAATTCAGCATCGCGGTTGAGCGCCTTGCCTGCCAGAAGTGCTTGATTCAGTGCGTCGAATGCTATTTGGTTGTCCATAGTGCAACCTGCGGTCATCGATGAGCCGTCGTTGGTGTAGCCGTGTTCGGGCGATGTTGACGGAGTGGTTACAAGGTATCCGAATTTAGGGTGTTTCACCATTGTGCTCATATAGAATTTTGCGCAGTTTTTCAGGATGTCGTAGTTTTCGGCAAGAAAATCCTTGTCGCCAGTGTACAGATAGTGTTGCCAGATGTGCGTGGTCAGCCAGCCTCCACCGTTCGGCCACATTCCCCAGTAGGCGCCGTCGATAGGGCCAGCCACGCGCCAGATGTCGGTGTTGTGGTGGGCAACCCAGCCTTCGGCATTGTAGATTTTCTTCGCGGTTTCGGTTCCAGTCACTGAAAGATCTTTGATAAGTCCGAAAAGTGGTTGGTGGCACTCGCTCAAATTGGTTACTTCAGCGGGCCAGTAGTTCATTTCCGCGTTTATGTTGATAGTGTACTTGCTGTCCCACGGAGCATCGGTCGAGTTGTTCCAGATGCCTTGCAGGTTGGCAGGTTGTCCGCCAGGTTGCGACGATGATATCAGCAGGTAGCGTCCGTATTGGAACATAAGCGAGACAAAGTCTTGGTCGTTGCCTTTGTTGTAGTTCTCCAGTCGTTTGTCAGTCTCGATGAATGAACTGTCCGATTTCGGCAATGATAGATTCACTCTGTCGAATTGGCTTTTGTATTTTGCCGTATGGCTTGCGAGTGCCGTTTTGTAGTCGGTCTTGAGCGCGTTTGATAGTATTCCTTCGGCTTTTGCCGTGGCATCTCCGCTAACGTCGGTGTAGTTGACAAAGTTTGTTGATGCCGATACGTAAATAAAGGCTTCAGAAGCCCCTCTTACCATAAGTTTGTCTTCGCCAGCAAGGTTTGTTCCGTTGCTCTTTATTGCCACAATGCAGTGCGCATTCACCTTGGCATCGACGCCTTCCTGCGATTTCCCTTCAATGTCGATGTCCATTTTCACGCATTCGTTTTTGTCAATGCCTTGCGTGCCGACGTTTGTGTTTTTTGTATCAGTTAGTTTGATGGCCGTCGGGAGTGGGCATTTGTGCGAAATGTCGAAGTTGAGCGCGCATTTCTTGTCTGCTTCGAGTTTTATTATAATCACGTCGTCGGTGAACGATGCAAATGCTGTGCGTGTGTAGTTTACGCCGTCAACAGTGAATCGGGTTGTAGTCGTTGCCTTGCTGATGTTCAGGTCGCGGTAGTAGTTTTCGGCGCTGTCAAGACCTTCCTGCTCAATGTACAGACTGCCCAGTGTCAGGTAGCCCATACCGTTTTGGCCCGTGAAGAACGTTTGGTTTACAAGGTCTTGCGCTTCAGCAAACTTGTCGTCGAAGATTAACTGCCGAACTTTTGGCAACGCTTCTAGAGCCTTGTCGCTGTTGTTGCTGTGCGGACCGCCAGCCCAGAATGTCTCTTCGTTGAGTTGGAATTCGGCACGGCTTGTACCGCCGAACACCATTGCACCTAAATGTGAGTTGCCGATTGGCAGGGCCTCCGTCCACGCCTTTGCAGGTTGGCTGTACCATAGTTTTAGGTCATCGGCGGGTTGCTTGCTGTTGCACGATGTCGCAACCATACCTGCCATAAGAATGAATGCAAGATGTCTTTTCATTGTCTTGGTGTTTTTTGTTGTGTGCGTAAATGTAGTCATATCTTATAGATGTCGATGTGCTGTTTGCCAATAATTTGGGATGACCTCGTGTTTTTTGCCATTTTATTTTTATTGTACTATAAAGTATTGTTTTGCTGATAGTTATATTTAGAATGATGGCGGGCTGTTTCGTAAAAGAAACATTTGTGTTGGATGCGGTGTGCGCTGAATGTGTCAATTTCGCCCAAAAGCGGACAATAATCGTGAATTATGTTTTCCCCTTCGTTTAGTGTTGCGTGATTTGCACATCACGTCAGCCATATGTGTTCCGATGCAATAATCTTTTCCAAAAGTGGGTTGAAAAACCTAGATTTGGAAGAAAATCGCACAATCTCTTCCAAATGTTGGTGAAATCATATCGATTTGGAAGAAAATCGCATTATTTCTTCCAAATGTGGGTGAAATCATATCGATTTGGAAGAAATTCTCATAATATCTTCCAAAAGTGGGTTGAAAAATGTAGATTTGGAAGAAATTATTAATTACCTTTGTTGGTGAAACAATATGCTAATGTTCAAATCAAAAAAATGAGACTATGAACGAGTTGATAGGCAGAGAAAAGGAAGTTGCTGAATTACAGCGGATAGTTGATTCCGATAAAAGTGAATTCGTGGTAATATACGGCCGTCGGCGCATAGGCAAGACATTCCTCGTCAGAAAATTCTTTGACGAACAATTCACCTTTCACTATGTAGGCAAACATCATAAGAGGAAATCGGAGCAATTGGCAAGTTTCCGCGAAGTGCTCATTCGTCAGGGAGCAAGCCCTGAATTGCCAAAATTCGGCAGTTGGGGGCAGGCGTTCGGCTGTCTTCAGCAGTTTTTGGAAAAAGCGGGGCAGGGCAGAAAGGTGATATTCTTTGACGAAATGCCGTGGATGGATTCCAAGGGCAGTGACTTCGTGAGCGAGTTGGAATATTTTTGGAACAGTTGGGCG
>JAZUEN010000069.1:0-18236 GCA_045640185.1 Bacteroidales bacterium
GAAGATGCTTGAGGTTTACGCCAAATTCGCCGAAGAGTTTATGGCTGTGCCTGTCATAAAAGGTGTAAAGACAGCCAACGAACGTTTTGCAGGCGCACTCGACACCTACTGCATCGAGGCCCTGATGCAAGACGGCAAGGCATTGCAGGCTGGCACATCACACTTCCTGGGACAAAACTTTGCAAAGGCATTTGACGTGAAGTTCCTCAACAAGGAAGGCAAGCAGGAACTTGTATGGGCTACAAGTTGGGGCGTTTCAACCCGTCTGATGGGTGCTTTGATAATGTCACATTCTGACGACAATGGTTTGGTTCTGCCACCAAAATTGGCACCTATTCAAGTTGTTATAGTTCCTATCTTCAAAGGTGAGGAAGAATCTGCCAAAATGCGTGAGTTGGGCAACAAACTCAAGGCCGAACTGGAAGCTAAAGGCCTATCAGTCAAGTTTGACGACCGCGACACTCAAAAACCAGGCTGGAAATTCGCCCAATACGAACTTCAAGGCGTTCCTGTACGCATTGCATTTGGCGCACGCGACCTTGAAAACGGAACCGTTGAAATCGCCCGTCGCGACACACTTGAAAAGCAGACATACCCACTCGATCAGGCTGTAAACATCTGCACAAAACTCATGGACGAAATTCAGTCCAACATATACCAAAAAGCCCTTGATTTCCGCGCCAACAACATTCGCAAGGTTGACACTTGGGACGAGTTTGTAAAAGCATTGGAACAAGGCGGTTTTGTATCGGCACACTGGGACGGCACAACTGAAACCGAAGTGGCAATCAAGGAAAAAACAAAAGCGACTATCCGTTGCATTCCATTGGGCAATCCGCAAGAAGATGGAAAGTGCATACTCACTGGCAAACCTTCAAAACAACGTGTACTGTTTGCGATTGCATACTAAACGTCAACTGATTGATTGATAGAGCGTGACAATAAAGGCGTTTTGAACATATTCAAAACGCCTTTATTGTTTGGCATTCCTAAAGGCACCACATAAAATCAGGCGCACAGGTCAAAATAAACGAAAAGGCCGAACCTCTGCAAATGGAGATTCGGCCTATTTTTTTCGATAGATCAAAAAAGGTTAGCGGACATCAATAATAAAAAAAACGGATGCCGATTGTCAGCAATCAGCATCCGTCTGTAATATTCAAGAAAAAAATTAAAGCAAGATTATTTAGCAATATCAAGGTTTTCACCAATCAAGCCAATGAACGCATTTGGGTCTTGTCCGCCATCCTTGTGAGCGATAAGCCATTTGTTCTTGGCAGTGATAAGCTTGTCCTCACCTGGCTTGTGAGCCTCGTCCAATGGATAGTTGGTGTATTTAGGCAGTACAATGCCGACACGGAAACCGTCTGCCGACAATGAGCAAGGGGCATAGTGAAGAGTTGTTCCGTAGATTTCAGCAGCTTGACCAGCAGGCAAAAGGAATGCTTCCATCTTTGAAGTCTCATAAGTAAAATCGTCGTTGATATCTTGTTGCATACCAACAATAAGAACTGCATCAGTTGCAGCTACATTGATTTCAGAGTTTCTGTGATATTCAACGGCATTCAACTTTGTGTTGTGACCATTGCAATATCCTACCTCAATAGGCATCTCGCCAAATGTGATAGTCTTAAGTTGCTTGGCTGTGGCTGTGGCTTCCAAAGCTGGAACTGAAGGTTCATATCCAACACCCTCTGGCATAGGGGTCTTGGTTTTCAAGGCTTCAATAAGTTCAGTGAAATCAACGTTAGTAACTAAGCGTCCGTATTTTCTGAATGCGGGGTCTGTGATTTTTTTAATTTCCATTTTAAGGTTCCTCCTTTAATTATCAGCATCTTGAATAGTCAAAATGCCATTGATTCATATTATTAAGTAAACTTTTTGCAAACACAAAAAATCAGAATAGCCAAATGCCTTGGTTTCCGTTTGGTAAAGATACCGCAATATTGCATTTATGCAACGAAAAAAACAAAAGACAACGACTAATAGGCCTTGCCTTAGGCTTTATGCATTGTAAGCTTGTGTATTATTTCTTTCCGACTTTCATCACTACACCCGACATTTTTTGCAAACTAATTTGTATGCCGGAATCGACAGTTTGGCGGACAGGCATCTCATTCGCTTGTGCATCTCCAAATAGCGGAGCTATTGCCACCTTGCCTTCCATTCCTATTCCTATGCAATTCCATGCGTGCTCGGGTATGCGCAACATAAATTCATGATTATTGTTCTGGTCGAAATTGACAACCACAAGAGCCACTTCGCCATCGGCATAACGCAAGAATGCAAAAATCTTTGACGTGTCGGGACCTCCGTAGCAACAATTTGCCCACATCAGGTCGTAAAATTCACCTCGCGTAAAACATGGTTCGGTGCCGACCATCCGCAATAACGCCTTATAATAGTCACGTAACTTACATTCAGCAGCGTTCAACAGCGAGCAATCGGCCTTACCACCATTATACCACTTCTGAAGTTGCGGAACATTGTAATAATCGAATATGGTAGTTCGGCCATCGTCGCCACTAAATCCGGAAGCTCCGTCGGCAGGTTCGCCGACCTCCTGCCCCGAATAGACCATTACCGCACCTTGGTTTATTGTTGCTGCGACCAACATTGCAGGCAAAGCCTTAAATGCATCACCTGCAAAAAAGTGGGAAGCGATTCGCTGCTCATCGTGGTTTTCCAAGAAACGCAACATTTTGCCGTCAATCCCGTCCAACTTTTCCCAACACTGAGTCAGCTGATGGGCCGAACCGACACTACAGATTATCGAGCGCAATGTATCGTAAAGACCGACCTTGTCATACAGATAATCGAAACCTCCTCGAAATATGTAGTCTTTATACAATGACGGATTGTATACCTCTGCAATAAATTGCACATCAGGATATTGCCTTTTGATTTCAGATATTGCATACTGCCAAAACTCAACTGGCACCATTTCTGCCATATCGCAACGGAAAGCATCAACACCTTTGTCGGCCCAATAGCATAAAATGTCAACCATTTTTTGCCAAAGAACTGGATGAGGGTTGAATTGCCCACTCTTATCATTCTGGTAATCAACGCCGTAATTCAGTTTAACAGTTTCGTACCAGTCATTGATATTTGGGTATGCGGAAAACTGATCGTTTCCCGTCACTCTTGCGGGATTTTCAACGTAAGCGTCAACATCCACCCCCATCTTTGTTCCAGAACCTTGCGGAAGCTGTAAAGGCTGACCTGTATAATAGAAATCGTTAAGCGGTGAAAAATTCCATTCCGTGTGGTCATTAAGCCCGAAATCGGTTTCTGGCTTGACGTCGGAATGATACTGGCGCGCAACATGATTTGGGACAAAATCGATAATCATTTTCAATCCCGCGACATGTGTCCTGCTGACCAAAGCCTCGAACTCGCGCATCCTGTCCGGTATTGAATCGGCCAAATCCGGATCGATGTCGTAATAATCGGTTATGGCATATGGCGAGCCTGCCTTTCCCTTGATTATTTGCGGGTTGCCTGCTGGAATGCCATATTCGGGGTCACCTGTGCACCGTGCATGTTCAATCAGACCAGTATACCAAATGTGAGTGAAGCCAAAATCCTTGATTTTGTCCAGCACCGACGACGTGAAATCAGACATCTTGCCTGTTCCATTCTCGTCACGTGAACCATTGAACACGGGTGCTGTACTTTTGTTTCCAAACAGTCTTGGCAATACTTGATATATAGAAATAAGTGACATAGGTCTAAAAAAGGAATTAACAATAAAACACGCAGTCCCTACTTATTCCGTCCGAGTAAGCGCTGATACACATTAGGTATGGGCTGACGCTGTAGCACCAATGCCGAACGAGCAGGAATGTATAACTTTATGACAGACTTTTCATCGACACTGGCCACTGTTGTCGGGTATGAGATAAACTCATCGACACGGCCGAATCCACCAAATCGCAGTTCATCAGTATCTAACAGAATTTTGTATTTTCCCTCCAATACCGGCACTTCGAAATTGGTATAGCTATTTGTCGGATGGAAATTGAACACGAACAGCAAGTCGTCGCGAGAGAATGCCAAAACCATACTTTCCTGCGAAACTAGCTGTGCATAAAAAGGGAACACACTCAGCAAATGCTTATCGCGAAGCAAATGCACCAATGCGCAATCGAACTCATTCAAGAACTTGTATTTCAGGTCTTCACGATCAACCAGGCTCCATTGGCGCAACGCATACTTGTACGACCAATTGTTGCCTTCGCGAGGAAAATCAATCCATTCAGGATGTCCGAACTCGTTTCCCATAAAATTCAGATATCCACCGCCGGCAGTCGCCATAGTCAACAATCTTATCATTTTATGAAGTGCGATGCCACGGTCAATCTGCAAATTTTGCGATGTGACAAGCATGTTGAAATACATTTCCTTGTCCATCAGCCAAAATGCAATTGTCTTATCCCCCACAAGTGCCTGGTCATGAGACTCGGCATAGGAAATGGTATGTTCATCCTCCCTTTTGGATGTCAATTCGTGATAAATGTGGCCCAAATCCCAAGATTCGTCACTGGCGCTTTCTTTCAGCACCCTTATCCACATATCAGGAATGCCCATTGCCAATCGATAGTCAAATCCGATGCCTCCATCGTCAAACGGCATGGCCAGGCCTGGGTATCCGCTCATCTCCTCCGCAATGGAAATCGCTTCTGGGTTGACTTGCTTAATTAGCTTATTGGCCAGCATCAAATATGTTATGGCATCATCGTCTTGTGCGCCATCGAAATATAGGTCGTATGACGTAAAATCCTCACCCAACCCATGATTTAGGTATATCATGCTCGTCACACCATCGAAGCGGAACCCGTCAAAACGGAACTCTTCAAGCCAATATTTTATGTTTGACAACAAGAAATGGATTACTTCGCCCTTGCCATAATTGAAGCAGTACGAATCCCATGCAGGATGTACGCCACGCTCGCCACTATGGAAAAACTGATAGCGCGTACCATCATATAGGCCAAGACCTTCGTTCGTATTCTTGACAGCATGAGAATGAACCAAATCCATGACGACACGGATTCCTTGCAGATGGCATTCGTCAATAAGAGCCTTCAGGTCGTCGGGCGTACCAAAACGAGATGAGACCGCGAAGAAGCTCGACACATGATATCCGAAGGAGCCATAATAAGGATGTTCATGTACGGCCATGAGCTGAATGGTATTATATCCCAGCCTTGCAATACGAGGCAATACATTTTCGCGGAATTCGTTGAAAGTTGTCACACCTTCCTTTTCGCCCGACATACCGACATGCACCTCATATATAAACGGTTCGGATGCCTTTATCCTATCATTGCATCTCCATTGATAAGGCGCATTGGGGCACCAAGCCTGAGCGCTGAATACGTTTGTGGAAGAGTCCTGGACGACTCTTTGCGACCAAGCAGGGATACGTTCCCCTTCGCCCTCGCTCCAATAAACCTTTAACCTGAATACAGAGCCATGCCCGAATTGCGAAGCTGGCAATCTAAGCTCCCAATTTCCGCCATTCAGCGGTTTGAAATCGAAATCATGGCTTTCCTGCCAATTGTTGACGTCGCCTATCAGCGTCACGCGCATTGCATTAGGCAGCCATTCACGAATGATGGTCGTCTGCCCGTCGCAAAACGTACCGTAGTACATATAGCCGTTGGCAAAATCGTAAAGAGAGTTTTTTCCATTATCTGTCAACAGAGATTCTTTCTCAATGCAATTTTGCATTCGCTTCACAATGACATCCCTATACGGATTCAGCCAAGGGTCATTTTTTACGATTTTCGGAGTTTTCATAAGCCACAAACTGATAAAATCAATGTAAATATACAAAAAGGCTCACGCATTTTTGCGTCACAGCAATGCTTAATTTATGAATCAAAACAAAAATCGAAAAAGCGGTACTAAATATGGCCAAGTTGCGTTATATTAGAGGTGAAAAATTTTGTCACTATGTTGGATATTTCTCAAGAACGGATTTCACTACTTAAAGGGATTGTCCTATTCAAGGATTTTGACGATGAGACACTTTCTCTATTGGCCAGCCATATGGTTGAAATACAATACAAGAAAAACGACCTCATCTACAAAAAGGGAGACCCAGGGGAACAACTTTATGTAATCATTAGCGGATGTGTCAGCATACACAACAATGGACACACTTTCAACACGTTTACCGACAAGCAATACTTCGGAGAATACTCGTTCATAGACTGCAGTCCTCACTCGACAAATGCGACGGCCGTCAAGAACACTAGCATTCTAACTTTAAGCAACGAAACATTCAATCAAGTCATCGAATCGAAGCCCGAGCTATGGAAGCTGATGATGATTCCAATGATAAACAGGCTCAAGATATGCAACGAGATGGAAGAGCATTTGGCGCGGAAAGCCGAAGATATCGAGAATGCACAAGCATTGCTACTTGAAGAAAAGAAGGACCTTGAAAAACAGAAGAAAGACCTTGAGCAAAAAAACGCCGCGAAAGACAAATTCTTCACAATAATATCACACGACCTGAAAAATCCATTTTCGGCTATCATCAACATTACCGACCTGATGCTTAGCGAGATGTACCATTCCGACCCTATAAAAGACCACGAATATATTAAGCAAATAAACTTTTATTCCCATAAAATTTTCGGGTTGCTTGAAAATCTCCTGCAATGGGCGAGATCGCAAACCGGTCAAATAAAAATCAGCTACAAAAAGATACAAATAGGATTCGTCGTCAACAATATAATAGAGCTGGAATCTGGAGTGTCGCAACAAAAGAACGTTACCATTGAACAAGATTTCGGGGCAGACCTGTATGTTTTTGCCGACCACAACATGCTAACATTCATATTTAGGAACATCATATCCAACGCGCTAAAATTCAGCCCGAACGACAGCAAAATCACAGTTTCGGCAAAAGAAGTGGACAACGACATGATTGAAGTCTCCATTTCGGACCAAGGTCTTGGAATGGATGAAGAACATTTATCAAAACTGTTCCGAATAGATAGCCGTAGTTTGACATATAACGAAAACAATGAACTTGAAGGCACCGGATTAGGACTGATACTCTGCAAGGAATTCATAGAGAAAAACAACGGAACCATTTGGGCCACAAGCACTAAAGGCAAAGGAAGCACTTTTAAATTTACTGTTCCAAAAGCCCTATAATTTTTTATATTTGTACACTTGTAATTACAACATAATAAAACATGGCAAATTTCAGTTTTTCATTGCGCCTGGCACTTGGCCTTCTGCCAAAAACAGAAAAGATTGAAGGCGAACGCAATCAATTAATTGCTGAATTCAAACGACTTAACGAATACAAAGACTCAGATGAATTGAAACTGTACAACGAGCTTGACAGTTTTGTCAACTCCAATGAGTTTAAAGCCAAAAAGGCCCAAATATCATCACTAAGCTACTCCAAATCAGAGTATTGCGAGAAGGAGAAGAAATATCTGAAATTGTGCAACGACAAACGTATAAAGAATTATTTCAGCACTCCTCAGTCGGCTGACTACAAGCGTTTCATGAACATCGACGCTTCTGACATGCCTAAGCGCTATCAGGAGCTGGCTGGCATTGAAAACCTTGCAAAATTGGCAAAGCAAAAGGCCAAAACCGATGAGGAAATCGCCGAATTGCAAAAGAACAAGGCTCTTTTTGATGAATTCAACACTCTAAAGAAATCAGCAGACCTTAAATTCTGGACAAAATACAAGAACAGCAAAACGTACAAGATGTATGTCGAGACTGAAGGTTCATTCCTTATTTCCGACTACAACGAACTTGACGCATTTGTAAAATCTGACGAATTCAAGCAACAAAAGGAATATCTTCAGGATAAAAACCGCTACAGCAAAACTGAAGATGCACAAAAAGAAAGCAAGTACAATGAACTGAAAAATTCGGAAAACATAAAATGGTATCAAGCCACTGTAAATTCGAACAAATTCGACTCGATGAAAGCTTGGAAGCTGACTTTTGAAGAGAATTTCGATGATGCAAAAATCGATGAGACGAAATGGATGAATAGTTTCTTTTGGGGGAAAATGGTTCTTAACGACCGCTACGTATTGGCTGGCGACAAGCAATACTACACCGACAACAAGAACATTGACATCAAGCAATCGGCATTGCGCATACTAACAAAAAAAGAGAAAGCCACAGGCAAAGTATGGGATGCAAAACACGGATTCCGCACTCAAGAATTCGACTACACATCAGGGATGTTGAGCACGGCTAACAGTTTTCGCCAACAATACGGTAAATTCGAAGCTAAAATAAAGATAGACGCGCAAAATTCTGTTTACCAAGCATTCTGGCTAAAAGGCGAAAAGATTGAACCTCAAATCGACATTTTCAAATACAATGTAGGCAAGTCAGGCTCATTGCAAGTTTCGTCCTACAATAACGGCAAATCGGCAGGCAACAAATTTAGCGGTTCGGCATTGGCTAAAGACTATTTCATATACTCTGTTGAATGGGAACAAAGCAAGATAACCTGGAAAATCAACGATGTCGAAGTTGCCTCTACAAGCAACGCTGTTCCTCAAGAGCCATTGTTCGTAATGCTTTCGGCAGGCCTCAACAAAAACGCCAACGATGCCAACATGCCTTCGGCATTCGAAATTGATTGGATTCGTTGCTACGAAAAAGCATAACAAGACATAACCAAATATTAAAAAAGGCTGCTTGTAGTAGCCTTTTTTAATTTCAATAAGACACGAACACCGGCGAATAGCCATCATTCATATTACATATGTATAGCAAAGATTCATTGAGAATAGTATTCATGGGCACACCCGACTTCGCGGTTGAAAGCCTGAAAGCACTGCTTGACAACGGGTATAATGTTGTGGGCGTTGTAACGACACCCGACAAGCCCGCTGGTCGCGGACAAAAAATAAGTGAAAGCGCCGTAAAGCAATTTGCCGTCAGCAAAGGACTGCCTGTCCTTCAGCCCGAAAAGCTGAAAGACCCTGATTTTCAAGAATCACTGCGACAATGGAAAGCCGACCTTCAGGTGATAGTGGCATTCAGGATGTTGCCCGAAAGCGTATGGAACATGCCACCACTCGGTTCTATCAACGTTCACGCATCGCTACTGCCGAACTACAGAGGCGCCGCCCCTATCAACTGGGCCATCATGAACGGTGAGGAATATACCGGCGTGACTACATTCCTGCTTAAACACGAGATTGACACAGGCGACATTCTCCAATATGAAAAAATAAAGATTGAACCAGACGATAACGTAGGCATAGTGCACGACAAACTGATGATTGTCGGCGCATCGCTCCTGATAAAGACTGTTGAATCGATTTGCGCAGGCAACACCAAAGGCACACCGCAAAGCGAGCTGATGCCCGCCGACGGGATTCTGAAAGGCGCACCGAAAATTTTCAAAGAGGACTGTCGCATAAACTGGGACGACGTGCCATTGACTATAATAAACAAGATTAGAGGGTTAAGCCCCTATCCTACTGCATTTGGCGAATTGAAAAAAACAGGTGGCGAGCCAGTAGCAATGAAGATTTTCTGCGGAAAATTCGAGGAGATGCATCACAACGAATCTGCAGGGAAAATAACATCCGATGGAAAATCGTTCCTGAAAGTTTATGTAAAAAACGGCACCATATCGCTAAGCGACGTGCAACTGGCAGGCAAGAAGCGTATGCCAATAGCCGATTTCCTGCGCGGATTCAAGGTTGAAGACGGGATGTCCTTTGTCTAGCACAAGAGGCGAAATCTCATTTTTTCACTTTCCGTCGCAACTGAAGCGTATCGCCTTCTTTTGGTTGCGAACCTGGCTCCATTGCGTTCAACTTGTAAAGCGCACTTAACTTGACGGCGTATAATTGTGCAATATCGTGCATTGTCTCGCCCTTCTGAACCACGTGCGTCTTGTGCTGTGAGTCGGCCTTGCCACGTTTTGCGTGAATATACAACCGCTGCCCGACAGCAATCTTGGCATTTTTGTCCAATTCGTTAAACTTGCGAATCTGCCACGGTTCCATTTCGTAGCGCTCGGCTATCTTTTCAATGTTGTCGCCCATTTGCGCCTCGACATAATCAACTCCGTTAACAGTTTTGATGTTGCCAAACGGTGCTATCTCCATATTGAACACGTCAATCTCGACAAAGTTGTTGGTCTTGACAGCCAATTCGGTCTGGATTTCAGGCGTAGTGGAAGGCGTAACCTTGCTGTCGAAACGCTGCAGGTTGTTTTCTTCGATAATCTGGATAAGGCGCTCGGCGTATGTGCCACTTGTGGCATAGCCTGCCTGCTTCAAGCCCTTTGCCCACTTTTTGTAGTCGGTAGTGCCGTAGTCGAACAAGAAGGCGTAGCGCTGATGTGTGCACAGGAACTCCGAATGGTCGACAAACGACTGTTCGGCATTCTTGTACGAACGGAAGCACTCGTTGGGGCGGTCGTCATCGTGATACATCGACTCGCCTTTCCAATCTTTGTGGCACTTTATGCCGAAATGGTTGTTGGCCTTGCGCGCCAACGAACTGTTGCCGTTGCCCGACTCAAGAATACCCTGCGCCAAAGTGATGCTGGCTGGTATCCCGACTCGGTTCATCTCCTTGACGGCTATCTTGTTGTACTTTTCAATATACTGATTGGTGGTCTGCCTCTGTGCCGACAGCAACTGCGTCAGCAACAAGCACGAAACGAGCAATAATATTCTTTGCATTTTTATTATGGTTTTGACAAATGTAACACAGAAAGGCGATACACAATTAACAATGAAAAACTAATAATTAACAATATGTATTTCAAACTTTGGAATTAACCGTAAGCACCTATCCTTTTTGCCCCCAAACATTATATTTAGCACAACGCTCCAATATTTGCATCCTGCAACAAAGAAGCCCGATTCCAAGGAATCGGGCTTCTAACCAATATAACAACCTTAATATTAATTATACAAGTAGCGTTTGATACTCTTCTTTGGTGTCTTGATGAACTCTTCGTCCTGCAACTCAATCTTCGAAATTGCCATATAGTTTGGCATTTGCTTGTTGAGTTCCTTCTGGTTTTTCTCAAATTCCTGCATCACTTTTTCCTTGTCAAGACCGTCTTTTTCGGCTTTGGCAATATCAGGGACTATCAATGCGTGCAACTTGCCGTCGCGTTCAACAACAAGTGACTCAACCACATAAGGCATATTATTGATTTGCGCTTCAATTTCTTCAGGATAGATATTTTGGCCTGAAGCGCCCAGAATCATATTCTTGCAACGGCCTTTTATTGACAGGTATCCGTCAGCGGAAATGGTTCCCGTGTCGCCTGTCTTAAGCCAACCGTCTTCGTCGAAAGTGGCGGCGGTGGCTTCAGGATTCTTGTAATAGCCCATCATCACCTGCGTGCCTTTTACCAATATTTCGCCCTCAACGTGAGCCGGGTCCGGACTATCGATTTTAACCTGACAACGGCGGATTGGGTAACCGCAGCTGAACTTACGGACAGTGTTCCATGGCGAATATGTGATGATTGGCGCACATTCTGTCATTCCATAGCCAACAGTGTAACGGAATCCGATGCGGTTAAGGAAGCTCTCTACTTCCTTGTTCAAGGCTGCTCCGCCAATGATAAGTTCGTAAAACTTGTTTCCGAAAGCGTCTTCCAATTGTTTTCGAACCTTATTATATACAATTCTACGTAACACAGGTATGCCTAAAAGGAATTTTGGCAAGCCTTTGCTGATTGCAGGCTTAACTTTTGTCTTATATATCTTTTCCAAAATCAAAGGAACCACAACCACCAAGACTGGCTTTATTTCGCCAAATGCCTGAATGACAACTTGTGGAGAAGGAATTTTTCCCAAAAATGTGATATGGCAACCTGCCGAGAATTCGCTCAAGAACTCGAATGCCATACCATAAGCATGGGCCAAAGGCAAGAATGAAACCATTCGGTCGCCTTCCTCAAAAGGAATGACCTCTGTGCCAAACTCGACATTCGTCGCATAGTTGCCATGACTAAGCATAACACCCTTTGAATGGCCAGACGTACCTGACGTATAGCTAATTGCGGCCAATTTTTCATTAGGCACATGCTTCAGTTCAAATGAGTTTCTGTCTACAACCAACTCCTTATTAAGGAAATCGGCAAACGCAGATTCAACCAACTTGTCTTCCGTATGCAACACCCTGAAATCATCAAGAGAGATAAAGCCCCTGATGTTCGGGAACTTGGTTACATCCATTTTTCTGAAAATGTAATCGGAGACAAACAGCAGAACTGCATCAGAATGGTTTACTGTATTTTCGACATCGGGAATTGAAAAATCCTGAAGCAAAGGAACCGAAACTGCGCCATACGAAACTGTGGCCATGAAAGCGACCACCCAATTGGTATTGTTTTTACCAATTTGGGCGATTTTGACATCTTCACTTATGCCACAATTTTGATATGCCCTATGGATTTTCTTTATCATTTGCGCTGTCTGACCATACGTCATTGGTGCTTCATGATAATTGCTCAATGCTGGCAAATCCCAATGTTTCTTGATTGATTTTTCCAAAAATTCAACAAATGTTAACATACTCTTGTTTTTGCATCGCGTCGATGAAAGCAAAAACCGTACCAAACCAACACGCAGAAGGTCTTCCTCCGTCAAAAAAAACCAGAATCGGCGTGTTTTTAAGTATTTTACGGAAAAACAATGTCATTCAGGATGTCGTTTATATTAAAGTTTGATATTTTTCCCAAAAAATTAAAAAAGCGTAGACATGAAAGCAATTATTGAGGCAGGTGGCACGAAATGCAAATGGGGGTTCGTTGACAGCGACACATATACAATTGAGACAAAAGGCTTTAACCCGAACTGCTCGTCACTGAATGAATTGATGGGAATTGCGTCTTGCGTGAAGGGCAAAATATACAAGGACATAGATTCGATAATATACTTTGGAGCGGGATGTTCAAACGACAAAAACAAAAAATGCATAAACGACATACTAGCTTCGACATTTGGATGCACCGACATTCAAATTTTTACCGATTTGGAAGGTGCCGCCATCGCAATATTCGGAGATGAGCCAGGCATAGCGGCAATTTTAGGAACAGGGACATCTGCCGGCTACTACAACGGGAAACACATTGAAAGGCAAGCGCCATCACTAGGATTTATATTAGGAGACGAAGGCAGCGGTGCTTATTTAGGCAAACGGCTAATTGCAAAAATCATACGAAACGAATTAGAGCCGACTATCTGCAACAGCTTCTTCGAGTTCGCTCAAAACACACCTTCAGGATTAATCAAAAGTGTATATTCCGCATCTCCGGCAAATGGATATCTGGCTAGTTTTGTACCATTTATCAGCAAAAACATAAGCAATGTCCAAATGCGTGATTTGGTCAAGGAGTCATTCATTCTGTTTCACCAAAAGCATATAGAACCACTATGCATGGATATTTCGACAATTGGGTTTGTCGGAGGCATTGCATTTCAATTCAATGAGATACTGCAATCTGTATATACGGAAAAAGGAATAAAGGCTATCGTAAAAAAAGAAGCCTTTGATGAATTGATGAAAAGACTGAAGTAAACAAATCACTTGTCATCTTGATTGTCACTGACTTTGTCAATCATGGCACGTGTGTCAGTCAATTTCTTCTTACACTTCTTCAGTAAATCAGAAACGCGGGTAACAGCATCGGCCAATTGGTCAATGTTCAAACGGTTGTTTTCAATATCATCTATAATAGACTCTATTTCTTCAAGAGACTTTTCGTAAGAAAATTCCTTTGCCATAATCTACTGTTTTGTTTGTTGCATCATTTTATCCCTTTGCCTTTTCTTCTCAAGATGAAGCCTGAGGCTTTCTGGCGTAGTATTCCAACGTTCGTGCATCCACACCCACTGATCAGGATGTTGACGGATAATCGACTCTATAACGTTGTTGTACACCTGCGTATTGTAGCGCAAGGTTTCAATTTCCGTCGTTTTTTCAACAAAGCCGACTTCAGGCAAAATCTTAAACGTGTATGTGTCGTTAGAGTTGTCGCGAATGGTGAACATAGGCACAACCGTTGCTCCAGTGTCTTTTGCAAGGCGGGCGCAACCAATAGGCGTATATGCCTGTTTGCCAAGAAAATCAAGAAACTCGCCTCGAATATTCTTGCTATCCTGGTCAATCATTATTATAAGACACTCGCCACGTTTTAGCCGTTCCACAAGCGTATCGTAACAATGGTCGCGGGTGATATTTGCCATTCCGCGCGACTCGCGCATATCAATCATAAGTTTGTTAAGTGGCTCGCTCTTAATCTTACTGCTGACCCCGAACGACGGGTAACCCATAATTGGTGGCATTATGGCCGAAAATTCCCAGCCTGGCGTATGTGGAACCAGGCACAAGACTCCCTTGCCCCTTGCATACGCACGTCGGAGATTCTCTTCGCCTTCAAATTTGAAATATCTTGAAAATTGTTCTCGAGTTTTCTTTTTCCAAAAAAGTGCATAGTCGGTAAAAGTCTTGCCCAGACAGACGAACATCTGCTGACCTATCCTGTCATATTCGCCCGTGCTTTTTTCTGGGCCAAAGGCTATCTCCAAGTTATGATAGATGACACGACGCACGCTCTTCAACGTACGATATATGGGATGTGCCAAAAAACCGTGCCAAAAAAGCATAAACCGACGAGGCACCAAAGGGCCTAACACAAATATTGAGTGCAGAATATGATAAATAAAGAAATTCCGTACAGGCCTAATTATGTATTTTTTGAATTTTGTAGCCATATCAAAAATGAACGCTGGCAAAAATACAAGATTTATGCCACAACGTTGTTCTGTTTATTTTATCTTTTTAAAGCATCACTATCGACAACCATAATGATGTGGCAACTCGAAATGGTTGCACTGATTAACAAAATTTATTTCCAGACGTTTCTGCATACGCTCGATGGCATTTTTACCAAAGTTGCTTTAGGCCGATTTTTGAGACACATACAAAAAAAACATCACAAATTTCGCCCCGCAGAATTCAGCAAACTGACAATCAGAATGTTGAAATCGGCCGACTTCAACAGTGTTTCAATATTTACGTGCATACGGTATTTCCAATAATTGCGAGGATTGGCTGGCACGTTAATGCGTTCCTGGTCAGGGTTTTCAACCCTAAACTTCGGCTCAAGCGCGAAATAATCCTGAATAGGCACCATTACGCACATTGCTGGCGACTCGAAATGCTTCACCAAAATTTCCTTGCAGATGTCTGGCGTGGCTTCGGCAGGCGCTTCACCCTGCATTTTCAGCCAATTATTGTAATAGCGCTGTGTCGAATCGCGGTCTTCCTGCCACCAACCGCGGATGGTTGAAATGTCGTGTGTCGATGTGGCGCAAACTGATGTATATGGAATTGCCTGCAAGTCGGCAAACTCGGTAAAGGTTTTCGGCATACGCTGTATTTCAAGGCTCAAAATGCCGAGTTCCTCCATCACAGGCTTGACGCAATCAGGAATCATCCCCAAGTCCTCGCCACAAACGAGCATATCAGACGATTTGAGCAGAGCCGACAGTTTCGTCTCGGCCAATTTCCGCCAAAAGTCATTGTGACGCGTAAAGAAATAATCGTCATAGACGGCGTCGAGGGCTGACTTTTCGGCATCCGACAAGCGCTTATAAGACGATGTCTTCCGCAAGTCGATTCGCGGATGATAGCCAACTGTCTTGCAATCCTTTAGCAACAGCACGTCGGTTGCAACCGTCAACAAGCCGTCGAGCAACTGTTTCGTCATTCGCGACAGCGATTCTGGCGCGCGCTTGCCCACTATCTTGTCATATATTTTGCGTTGTGTCGAATAGTCGTCGCTCAAGGTGAAAAGTCCTCCGTCGAGTTGACGCAAGTATTTATCCTTCACCTTTGTAGCCTGCTCGCCAAACAGTCTGTCGATTGTCTCTTCGTCAACTTGCGGGCAACAAGCCGAATCATAGTCGATATTGACATTTTTTGAATGCAACTCACTAATTGTCAACGGCATTGAAGGCGAGAAATGGCCCAATGTGCCGTAAACGGCATCGACAGGTATTTCCCAAATACGGAAGAACCCGAGTATGTGGTCGATACGGTAGGCGTCAAAATAGTCGTTCATCTTCGCCAAACGCTGACGCCACCAGGCAAAACCGTCTTTTGCCATCTCGTCCCAATTGTAAGTCGGGAAGCCCCAATTCTGGCCCGTTTCAGAGAAGAAATCGGGCGGAGCGCCCGCCTGACCACCGAAATTGAACAGCGACGGATTGCACCAGGCATCGACACTGCGACGGCTGATGCCGATTGGTATGTCGCCTTTCAGAATGACTCCGTTTTTGCGGGCATAGGCCGTAGCCTCCTTCAACTGACGGTCGAGCCCGAACTGGATATAGCACCACAGCATTGCATCCGTATAATACAATGAATCAGGCTGAAACATCTTACGAACCCTTTTTGCGGAATATTCCGAATTCTTGCCCCATTTGCCGAAATCGCTCGTAAGGTTTTTGTCGCGGAAAATGCAAAATGCCACGTACGGCTCGAGCCACGCCGAGTTTTCGGAAACAAAGGCCGTGAACTGCTTCGAATTGACTATGGCATCAAAATTTTGAACGAGCAACTTCTTGCAATAAAGCAATTTAAGCCGAATCACCTTTTCGTAATCGACATCGACTTTGGCATTCAACTCCTTGCGGGCATTCTCAAATTCCGACATTTCGGCGGAATTGTTCAATTTTCCGAGTCCGAAAATGTCGAGGAACAATGGATTCAGCGCAAAAACCGAAATGGCATTGTACGGATACGAATCGAGAAACGAATATGTTGATATAGTGTCGTTTATAGGCAAAATCTGGATTATCTTCAACCCTGTAGCCGACACCCAATCGACAAGTTTCCTTAAATCGGAAAAATCGCCCACACCGAAACTTTTTGAAGTGCGCAATGAGAATACAGGAACATTGACGCCTGCAAACTTAACCTTCCTGCAATTGAAGTCGATGATGCCATCGTCTATTTTAAGACTGATAGGATTATCGCCGAAAGTATTGACAAACAAATGATTGCACCCTTGCTCCCATTGAACAGAATCAGGGCTGGAAATATCTTTGACTACGAACTTGTACTCGAATTCAGCAGGCAATTCATCCAAGTCGAATGTTATCTGCCAACGCGAATATTTGCCAACGGACAACGGCAACGAATCGGCCCAATTGCCTAACTTACTACAGTTTCCTGTAATGGCCACATATTGCGACGATTTCAGTTTTGGCACCGTGCAACCTATCGTCAATTGCCTATCCGTCAATATCTTGACTTTATTTTTATTTGCAATTTGCTTGTCGTGAACAAAAAGCACGTTGGCAAATGCCGAACTCAGGAAGGCCGTGTATTCAGTCTTAGAATCCTGCCAACTATCTATGCAACAGCATATTGCATTATTCTTCAACATTTGTGGCGACACTCTCGACGGGCCGATTTCGGTCACAAAACTTTCGCCATTGTAAAGAACATATTTATAACACACTGGCTCGCATCGACTTACATCAACAGTGGCGCACCAACGGTTTAAGTTGACGCACTTCAACGGCACAGCATCTTTCAAATTCCACTGTCCCAGTTCTGGCACGTTGCCAATCACGTACAAATCCTGTCCCCACCTGGTCTGGCAAAAACAATCAAATTGAAGAATCATACACTAATTATTTAGCGATTCCATAGGTTGATTCCTATTTGGAAAGCAGATAGCGCTCGGCATCAAGGGCAGCCTTGCAACCTGAACCTGCAGCCACAATTGCCTGACGGTAAGTGCGGTCCATCACATCGCCACAGGCGAAAACGCCTGGCACGTTGGTCCGCGACGAATTTGGCTCTGTGACAATATATCCGTCTTCGTCGGTCTTGACAAATGGCTGAAACACACCACTATTTGGATGATGTCCGATGGCAAGGAAGAAGCCGTCAATCTTGATTTGCCTGCGCTGTTCGTCGGGTTGTCCCTGACGATAGACCAGATTGGCGCCTTCCACCACTCCGTCGCCGAACAAATCGACGGTGTTGTGCTCATATAGCACCTCGATGTTTGGTGTGGCATTCACCCGATCCTGCATTGCCTTTGACGCACGCAAATGGTCTTTGCGGACAATCATATAAACCTTGTTGCACAAATGTGCCAGATATGTAGCCTCTTCGCAGGCTGTATCGCCTCCGCCAACCACGGCGACATCCTTCTTGCG
>JAZUEN010000070.1:0-86036 GCA_045640185.1 Bacteroidales bacterium
TAGTGAAACTTCACAAATTTCAGATAAGACACAAGACAAGGCAATGATGGAATGTCTATGGGTAGATTGTATCTATTGGAATACAACACGTGTGTTGTATGGCTGATATGTACATACAATACGCGTGGGCTTCTGCGTTGCTCGTTTTTGTTTTATCGGCCATGCGAAGGCCTCACTAAGCGGGACGAGTGAAATACAGACTCTCACGCTTTTTTTATGCCTTGCCCGAAAAAACCAATTTAATTTACCAATTAGCTACGGGAGGCTGGCTAAATAAAGATGTAATTCTGTGATGAGACAAAAATTGTTTTTCTTGATCTTGGCGTTAACGGCGTTTTTTAACACGCAAGCGTATGATTTTCAAGTTGACGACTTGTGCTACAACATTACAAGCGACACTGAACCTTATACCGTTGAGGTAGCGCCCGGATATTATAGGTTGGCAGTATTCGAAATTCCCGAAACAGTAGAAAACGGAGGTAAAACGTATTCTGTGACAAGCATTGGCTCGGGGGCGTTCTATGATTGCTATGGCTTGACCTCGGTAAACATTCCAAATTCGGTTACAAGCATTGGCTATAGGGCGTTCGTTGATTGCCATGGCTTGACCTCGGTAACTTTTGCGGAAAACTCACAACTCACAAGCATTGGCGAGTCTGCGTTCGAGGGTTGCAGTGGCTTGACCTCGGTAACCATTCCTAATTCGGTGACAAGCATTGGTCGTTATGCGTTCTATAATTGCCATGGCTTGACCTCGGTAACCATTCCAAATTTGGTCACAAGCATTGGCGAAGGGACGTTCTCTGGTTGCAGTGGCTTGACCTCGGTAACCATTCCTAATTCGGTTACAAGCATTAGCAAGGAGGCGTTCGAATATTGCAGTGGCTTGACCTCGGTAACCATTCCAAATTCGGTAACAAGCATTGGCGACTATGCGTTCTCTGGTTGCAGTGGCTTGACATCGGTCACCATTCCAAACTCGGTGACAAGCATTGGCAAAATTGCGTTCTATGGTTGCAGTAATCTAACAATACGTTGCGAAGCATCATCACGACCTGATGGATGGGCTTATGCTTGGAACTATGAAAATAGACCCGTAGTTTGGGGATATGTAGGCATAAGCGAAGCCATTGCATCAAACGTGAAAATCTACGCCCACCACAACGTGATAGTAGTGGAGAATGCCGATGCCGAAATCGGCATATTCGATGCCACTGGCCGTTGCGTGGCTCGTAGTGAGGCGCACCACGTCTCAATGGCAATGCCACGCCAAGGCCTCTACATTGTAAAGGTCGGCGCCATTGCAACAAGGGTGGTTGTTGCACAAAATTGATAATGTATCCCGATAGCTATCGGGATTGACAATTGTTAATTGGGCTACGGTGGTTTTCTGCCGAAGCCGTTTTTTTGCCTGAAACTCCGTGTCGCCTTCAAAAACACTCAATGGTACGAATGAAGAATAGGCTTTGTTTGAATTTTTCAAAAATCGGTAAGCAAATGCTTTTATCTTTGCCTTATTCAAGAATTGAAATTGTAACAGTGTAAAAATTTCTTCCATATGTTTAAAAATCATCCTAAGGGGCTTTTGGCGGCAGCCTTGAGTAATATGGGCGAGCGTTTCGGCTACTATATTATGAATGCCGTGTTGGTGCTGTTCTTGTGTTCAAAGTTCGGCTTGCCCGAAGAGAAGGCTACAGCCATCTATTCTGTATTCTATATGGGCATTTACATATTGAGCCTTGTAGGCGGAATCATTGCCGACCGTACGCAAAACTATAAGGCTACCATTCAGTCTGGCTTGCTGATTATGGCGAGTGGCTATGTGATTCTGTCGATTCCTATTTTGGCTACGGCAGGAAATATAGGGTGGCTGCTGCCGTTGACTTGTGCGGCTCTGTTTCTGATTGCTTTTGGCAACGGCCTGTTCAAGGGTAATCTGCAGGCAATAGTCGGGCAGATGTACGACAATTTCGAGGCTGAGGCGGCCAAGCAGGGCCCCGAAGCATTGGCATTGGCAAAAACCAAGCGTGACCCGGGGTTCCAGATTTTCTACATGTTCATCAACGTCGGAGGCTTGGTTGCTCCATTTGTCGCACCATTGCTTCGCGGCTGGTGGTTGGGAGTCAATCAGATGGCCTATAACGCCGATCTTCCTGCGCTTTGCCATCAGTATCTGGCTGCAGGTGCGGCAATGGCTCCTGAGGCGCTGGCAAAGATGAACGACCTTATTGCGCTGGTTACCACGTCAGCGCCAGCCGATTTGGCTGCATTCTGCCAAAACTATCTCGAGGTGTTCAATACAGGCGTGCATTATTCGTTCATTGCATCCGTAGTGGCAATGCTAGTATCGCTTGCAATATTTATTTCAACCAAGAAGAAATTCCCGACGCCGGCGAAGAAGGTCGCACAGGAAAGCGTTGATTACACGGCAGAGGAAAAGTCGGCAATGGCGAAAGAGATCAAGCAGCGCATCTACGCATTGTTTGCGGTCTTGGTCATTGCAGTGTTCTTTTGGTGGTCGTTCCATCAAAACGGCACGTCAATGTCGCTCTTTGCCCGCGATTTCGTCATTACATCAGCCATTCCTCCTGAGATTTGGCAAGCCGTGAATCCGTTCTTTGTCATTGTGCTTACATTCCCTATCATGTGGCTGTTCGGGACATCGTGGGGACGCAAGTTCTCTACGCCACGCAAGATTGGAATCGGCATGGGAATTGCTGGAATCGCCTATTTGTTCATGGCCGTTTTCTGCAGTGTGCACGGCTATCCGTCGGCCACCGAGTTCCGTGCTTTGGATGCGTCTACTGCCGAAGGCTTGAAGGCTGGCCCATTCGTGCTTATTGTCTACTATTTCTTTATGACTGTTGCCGAGCTGTTCATCAGTCCGCTCGGCTTGAGCTTTGTGTCCAAAGTTGCGCCAAAGAATCTCTTGGGGCTGTGCCAGGGCTTGTGGCTCGGGGCGACGGCCGTAGGAAACGGCTTCCTGTGGATAGGTCCGCTTATGTACAACAAGATTCCTATCTGGCAGTGCTGGACAGTGTTCCTGGTCGTATGTTTCATATCTATGGCAGTCATGTTCTGCATGGTCAAGTGGCTCGAGAGGGTTACAAAATAGCCCGACTGCGGAATTTTATGGCCGGAAAATTTGTTGAGTGACACTAAATAGCTGTTACAATGTTTGTTGCATATCAAAAGAAGAAGGAAAACATTTGTGAGTATTTCCTGTATATGTTTCAGGTCGAGGATTTGATACGTGCCTGCAAACTCGACAAGTCGTTGATTGAAACTGACTTGTTGCCAAAGTACCCGTCGGAGCCGGCAGTCCAGGCCGAAGTCAGGCAGTGGTACTTCGGGTTGACCGACCAGATGGAAGAGGAGAAGCTGGCGGAGCGAGGCCATTTGATAACGTTGGCCAACAAGATTGACGAGGTGTTCGATTTCCATCTCTATCTGATGAACAATGTCAAGGAGGTGGCATATCAGCTGAAGTTCGAGAAAGTGTCGCCATTGCTTTTGGAGCTGAGGCAAAAGCAGCAGTCCGCCCAGCTGAACGATTTGCATCTGGCATTAAACGCCGTATACGGATTTGTCATTTTGCGCATGAAGGGTAGTCAGGTGACAAAATCGACGGCTGAGGCTATATCGGTGCTTGTCGAATGGTTCAACGCCTTGTCGGCCAAGTTCAAGGATTACGAAGAAGGACGCCTGAAAATAGAGGACATATAGTAGTGGCACGCATTTCGTCTGCCACACCAGATGCGCTCGTCAAGCTGTTTTTTGCAAGCGGGGCAGGCCGTCAAGCACGGCTTTTACATGATTGTTGCTTACAGGTCTTCGGCAACGTAGCGGATGCCTATTACCAAAATGTCGTCAATTTGGTCGTATTTGCTTCCGCGCCAATCTTCTAGCGACTTCTTTATCAGTTCCTTTTGCTCTTTCATTGGCCGAGTCTTGATGTTCTCAAGCAAGTTCTTGAAACGTTTCGTCAGGAATTTCTTGCCATCGTCGCCGCCGAATTGGTCTATAATGCCATCGGAGAATATGTAGAACTGGTCTCCCGGATTGAATTTGTGCTCGTAGTTGGTGTAGTTGTTGTTTGGAGCCGTTGTCCCTGAAATGTTGCTGGTAATAGGAATCTTGTCGCCCTTCAGCTCAACAAATTCGTTGCCGCTGTATAGATACATTGGACGTAGGGCGCCTGCAAATTCAAGCGAATGGGCGTTCTTGTCTATTACGGCAATGGCAATGTCCATGCCATCGTTGTTCTGGTCTGAAAATTCGGTGCTTTTCAGCGAAATCTTGATTTTTCTGTTCAGGTGCTTTAGTATTTCGGCCGGGTGGTGAATTCCATTATGTATCACAATAGAGTTCAGCAGGTGGCTGCCGATTATTGACAGAAACGCACCTGGCACACCGTGGCCCGTGCAGTCGACGGCGGCAATGAAGTATTTGTCGTCGATGCGGTGGTACCAGTAGAAATCGCCACTTACAATGTCCTTTGGCAAGAAGAGTATGAAGCTGTCGCTGAAGTCGCGCAGTATTTGTTTTGGCTTTGGCATCATCGATGTCTGTATGCGCTTGGCATATCTGATGCTGCCAAACAGCTCGTTCTGCTTCATTTCCAGCGTGTCTTTCTGCTTCAGGGCTATGTTCCGCTGCTTTTCAGCTTCGGCTTTTTGCTGTTCTATTTTTGTCTCGTATAGTTTCAGCTGGGTAATGTCGGTATCGACGGAAATGATGAGCTTCACTTCTTCTTGATCGTCCAGAATGGGAGTAAGGGTGGTCTGCATGCATCTTACATTGCCGATGTTGCTTGTTATTTCCGACTCGTATGATATCACTTCCTTTTCACGTAGGCACGATGCAAGTACAGTTTTCAGGTTCTTGTTGTTGCTTATGTCGATGACGTTTATCGGTTCGCTGGTCTTGTATTCATCCAGCTCTATGTTGAACGATTTCCCGAAGGCGTCGTTAAACCAATCCAGTTCGCCGTTAGGCTTGAATATCGCTATCATATTGTTTGACAGGTTGGTCACTTGCGATATCTTGCTCAGTTCGTCGTTCTTCAGCTGCAGTAGCTCCTTTTGTGCCCTGAGTTCCTCTCGCTGATCCTGAAGTGCGTCTTTTTGCTGTATCAGTTCCTCTCGTTGTGAGCTGAGTTCCTCCTTCTGCTGGTTTATCAGTTCCGTCCGTTTGCTTATGCCTTTTTCCATGTTGTGGCTAAGCTCAATGTATTCAGAGCGTGATGTGATGAATTTCTTGCTGAATACGTAGAACGACAATGCTGAAAAGGCTAGTAGCGCAATTTTGACGTAATGCTCGTCGGTATATACTGACATCCCATATTCTTTGGTGATGAAGCTCTTGTATATGAGTGAGATGAGTATTGTCGCATATACGGCCAGATTCAGCTTGTATAGTGAAGTTTTCTTTTCGGTTGTCTTTATTGCGCAGTATGTGAAGTAGGCGATAACTATTGCCATGTAGAATATCTGCAGAGTCTTGTGCACGTAGTAGCCAAATGTTATTGCCGAAAGTAGCATGACGGCGAATCCGGCAATCAGCACGGCTGTCGATGCGCTTATCCTGTTTTTGTCGGTAGGCTGGGGGGGCGTCATGCTGTTTCTGATATGGTAGGCGAATGCCGTCAGCGTCAGTGGCAGCAGTATGTTGCCCAGCTTCATGTTGCTTGCCGGCGAGTCCGGAATTATGAACTTGTATATCGTCAAGTCGCACCATAGCAGGAACAGTGTGATGCAGCTCATCAGTATCAATCCGCTGATGTATGCTTTTTCCTTTTCCGATATGTATAGCATCAGAAGTAGCAGTATGGTTAGCAGTGCCAATGCATATACAAGCCCGTTCAGGGCCTGTGTGGTGCTGCCGTCGCCAAAGTACTTCTTGCCCGGTGTTATCGATATCGGGACGGTGACAACTTGTTTTTGTGCCGACAGCTTGATGCAGTATGTGGTTGTTTGCATTGGCCGGGAGCCGATTACGAAATTGTAGTTTTTCGATTCGTCCTGGCGCTGTTTGAACGGATATCTGAGCCCCGTATTGAAGAAGCTTGAATCGACCGACGAGAAGAATACCAGTTCCTCAATCATCGGATTCTTTATCGTGAGAAAGTAGTTGTGTGTCTGTTGTGTCGTGTTTTGAAGCTTGAATAGCACCCAAATGTCGCAATTCGATTTTCCTAGTGTTATGTGGTTGCCGCGAAGTTGTGTGTAGTTCTTGAAGAACTGTTCTGATGTTGCGGTTTCAAATGTCAGTTCGCAAGTCGGGTCTTCATAGCAGAACAGGTTCTCGCTCAAGTCTATTTCTTTGTTGTAGTTGCTTTCGTTTATGACAATGTTTGCTTTGCAAAATATTGTCAGACACAATAAAATACCAATTAATGGCAGCTGTTTCATCTTTCGTCCCCGAGTTGCTAGTTAATTCTATAAAGATAGAAAATCTTAATTGTATAGGAAACCGATTGCACTTTTTTATTCTGCCATGCCTTGGAATTTTTTCCTGCCGTTGTCAAGGAAACTGACAAATTCATTGACGTCAAGGTTGTAGCCCATTGGTTTAGTGAGCAGTTTTCCGTCTGTGTCCAGCAGGCAGTAGTAGGGTTGTGCGTTTATGTTGAACTTGCTTATCTGCAGGTCGGCGTTCTTCTTGCCTATGCTCTTCTTCACTTTCCCGTCGTATGTCGATGTTATCCATTCCGATTCGGGCAATGATGTCTTGTCGTCAACATAAAGGGCCACAACCACAAAGTCGTTTTTCAGTCGTTCAAGCACTTCGCTTTCCGACCATACGCGGGCTTCCATTTCGCGGCAGTTGACGCATCCGTGCCCTGTAAAGTCCACAAATAGCGGCTTGCCTTGTGCTTTTGCACATTCAAGTGCCTGCTCGTAGTCAAAGTAGCCTTGCAGGCCGTGCGGAAGGTGCAGCATGTCGCCGTATTTTGGCGTGCCGCAAAGTGCCACGCTGGCTGTTGCTGCCTGTTGCGCCGTTTTTTGTGCCGATAGGTCGAAGTCGATGGTTGTCTGTGGTGGCAGGTAGCCTGAAAGTGCCTTTAGCGGCGCGCCCCACATTCCTGGAATCATGTATGCGACGAACGAAAATGTTGCAATGCCTAGCATTAGCCGTGTCACCCCGATAGGTTTTTTCTCGTCGCCCTTGATGTGCAGCCTGCCAATCAGATATAGCCCGAGTAGTGAAAAGACGGTTATCCAGATGGCTAGATACACTTCGCGGTCCAGTATGCCCCAATGGTATGTCTGGTCGGCCACGCTCAGGAATTTCAGGCCAAGCGCTATTTCTATGAAACCTAGCGTGATTTTCACCGAATTAAGCCAGCTGCCCGATTTTGGCAGTTTTTTCAGCCAATTAGGGAAGAATGCCAGCAATGTGAACGGCAGGGCAAAAGTTACTGAAAAGGCCAGCATTGTCAGTATCGGCTCCCAAATGTCGCCTTGTGTCGATTTCACGATTATTGTCCCAACAATTGGCCCTGTGCATGAGAACGATACCAGCACAAGTGTCAGGGCCATAAACAGGCTGCCGGCCAGGCCTCCCTTGTCGGCTTTTGAATCGGTCTTGTTTATTAGCGATGATGGCAGTACTATTTCAAATGCGCCTAAGAACGAAAGCGCAAATGTCATGAAGATGGCAAAAAACAGAATGTTTGGCAGCCAGTGCGTCGATAGCCAGTTGAATATGTCTGCCGTGACCGATTGACCGCCAATAACGTATGTCGCCAGAATGATTATGGCTATTGGTATGGTGTAGAGCGCCACTATCGACAGCCCGAATGTTGTCGCGCGTTCCTTGTTGTTTTCGCCTTTCAGGAAGAACGATACCGTCATGGGCACCATGGGGAAGACGCAGGGGGTGAGCAGTGCCACCAATCCCCAGAGCATTGCTTCAAGAATCACTTTCCAGATGGAGTTTGAATTGGCTGTGGTTATTGTTACATTGCTTTCGGCTTCTGAAATGGCGCCGCTTGGCTTGGTTTCCGCCTTGATGTCGGATGGCAGCTGCATGCTGAACTCATATTCGTCCTTGACGCACTGTTCGTCGTTGCAGGCTTGAAATTCGATGATTCCGGCTATTGCCGGTGCGTTGCCTGTGACTTTCACGTTTTGTGCGAACAGGGCTTCATTGCTGTAAAAATGGGTCATTACGCCGGCAATCTCGTCTTTCTCAATTGTCACTTCCGTCAGTTCCGCTACAGTGTCAACCAATTCAATGTCGGTTGTTTTGTTAAATTCGAACTTTGTCGGGAAGGCGAAGTTTCCTTCGGGCAGATATTGCGAGTAAAGATGCCATCCTGCATCGATGCTGGCCTTGAAGTCAACTCTGAACACTGTGTCGGCCAGTTTTTGGCAACTGACATTCCATTTTACGGGCTTTTGCATTTGTGCGCTCGCCGTTATCGATAGTAGTGCAAATGTTGCAACAAGTATTTTCCTGATCATATTATTCGATGTGATGTTTTCGACTCAATAATCGCCTAAAGTTAATGAAAATAGTGTAGGGCGGAGGTGTCTTGTACAGAATGTTTTCATTCGATGACAAGCCGATTTGCCATGGTTCGGATTTCGCTGATATACAATTGCCTATATCAGCACAATGCAAAAAAGCCACAACACGCGTTTTGCGGTTGTGGCTTGGTTTGTTGAATTGCAGCTTGTGGATAAAAGCTGTTTTTCGAAATTCTATAGATATATCTTCTCGTTGTCCTTATCTAGAAAAGCGTACTCCAGGAATGTGTGTGAACTTGTGGCTTGAATCTTCAATCTGTGGAGGTATTTGTGCTTCCAACGCCATTTTATTGAGAAAAGTCCCTTGTTCAGGTATGCGGCAATGAATGGATGCACAACAAGCTTTATTTTCTTGTTCTTGTATTGCTTGAGTCCCCAGCGGATTATGTTTTCCATTTCATCGACAATCAGCAGAGTGGGAGTCACTTCGCCTGTTCCGTTGCACGACGGGCACTTTTCCAGTGTGCGCACGGTGGTTTCCGGACGGACACGCTGGCGTGTAATCTGAATCAGCCCGAACTTGCTTAATGGCAGTACGTGGTGCTTTGCGCGGTCGTTCTGCATGCATTCCTTCATGTATTCATACAGCTTGTTCTTGTTTTCGGCTGTATGCATGTCAATGAAGTCGATGACAATGATGCCGCCCATGTCGCGCAACCGCAGCTGTCTGGCAATTTCGGCGGCTGCAACCAGGTTCACGTCAATTGCGTTTTCTTCCTGATTGGTGTTGCTTTGTGTGCGGTTTCCTGAGTTTACGTCGATAACGTGCAGTGCTTCAGTGCGTTCTATTACCAGATATGCGCCTTTTTGCATGGCGACGGTCTTCCCGAAAAGCGATTTTATCTGTTTCTCCAGTCCGAAATGCTCAAAAATGGGCTGTGTGCCTTCGTATAGCTTGACAATCTTTTCGCTTTCAGGCGCAATGCTCTTGATGTATTCCTTGGTCTCCTCATACATCTTCTTGTCGTTGATGTAGATGCTGTTGAATTCCGGATTGAACATGTCGCGTAGCATTGCTGTTGTGCGGTCCAGCTCGCCAATGAGCAGCTTCGGCGGTTGGTTCTTTATGTTTTTGAAGGCACTCTGCCATTTTTCCACAAGCTCGCGCAGTTCGGCGTCAAGGTCCGAAACCCGGCAGTTTTCGGCAACAGTGCGGACAATCACTCCAAAATTTTTGGGCTTTACGCTTTGAACCATTTGTCGCAGCCTGTCGCGTTCCTCTTGCGACTGGATTTTTTGCGATATCGAAATCTTGTCGGAAAATGGAATCAGAACCAGGTTGCGGCCTGCAATTGAAATCTCTGAAGTCAGGCGAGGCCCTTTTGTCGATATCGGCTCTTTTGCAATTTGTACAAGTATTGGCTGTCCATCGGTTAGCACTTGGCTTATTTTGCCGTGCTTGTCAATGTCGTCTTCCATGTCGAAATTGCTGATCGATGTCAGCGGGTTCTTATGGTCGATTTGGCTAAACAAAAACTTGTTTATTGACTTGATTTGCGGGCCCAAATCAAGATAGTGCAGAAATGCGTCTTTCTCGTAGCCGACATCGACAAAGGCGGCATTGAGCCCTGGCATTATCTTTTTCACCTTGCCAAGGTATATGTCGCCTACAGAAAAGTTTGAGTTGGTCTTTTCTCTGTTGAGCTCAACAAGAGTCTTATCTTCAACAAGTGCAATTACAACTTCCGACGAAGTTGCATTTATCACCAATTCCTTATTCACAGTGTGTTCTTTTTAGTGTTTTTGTGATGGCCTTTGCGTGGCCTTCGTTTTCTGGAAAGCAAATGCCTAAAAAAACAATAAACCTTAAGAGCGTGCTCAGAAGGTTTATCGTTTTTTCATCTAAAAGAGTTATTTCTTTTTGTGACGATTCTTACGAAGGCGTTTTTTACGCTTGTGCGTAGTCATTTTGTGCCTTTTGTGTTTCTTTCCGTTTGGCATAATCGTATTGTTTTAAATTTATTTTACATTAGTCTTTACTTCGTTCAAGAAAGTCTTTGCTGGCTTGAAAGCAGGAATGTAATGCTCTGGAATAACCAACGATGTGTTCTTTGAAATGTTTCTGGCAGTTTTTTTTGCCCTCTTCTTGGTTATGAAACTTCCAAAACCTCTTAAATAAACATTGTCACCTTTTTCTAGTGAGTTTTGGATGTTGTCCATTATGGCCTCTACTATTTTCTGGCTGGCAATTTTCTCAATACCAGTGTTTTTCGAAATTTCGCTGACGATATCTGCTTTTGTCATAGCTAAAATCTTTTATTATCAAATAATTAATTCTCCTCTAAAAGTGTCTGCAAATATAGGGTAATAATTCAATTACTGAAACATAAAGAAATCTTTTTTTTTGCGTATGTGTGTCGTTGAAGTAAAATGCTGAAAAAAAATGTGTTATGTGCGCATTCCGGCCAGTGTGCGTAGCCACGGCATGCACGGCATGCCGATGAAAGGCTTTATCATCTGTATGTTTGGATGCCGATTGGCATGCTTGCCGGCCCCCATTGGCTACCTGTTCTTGCAGTAGTTCGAAACCACTTTTTGTATCTTGCTTATCAGGTATGGCTTTGTGATGAGCTCGTTGAAGCCTGTGCCAGAAAATTCTGAGAAAAAGTCTTCTGGATTGTGTGCTGTTAGCGCAATTATGGGTATTTGCGATTTCGGCCCCTCTGACTTCCGTATTGCTATGGTTGTCTCTATGCCGTTCATTACGGGCATCTCAATGTCCATCAGTATCAGGTCGAATTTATTGTTGTTGAATTCGGCAATTGCTTCCTTTCCGTTTTTTACTGCGGTGTAGGTGCACCCTATAGACGTGGCGATGTCGCTCAGTAACATTCTGTTTATTTGAATGTCATCAACAATCAGCAGGTTTGGCTTATTCATGACGGTATTTTTTTCATTAGGTCAAAAAAACAATCAAAGTTTATATACGGATGAATGCCAAAAAGGTTTAGCCACATGTGCCTTTTTTTTGTCGTCATTGTGACTTGCAAGCCGCCAAAGACGCCAAAGATGCACAGTATGAGGCTGTTTATGCGAAGAATTCGTCTTTGAAGTTCACAAGATAGAGTTTTTCGGTTGGGCGAGTGAATGCAGTGTATAGCCAGCGGACAAATTCGGCGTTCAGCATGTCGTCGGCAAGCCACCCTTGGTCAATGAATACGGCTTTCCATTGTCCGCCTTGCGCCTTATGGCACGTAATGGCATAGCTGAATTTCACTTGCAGGGCGTTGAAGTAATGGTTCTCCTTTACCTTTTTTATGCGGTCGCGCTTGTTCCTTATGTCGGCATAATCTTCGATTACGGCATTGAACAGCTGTTGGTTCTCTTCCCATGTCAGCGCCGGCGATTCCGACGAAAGGGTGTCCAGCATTATTTTCGTTTCTATTTCGAGGTTGGCGTAGTCAAGTATTTTCAGCCCGACATCGACAAATCGGAATCCGTACAGCTCGTGGTATTTGCCTATGTGGGTTATTTCGGCAATGTCGCCATTTGCGATGAACGGAGTCTGTTCTTGCTCTTCTTCGTTTAGCCAGAAATAGTTGTTTTTTACAATCATCAGCAGGTCGCCTTTGGCAATTTCTTCTTCACGCCACAAGATGCTCCTTCTGATGCCCTCGTTGTACTTGTTGGCCCTTTTGTTTGATCGGCATAGGACCATGGTGTTTTCTATGCCGTACTTGTCGTAGCAGTTTTCTATCTCTTCAATTAGTTCGCCTCCGCTTATCTTGCGTATGTCGGGAAAATCGGCAGATAGGTGTGGGTAGCCGGTGAAGTCGTCTTTCAGCGTTTTTCTGAGCATTGTCGCATTGGCAAGGATTCCTGATTCTTTTGATTGCCTGACAACCTGCTTCAGTTCGAATTCGGTGGCATTGAACCCCATTTCCTTTATTACGTCAATGTCGAGAGCAGGGCTTATGGCAAGGCCGACAGGTGGAAGCTGGGCTGTGTCGCCAACTAATATCAGCTTGCACATTTCGCCTTTATATACATATTCAAACAGGTCGTCAAGCAGGCGTCCTGTGCCAAATATCGAATTCTCGGCCGTAGTGTTTGAAATCATCGATGCTTCATCTACAATGAATATGGTCCTTTGGTGAAGGTTTTTGTCAAGCGAGAACTCGCCAAGTCCCGATGTCGATGATTTCTGCCTGTATATTTTCTTGTGAATGGTGAATGCCGGGTGTCCTGAATAGCTGGCCAACACTTTTGCCGCGCGTCCTGTGGGGGCGAGCAGTATCGATTTCAGCCCGATTTTTGGCAATGCTTTTACTAGGGCGCCCACTACAGATGTCTTTCCGGTTCCTGCATATCCTTTTATTACCAGAGTGTCGTCTCTGCGCTCAGGCGAATAGTATTCGCCGATAAAGTTGGCAATATGCCCCATAAGCGTTTGCTGGTCGGTTGTGGGAAAGTATCCAAGTGCTTCCGATAGCAGCTCTGTAATGTTTTTGTTCATATTGCGAATGAAAATAAAACAAACGGAATGGCCAAACAAAAATAAATTTTATATTTGCACTCGTTTGCGGGGCAAACCGTCTTGGCTTCCGGCCTGGATAGCATGGCCTTCGTGAAATCTATTAGTTAATTATTAAACATTTATATTGTAATGAAAGCAATTCTTCATGTATTATTAGTGGCTTTGATCGCTTTTTTGGCTTATGCAACAGTGCAGAGCATTTCAGAACCAATAGCATTTCAAAAGGAACAGCAGAAACGCTATGCGGAAACTATCCAGAAGCTGAAAGACATCCGAACAGCTCAAGGTGCCTTTAAGGAAGTTAATGGTGACTATACCGCAAGTTTCGACTCTTTGATTGATTTTGTCAAGACAGGTGAGTTCTCAATTGTCCGCAAAATCGGTGAAATTCCAGAAGATCTGCTTGGCAAGATTACAGAAAAAGAGGCAATCGCAAAGGGCATGATTGTCCGTGATACCACTAAGGTCCCTGTTTTGGACTCGTTGTTCTCTGCTGATTACAAGATTGATTCCATTCGTTTCATCCCTTATTCAGGTGGCCACGAGTTCTTCTTGAAAAAGAACGTTATCGAGACACAGTCAAAGTTGAAAGTGAAAGTGTTTGAGGCATCGGCACCAAGCAAATACATTCTTTCCGGACTTGACGAACAGGAAATCATCAACCTTAACGATGGCCTTGACTACAAAGGCCTAAAGGTTGGCTCTGTTACAGAAATCAACAATGGCGCTGGCAACTGGGAATAAACAAACCTTTCGGATATTGTGCAGCATATCCATTTCATAGACAAATCGTTTGACTACGTTAACGTAACCAAATATCATTTATCCCTTCAGGTTTCCCTGAAGGGATTTTCGTTTTCTGTGCTTGACCGCGACAGAAACAAATATGTCGCTTTGGCTCATTACCCTTTCAGCAAAGTGACATCGTATCGTACGCAGGCAAGGCTAATTGGTGAGATTTTTGAATCCGAGCAGTTGCTGCAGTGTGCTTTCAGCCATGTGAAGCTTCTGTTTGCCACAGCAAGCTATACGTTCGTGCCGTCGGTGTTCTATTCGGATGACGACAAGTCGCAGTGGTTCAAGTTCAATCAAGATTTGTGTGCAGGTGAGGAGCTGATGTCAAACTATGTCTTTGGCAATTCGTCCAATGTCGTTTTCAGTGTGCCTGTCGTCTTGGCTGATCTGTTTCGGTCAAAATATCCAGCTGTCAAGTTCTACCACCAGTCGGTTCCATTGATTGAGGAGCTGACATTGAAAAGCAAGATAGAGGCTGACGGCAGACGCGTACTGGTGAACGTGTCTCCAACATTTTTCGACTTTGTTCTCATCGATGGTGGCGAGATTGTGCTGTTTAATACCTTCAAATATAAATCCATTGCCGATTTCAAGTATTTTTTCCTTAATGCAATTGACAATCTGAAATTGTCGCCGTTAACTACTAGTGTCGGCGTAAGTGGCATTGTTCAGTCTGATAGTCCGATTATTGAGTTCATGAAGGAATATATTCGCAATATAGGTTATTTCGAGAAGCCCTCGCACTTTGAGTATGCCTATGGGTTCAATGAAGTGCCATCGCACTATTTCACTAACATGATAAATCTTTACCAATGCGGATAATCAGTGGAAACTTCAGGCATAGGGTTATTGTCCCGCCAAGCAATTTCAAGGCTCGGCCAACTACTGACTTGGCCAAGGAGAGCCTTTTCAATATTCTTGAAAATGTGATAGATATCGAGGAGGTTAAGGTCCTTGACCTATTCGGCGGCACAGGAGGCATATCGTACGAATTCGCTTCCCGTGGTTGTCGCGATATCACTTGTGTCGAATTGAACTATAACCATTACAGTTTCATAAAGAAGACAGCGCACGATTTGCAGTTTGACGCAATGAGGGTTGTGAGGGCCGATGTGTTGAAGTTCATTCCAAGCTGTGCCGAAACCTACGACGTCATCTTTGCCGATCCTCCTTATGATTTGCCTCAATTGCCGCAAATACCCAAAATGGTGCTTGACAAAGGTCTGTTAAGGCCTGATGGCATATTTGTAATGGAGCATTCAGAAGCAAATTCGTTTGAGGATTTGCCACAATTCTTTCAGCATAAGCATTACGGAGCGGTCAATTTCAGCTTCTTTAAGGGCGAATAGGGGGCCTTTATGGTGTTGTGCAGGCGATAGGCAATACTTTCCCGTTAAAGAATTCGTGTCCGGATATGGCAAATTTGCAAATGAGCTTTGCCATTTTCTCCGCGGGCATGTCTACCTCATAGTCGGGAAACGCTTTTTGTAGCATTTCAGTATTTACGGCACCTAAAGCCAGGCAATTGAATCTTATTGTCGAATCCTTGAATTCTTCAGCGAGGCATTCTGTCAGGTTGGCAATCGCCGCCTTGCTTGCAGAGTATCCAGACAGTCCGGCAAACTTGACGCTTCCCTGAAATCCACCCATGCTGCTGATGTTCACGACGTGCGCCCATGGCGAACGGCGTAGCAGTGGCATGCATTTTTGTATCAGCATGAAGGGTGCAGTAAAGTTTGTGTCAATCATTTGCGACAGCTCCTTGTGGCTGATGAAGTCAAACGGCTTGTTGTACAAGATGCCTGCGCAGTTGACCACTACGGCAAGGTTGTCGGTGTGTTCGCGGATTTTTGCGACCATATTGTCAATTTCGGCATCGTTTTGCAAGTCTGTGGCTAATGGCACAAGAGTGGAACCCGATTCGAATGACGCACATTCGGTTGCCAGCTCATCAAGTTTTGATGCAGTTCGCGCTACGGCAAAAACGACATTGCCCGGTTCTTTGCAAAATAACTTGCATATTTGGTAGCCTATGCCTCGGCTAGAACCTGTTATCAATACATTCATATCGTAAAATTTGTCTGGCTAAAATAGTCATTAATCGTTCTGTTTGTTTTTGTCGTCCTTTTCTTTTTGAGGCAGACTTATTGCGAAAAAATATCTTTCTTTGTGCACAATTAATACGATACTGATATGAAAGTTGAAAACGGAAAAATGGTGTCAGTTACATACGAATTGAAGTATGACGATGCCGATGCAAAGTTGATTGAGGTTTGCGAAAAGGATCATCCATTGACATTCTTGTTTGGTGCAGGCAGAATGTTGCCACATTTTGAGAAAAACCTTGAAGGCAAGGAGTGTGGAGAGCTCTTCGATTTTGTCTTGACTGCTGATGAAGCTTATGGCCAAGTGACTGACGATGCCATTGTCGACGTTCCGATGGACGTGTTTAAGGATGAGAATGGCAAGGTTAGCAGCGAATTGATAGCTGTCGGCAACATGATACCAATGATGGATGCACACGGAAACCGCTTGCATGGTGTTGTAGTTTCATCGACAAAAGATGCGGTAAAAATGGATTTCAATCACCCATTGGCCGGTGCCGATTTGCATTTCAAGGGCAAAATCATTGATGTACGTGAGCCGAAACCGGACGAGCTGAAGAGCTGTGGTTGTGGCGGTGGATGCAATTGTGGCGATAAGGATGGCGGCTGTGGCAGTGGGTGCAACGGAGGCTGCTGCTAATTTAGAATTACGTCTGTTGATATTAAAAAAAGCCCGAATTCATAATTGAAATCGGGCTTTTAAAGCTATATTTTTGTAATTGGTTTGTAATCAGTAACAAAAATTCAAATCAGAAACAAGATGAATAATTGGGAAGAACCTATTATTCTTTAGCGCGGGCCTTGTTTACAACCAGTTTGCGGCCCATGTGCTCTTTTTCGTTTAAATTGTCAATGGCGGCCTGTGCTTCAGCGTCATTTGGCATTTCAACAAAACCGAACCCTTTGCTGCGTCCAGAAACTTTGTCTGTAATTACTTTAGCAGAACTGACTTCGCCGAATTCAGCAAAAACCCCTTTAAGGCTGTCTTCTGTAACCTTGTAGTTAAGGTTACCTACATAAATGTTCATAAAAAAAAGAAAAAAAGTGTTAATAATCAGTCTCGGCCAACATCGCCTTGACATTGAAACAAATGTAGAAACATTTTTGAAAGAGTATATCTCTGCATTTATTATTTAATGAATTATCATTGATTTTTTTCACAAGGGCATGGGCCATATCCTTTGTAATGCTTTTTTTGTGTCGCACAAGAATTTGCCAGCATGCAAATTATTAGTATGCAAAAAGATATTGTAGTAAGTCGTGTCAATCGTCTTTTCATGGTTGTATTAGTTGATGTTCTCATGATATTGGCAATAAGGAGTTATCCCGCATTTGTCGCATTGTGGCTTGCGTGCGGTGCATACATATCTGCCATGCAATATTAGCCAGTGGTGGGCAATGGGCAACAAATCCGTTGGTATGTTTTTTACAAGTTGCCGTTCTGTGTCAATTGGGCGTTTCGCATTCTTTGTCAATCCGATGCGTGCTGATACCCTGAACACGTGGGTGTCGACGGCTAATGCCGGTTTGCCATATATTACGGATGCTATGACGTTTGCTGTCTTCCGGCCAACACCAGGCAGTTTTTGCAATGTGTCGATGTCGTCAGGGACTATTCCGTTGAATTGCCCATATAGCATTTTCCCCATGTCGGACAGATGGCTGGCCTTGCTGTTTGGGAAAGAACAACTTTTTATCAGTTCATATATCTCTTCAACGGTTCCTTTTGATAGTGCACCAGAATCGGGAAAGCGCTTGAAGAAGGCGGGAGTGACCTGATTGACTCGTTTGTCTGTGCATTGTGCAGAAAGTATTACTGCAACCAGCAATTCGTAAGCGTTGGAATATTTCAGTTCTGTTTTTGCTTCGGGCATGTTTTTCTGAAACCATTCCATTACTTTCGTGTAGCGTTCACTTTGTTGCATTTGTCTGAGTTCTATGCAAATTCGCTTAGTTCAATCCACCGGTCGGACTTTTCGTCAAGAAGTTTCTTTATCTCTTCAAAGCGGTTCGACAGTTCCATGATTTTTCCCGAATCGGTTTCGCCTCCCGAAAGGGCTGATTCTATTTGTCTTTTTTCGGTTTCAAGAGCGTCAATGTCAAGTTCAAGCTGCTCGAATTCCTTTCGCTCCTTGAATGTCAGTTTGCGTTTTTCGGCGGGGCGTTCCTTTTGCTGTGCATGTCCGTTTTTTACTGTTTCGGATTCGGGTTTTGCCTGTTTGCTTTTCCATTCCCTGTATTGTGTGTAGTCGCCCGGAAAATCCTTTATCTTTCCATTGCCTTCAAAAACGAATAGGTGATCGACAACCTTGTCCATGAAGAACCTGTCGTGCGATACAATCAGCACGCAGCCGTCGTATTGCGACAAAAAGTCTTCCAAAACGTTGAGTGTTACAATGTCGAGGTCGTTTGTCGGCTCGTCAAGTATCAGGAAGTTTGGGTTGCGCATCAGTATTGTCATAAGGTAGAGCCTTTTCTTTTCGCCACCGCTTAACTTGCTGATGTATGAATAGTGCATTGAGTGGGGAAAAAGGAAGTAATTCAGGAATTGTGTCGGTGACAGTCTGCGCCCATCGCCAACTGCAATGTCTTCCGCTATTTCCTGTATTACCTCAATGACACGCTTGTTTGGGTCAAAATGGGCATCTTCTTGTTTGTAGTAGCCGATTTGCAGGGTTGTGCCTATTTCAATTTTGCCTTTGTCGCAAGGCTCGTTGCCTGTTATGATGTTCAGAAGCGTTGTCTTTCCAATGCCATTTTTGCCTACAATGCCTATCTTTTCGCCACGTTTGAACTGGTAAGTGAAGTCGTTGAGTATGACCTTGTCGCCAAAATTCTTGTATATGCTGAACAGATTGATGATTTTTGTTCCCAACCGGGAGCTTTTGATGTCAATCTGCATTGTTTCGTTCTTGACTGATTTGAATGCGGTGTCCTTAATGGCTTCAAATGCGTCGATGCGGTATTTTGCTTTAGTCCCGCGAGCTTGAGGCATGCGCTTAATCCAATCCAGTTCCTTTTTGTATAGCTGGCGCGCTTTTTCTATTTCCGTGTTTTGGTTGTAGATTCGCTCCTCGCGTTTGCTCAAAAAGTACGAGTAGTTGCCCTTGTACTTGTATATCTGCTTATCGTCAATTTCATAAATGATGTTGCACACGCGGTCTAGAAAATAACGGTCGTGTGTAACCATTATCAGCGTGCTCTTTGATGTGTTGAGAAACGCTTCCAGCCATTCTATCATGTTGAGGTCCAGATGATTGGTCGGCTCGTCAAGAATGAGTATGTCAGGCTCGTGGATTAGAGTCTTTGCAAGAGCCAATCGCTTTTTTTGCCCTCCAGACAAATGCTTGACCTTTTGTTCGAAGTTGTTGATGTTGAGCTGCGACAGTATCTGCTTGATTCGGGCCTCGTAGTTCCAAGCCTTTGCCTGGTCCATGGCGTTTGTGGCATTGGTCAGCCGGTCAGCATCATCTGATTGGCAAGCTTCCTCGTATTCTTTTATTGTAAGGATTGTTGAATCAGACGATTCAAAGACTTCTTCTATTACAGTCAGTTCCGGATTCAGATGAGGATCTTGCTCAAGATAGCCCAACGTAATGTCGTTCCTGATTATGACGTTGCCACTGTCAGGAATGTCGGCACCGGCCAAAATGCGCAATAGGGAAGTCTTGCCTGCACCGTTTCTTGCAATTATGGCGACATGTTGTTCTTTTTCTACGCTTAAGTAGATGTCGCTATATAGCACTAAATCGCCGTACGACTTTGTTATGCCTTCGGCTTGTAGGTAATTCATTTTTCAGGATAGGAATTGATTCTTAGGCGGTGAGTTCCTTTACTTTTTCAACCACTTCGTTAAGTTTCAGTGGCTTTTCAAAGAATAGGTTCGCGCCCATGTCCAATGCTTTTTTTGCATCGTCTATTTCGCTGTCGGCACTTACTATCATTACAGGAATCTGTTTCGTCGCATTGTTGTCTCTAACAGCCTTAAGGACATCGTAGCCTGACATTTCTGGCATCATAAGGTCGAGAAGTATGGCGTCAATATGCTTTTTGCCTAAAATCTTGAGTGCTTCTTTCCCAGAAAATGCCACTTCTGTGGCAAAGCCATTTTGCTCAAGAACAGCTTGCAACAAGATGTTGTTAGTAGAAGAATCATCTACCAATAGTATGGTCTTTTTCTCGTTACCCATGATATCAAATTTTTATATGACTATTTACAAATATAGTAGTTTGGCAATTACGTGGTACATATTTTCATCTTTATTCTACGTTAAAAATGACAAAAGATTTTTTTTACATAATTTTTGTTGGCATAATCAAAAACATTGAGTATTTTCACATTTGCCAACAAATGGCTTATTTGTATTAATTATTCTGTGTAAATACTAAATCGTGTTATGCAAGTAAGAAGGGAGCAATTGTCGCCATGGTTCGACCGGTTGACAGAATCGCAATGGAAGCTTGTCGAAGAAAATCATGTGTGTCTTACTTATGGTAAGGCGGAAACAATTTGTAAGCAAGGCGCATTTGCGTCGAATGTGTATTTCGTCGAAAATGGGTTGATGAAAGCGTATAAGGAGTATAAGGAGGAAAACCTTATCATGCGTTTTGTAAAACCTGGAGAAATTATAGGTCTGTCATCATTATATAATAAAGGTACATTCCACTATACTGTTGCCAGCGTAGGGCAGACGTCAGTCATTTCTATCAATTCGGAAGTCATAAAAAGCCTTATTCGTGAAAATCCGGATTTTGCCGAAAAGGTCATAACCCAGTTGAACAAGGAAACGGAGGACAGCCTGGTGCGTGTAATAAGCTTGACGCAGAAGCAACTGAACGGACGCATTGCAGATGCGATATTGCATCTGGCTCAAAATGTGTACAACTCTGATGAATTCAATATGCAACTGACCCGTAAGGATGTAGCTGATTTTTGCGGAATGTCGACGGAAAGTGCTATCAGAATCATGAAGGAACTGCATAATGACAAGATTGTGAATATCGAAGGCAAAAACCTGAAGATAATAAGCAAGCAGTTGCTGGAGAGCCTGAGTGAGTTCGGATAGTCCTTGCAGTATGCGTTTTTATCTTTTGTTTCCCCTCGTATTCTGCGTGTTGTCTGCATATGCACAAAAAGACGTGCAATATGACGGCTCGCGTGACACATTGCTTGTGGTTGGAGGTTCGTTAATCGACAATGACAAGTTTCTGCTGGACAGAAAGGCTTTATTGGAAAATGATACTGTTTTTGTCAATAAGGAAGGTCTTGAAGTGCAGAGTTTTGTGTTCAGCGCCTTTTCGTTAGGGCAAAAGGTGACTTTGAAAAATGATGGGAATGTGATATCTGGTGAGGTTAAATGTCAGTTGACAAATAACGAAACTAATTTTAAGTTTTTTTATCTAAAAGATATAATTTTGCGCGACAAGGTTGGACGAGAGTGCTCGCCAACATCTAAAACATTAAAAATAACATTCACAAATTAGTACAATGGATAAAAGATTCCTGAAATTGGTTGTGGTCCTGCTGGTTATGTGCCCATTTCTTGGACTTTCGCAGACGCATGACTATTCAATGCGCAGATGTTGGGGATACCATAAGGATAGTTGCGCCATCAGCAGTAACATATACTATCGTGTCATTGTCGATGAGTCGCGCAGCGCTTTGTTTGTAAAGGGGCAGACTTCTCGCATTCCTGTTTCAATATATAATGGACGCGATTATCGCATCTCCTTTTGCCATGATGAAATGCTAGGAAGTGGCATTGTGATGAAGCTGATTGATGCAGAAACTGAAAATGTGCTATATGATAACAGCGAGGACGGTTTTGCTACCGAGTTCGAGTTTACTGTAACACAAACTCGCGACATATACGTTGAAATATATGTTCCAGGAACAAGTAAAATGTCGGAAGCGGAAGAAAGTGGGGAGGATTTGATATTCGTCAGGAAAGATACGGAGATGGGATGTGTCGGCATATTGGTTGAACACATGATAACTCCACTTAAAGGTTTCTAATGCCCAGATTTGCGCTATCGGTATTCCTTATAGTCTGTGGATTACAGTTAACCGCGCAGGATTGCTTCGAGTTTCACAAAAAACAATGTTGCCCTGCGCAAGGGTATTTTGCCTATTCTGTCAATGATGCATCTGTGAGTTATGGCTTTGTCCCCGGCGAAAGCAGGTGTGTGCCGTTGCAGCTGTTTCAAGGCAAGGACTACCGAATCACCATTTGTTCCGATTCCCTATATAATGGCATAGTCTCTTTGGTCATAAAGAAAGCGGATGGCCGCATTTTCTATGACAATTCGCAGGACGAATTCAATACTGAGGTTGAATTTTCTTGTCGCAATACGACAGATGTCGATTGCATATTGACTGCGCCAAACCGTCTTGATGTGGCTGAAGGCACAAAAGGGTGCATTGGCTTGCTGATAGAGGAGACGGCAACTCCTAAAATAGGATTTTAGCCTTAGTGGCTGAAAACGTAGCTGATGATGTTTGCGCCCATCTTCAAGGCTTCGAGCCTCTTTTCCTGAGGGTCGCTGTGCACGCTGATATCTTCCCAGCCATCGCCTAAATCACATTCGTGCGTGAAAAGACAAACCAGTCGGCCATTGGCAAAAAGGCCAAACGCCTGTGGTGGCAGATTGTCGTGCTCGTGTATTTTGGGCAGTCCGTTTTCAAGTTGGTATGCGGTGTGGAAAATGTCGTGGCTGAATGGCAGTTCCGTAAAATCTTGTTCCGGGAATACCTTTTTCATCTCGCGCCTAACGTATTGCTCAATCCCGTAGTTGTTGTCGATGTGCAGGAACCCGCCAGCTTCAAGGTATTTTCGTAAGTTGGCGGCATCTGAATTCGAAAAGACAATGTTTCCGTGGCCTGTCAGATGTACGAACGGATAATTGAAAATGTCCTGGCTGCCGACATCGACAGTGGCTGGTTGGGGATTGATGCTTGTACCAAGGTTCTGGTTGCAGAATTCAATTAGGTTTGGCAATGACGTCGGATTTGCATACCAATCGCCTCCGCCATTGTACTTGAGCAACGCGATGCGTACGGGCTGTGCAAATGTTGATGCTGCAAGCGCAATCAAAAGAGTGGCAATGTAAAGGCGTCTCATGTCAATCCTGATTCATGAGATTTATGGTGTGGCAAGCTACAACGCCTGCGGTCTCTGTTCTGAGCCGGCTTGGTCCGAGGTGAACGCATTTGTATCCGTTTTGTTCGGCTAGATTGACTTCCTCTTGTGAGAAGTCGCCTTCCGGACCAATCAGCACGGTGTGTTCGCGCTCGTTGCAAGCCATCGATTTTAGCGAAACCTTATCGGAATCGATGCAGTGCGCTATGAGCTTGGAGCCTTGGCGTTGCGCCTTTACGAATGAGCAGAACGGTGTGGCATCGTTCAGCTTCGGCTTGTAAGCCTTTATTGATTGCTTCATTGCCGACTGTATGATTTTTTCAAGTCGGTCGGAATTGACGCTGCGCCGTTCTGAATGTTGGCAAATCAGTGGCGTTATTTCGTCGATGCCAATTTCGACTGCTTTTTCCAAAAACCATTCAATACGGTCAAGGTTTTTGGTTGGCGCAATGGCAATATGGATAGAGTATGGCCTCAATCCGTAATTCTCCGTTTTTTGCTTGACGCTGATTGTACAGTGTTTGGGATTGGGGTCATCTATTTCGGCATTATAGTACCCGCCAACGCCGTCAACAAGTGTGACTTCGTCGCCATGCGTGAGTCGTAGCACTTTTACACAGTGCTTCGATTCTTCTTCAGACAAGGTGCAGTGGCCTTCTGCTATTTGAGGAGTGTAGAAAATGTGCATTGTCTTTGTTTTGGGCAAAGATATAAGTAAAATTCGGCCTATGTGATTCAAGGTTTTGCATTTTGCTATTTTTGGTAAAAAAATCAGGATGGTAAAGATTGGCTTGATATCGGACACTCATTCTTTTTTCGGCGACGATATGCGCATGTTTTTGGAACCAGTTGACCAAATTTGGCATGCAGGAGACATCGGCAGTGCAAAATTGCTGTCTGATATGCAGGCGTTTAAGCCTACGGTCGCTGTCTATGGAAATGTCGATGACAATGAAATGCGTTGCATGGTGCCTGAAATACAGATGTTTAGTGTTGAACAGGTCAAGGTGGTGATGATGCACATAGGTGGCTATCCAGGAAAATATGAGCCAAAGGCAAAGTCCTTGCTGCTGGCGGAAAAGCCACAATTGTTTGTCTGTGGTCATTCTCATATATTGAAAGTGATGTATGACAGGCAATTGTGTTGCCTGCACATGAATCCAGGTGCGTCCGGACTGTATGGATTCCAGCCGAAACGGACAATGTTGCGTTTTGATATTGATGGCAAGAATATCAAAAATTTGGAAGTATGGGAGAAAGATAGAAAGTAGGACTTGACGAAGGAGTACAGGCAAGACTATACTTTTTGTTAATTCGGCATGATGGTTGCCTATGAAGGTAGTCGCCAGAAATCATGCGTCATCGACATTTGAAAATGAGTTGTGTGAAACGGTCTTGTTTATTGATAAAATGGCCATTGCCGGTATTTCTAAATGTCTGATATAGGTGATTTAAAAGTTGTATATATGCATAATATCTTGTTCTTTTGCCGGCGATTATAAAAACAAAACATCATCTTGATTCGTATAACATCAGGTTTTTATGAACGGGAAGTTGCATAAAATATGGTTGATATTGCCATTGTTTATGACGGTCATTATGGCAAATGGCCAAAACAATGATAGCCTTTTGTATGAAGCGACAATAACGGCGAATAAGAATAAAAAAATTGACTTATATACCAAATTGTCAATAAATTACAAGGATAGCGATGAGGAGAGGGCATTCGAATACTTCAATACGGCAATGTTTCTATGCGACAAATTCGGCATGGAGGAGAAGTCATTGGCTGTAATGAAAACCATAATAAAGGAGTTCAGCAGCCATACCGATTTGATGATGAAGATGCTAGGTAGCCGTGAACAGGTTATCGACCAATCGTTTCATTACAAGAAAGTTGGTGAGCTGTACTTTCAGGCAAGTAGTGCGTTTTTCGATAACAATGATCTGGAGATGGCCACGTTGTATTCACTTAAGTCGAGAAATGCTTCCATGTTGGCAAGTGATACGTCTATGATACTGAACAATGTCGTGAATTTAGGATATTGCTATGGCATGCTAGGCGATGTCCAGATGGCGATAGAGTATTTTGTCGAAGCCGAGGATTTGACTATCGCCGTAAACGACTACCGTGGCCTGATAGACATATATATGAATTTGGGTGGCGCATACATGGAAATGGATTCGACAGACCGTTCGCTTGACTACTATTTCAAGGCGCTAAAGTATAGTGTCCAGTATGATGATACAGTGTCGAGAATACTGTATTTTAACGTTTCCAATACCTATTTTGCCTGCCACAAATACGATGAGGCATTGGCCTATTGCAAAAAGGCCTTGGAGTCGTATTTTGTAGAAGATGATCCGAGATTCATGCTAGATGCGGATATATATATGGCTATGTCGGAGATATATGTGCAGAAGGGTGAAATCAAGCAGGCCACTGAATGTCTGCAAAATAGCATAACACAGTACAATGAAGTGGGAAATGCCGAGGGAGAGGTAATTGCCTTATGCTATCAGGGCAATTTATATGCATCATTAGGCAATGGTGTCAAGGCAAACCAATGCTACCAACGTGCAATAGGATTGTTTGGGTCGGGCGTTTCTGACAAGCAGCAGAATCTGGTTTATCTGGGGCTGGCCAAGTTCAATAGCCAGAATGGCAATTACAAGTTGTCGTATGAGTACCTTGACAAAGCGTACCAAATAACAGACAGCACACTCGGCGACGAAAGGCAACAGACGCAAAAGGCACTCTCTCAGCAGATTAAAGTTAAGGAAGATATAATGCAGGCGGAACAGCAGTTGAGAATTAGCAAGCGACAGCAGTTGGCTGAGAATGCACAGCAAGAATCAAGACGCCGGATGCTTGTCTTTGTCATAATCGCTGTGGCACTGGTGGCAACCTTTGTCATAATATTGCTTATGCACGTCAGAAAAACCAATTTACTGCTGAAGAAGGCCAATTTGGAAATAAGCATTCAGAAAGACCAGCTTGAGACTGCCAACAAAAGAGCACAACGGCGATATGAATTCCTCGATTTGCTGATTAGCAGCATGCCCGCGCCATTCCTGTATATGGATTCCAAAGGCGTGCTGGTTGGATGCAACACGGCTTTTGAGGAAGCAAGTGGAAAACCGAGAAAGGAGCTGATAGGGTTCAACATAAACGACATACATGACCAGACCGGATTTGGCTGGGATTATGATTACGGAAAGAACTACGATTTCAACAACATCGGGAAAATGAATTTCGCTGATGGCAAGGTCCATGATGTTATGTGCCATGTCAGCACATTGCACGATGATGGCGCATACGGCAAGCTTACATGCATGCTGATAGTTGATGTTACCGAACTGGAGAATGTCCGCCGTGAGTTGTGCGAGTCGCAGAAACGCCTTGAGGATGCACTTAATGTCAAGACTAAGTTCTTCAGTATCTTTGCCCATGACCTGAAAAATCCATTTAATGGAATTCTGGGTTTGACCAATCTGCTGTCGGAATGCTACGAAAACTATTCATCAGAAGACGTGCAGAAATATCTGCAAGTGATAAATGACTCGGCAAACAATATCTATCATCTTTTGACTAATCTGCTCGATTGGGCTAAATCGCAGACAGGCATGCTGGATGTTTGCCTGTCGAACTTCGTCATAAACGAGACCATCAATGAAGCCATTGCCCTTAATGACCATATATTGGCGCAGAAGAACATAGAGGTGGATCTGCGGTTTGAAGATGTCATCAGTGTAGTTGCCGACAAGAATATGATTCTGACGGTTGCCCGAAACTTGCTTGGCAATGCCATCAAGTATACGCCAAACGGAGGAAGGATTACGTTTAACGTGGTAAACGAAGGCCATGACAAGGTATTGGTTTCAATAACCGATAGCGGCATTGGAATGTCGCAAGAGACAATTGACCGGCTTTTCAATGTCGATCACCCAATTTCAACCCCAGGTCTTAACAATGAGAAGGGTGCAGGTCTGGGCTTGATAATATGCCATCAGTTCATTAAGCAGAATGGTGGCGACATTGCCGTTGTGAGTGAAGTCGGGAAGGGAACCACGTTCTCGTTTATCTTGAATAAGGCGTAAGCACATAAGGCAAGAACCCCGAAAGCTTTTATCCAACTTTCGGGGTTCTTGTCATTATCGGCGGCCTTTCTTTTTGCCAAAATCTTTTGCCGGTTTCTTTTTCCTTTTAGCTTCGTCGGATTTTCCCGATTTCCTTTTTTTGTCATTGTCGTCTCTGTCAAAGCGTTTTTTGTCCGACCAGTCACGCTTGCGCTCGTTGCGGTCAAATCCGTAATCGGCAGGATTGTCGAATTGCTTGTTTTTCCGCTTGCTGCGGTTTTCGTTGAAAAAGTCGAAGTCGAAATTGTCTTCGTCAAATTTCTTCCCACTGAATTTTACCTTTTCAATTTTGATGTTCTTGCGGGTTTTCTTGTCTTTTTCTTGTCTTTCGTCAGAATCGGAGTGCTTTTTGCCGCGTTTTGCCGGTTTTACTTTGAAGTCAGACGAGTTGTCGGCAGTATCAACCTCGACAAGTTCATTGTCGTATGTGACAGTTGAAAGGGCCTCCTTTACTTTGTCTACGGCGCTGTTTTCTATTTCAAAGAATGAGAAATTGCGCTGAAGGTCTATTTTGCCAATCTCGATGCTCTTGTCTTTGGTTGCATCGTTGATTATGCCTAGCAGCCTGGGAACGGACAGCCCCCGTTTTGTCCCGACGTTGATGTACAGTTTTGTGAAATCGGTAGCGGAGCGGCGTTTCTTGCTTTCACGTCCTTCTCGTCCTTGTGAAGCGGTTACGTTAAGGTCCTGTGCGGCCTTGTAGTACTCAATGAATCGGTTGAACTCTATAGATACAAACCGTTTTATCAGTTCGTCCTTGTCAAGCCACGAAAGTTTCTTTATGGCCATGGGCAGATATGTGGCTATTTCTTCTTCGTTAACCTCTACGCGTTCAAGCTTGTCGAGTACGGAATAGAGCCTTTTTTCGCAAATCTCGGCGCCATTTGGCACTTTTTTCGCTTCAAATGGTTTGCCGACAAGTTTTTCCAGTTCCTTTATTTTACGCATTTCGCGCGAATGGATAATTGTCATGGAAATTCCGGATTTGCCAGCGCGGCCGGTACGGCCGCTTCGGTGGATGTAAACTTCAGGGTCGTCGGGCAGGTTGTAGTTTATTACGTGAGTGAGTTCGTTTACGTCAAGTCCACGAGCCGCCACATCGGTGGCTATGAGCAACTGCAGTGACTTGTTGCGGAACTTGTTCATTACAGAATCGCGTTGCGCTTGCGAAAGGTCGCCATGTAGGGCGTCGGCATTATATCCGTCTTGAATCAGCTTGTCGGCCACTTCCTTTGTCTCTGAACGTGTACGGCAAAACACAATGCCATATATGTTCGGGTTGATGTCGGCCAATCGCTTTAGTGCCAGGTATCGGTCGGCCGCTTTGACCATATAGTATTCGTGACGGACATTTTCGGCTCCGGAATTCTTTTTGCCGACTGATATTTCCTCAGCGTCATGCATATAGTTCATTGCTATGTTGCGGACTCCGTCGGGCATGGTTGCAGAAAAAAGCAATGTCTGCTTTTCGTCGGGAGTGGTGCTCAATATGTTGTCCAAATCTTCCTGAAAGCCCATGTTCAGCATTTCGTCGGCCTCGTCAAGCACGAGCCATTTTATGTTGTCTATTTTCAGCGCGCCACGATTGATTACGTCAAGCACGCGTCCTGGGGTGCCGACAACTATATGTGCACCGCTTTTGAGCTGCTTTATTTGTGGAATTATGCTTGTCCCGCCATATACGGCAACAATTGACAGCTTGTCTATGTATTTTGCAAACTTGGTGATGTCGCTTGTGATTTGCAGGCACAGTTCGCGGGTTGGGCAAAGGATTAGCGCTTGTACGCTTTTTGCATTGGTGTCGATTTTTTGCAGTATCGGCAAGCCAAATCCTGCAGTTTTTCCGGTTCCGGTTTGTGCCAATGCAACTAAGTCTGATGATGATGTGATGATTGCCGGGATTGACTTTTCTTGAATTGGTGTCGGATTTTCAAAGCCCAATTCGCTTATGGCCTTGATAATGTTTTCGTCTAGGCCTAAATTTGTAAAATTCTCCATTCTTCAAAATTTGAGCGGCAAAGGTAGTCAAAAGCATATAACGATTTCAATTTTAATGCGAACATTTGCTGAATCATAGCAAAATAGACAAAAGCCATTATTTTTTGTGTGCATTTATGCTGTTTAGGCACGTTTTTTGCCCTTATTTTGTCCCCGAAACAACATGCACAATGATAGACTTTTCATATACAGACAAGCCTGCAATAGTAACCAAGAACCACATTTATACATATTCCGAACTTCGGACGCTTATATGCCAGTATGCATCGGCAATCCGGAATATCGATGGTGACAAGATTGCCGTCTATTCCGAAAATAGGCCTGAATGGATTTTCGCCTTTTATGCAGGATGGCTCAATGGAAAGATTGTTGTTCCGATTGACAGTGGCGCTTCTATCGATGATGCGGCATATATGCTTAACGATAGCCGTCCGTCGGTGGTCTTCTACAGTAAGGACAAGTGCGCGACAGTGATAGCGACAGGCTTGAAACTGAAATATTGTCCCAAATTCATTTGTTTCGAGAACTTGGATTTGCCTGAACGCAATGGTGTTGAATATGTCAACCGTTCTTATCCGGATGAAAAAATCGCGTTGATTATATATACATCAGGGACAACTGGCAACCCAAAAGGAGTGATGCTCTCTTTTGGCAACCTGCGTTCAAATTGTGTCGAGGTTTGCGGCAATGTCGATATTTACCACACTGACAGCAGAACGCTGATGCTGCTGCCATTGCATCATATACTGCCACTAATGGGAACTGTCATCATACCGCTTTCGGTAGGGTCGACAATAGTCTTGTCGCCGTCAATGCAAAGTTCCGACATGATGGAAACGCTGAAAGACAATGGCGTTTCGATAATTATTGGCGTGCCACGTCTTTATGAGTTGATGCATAAAGCCATAATGGCTAAGATTTCAGAGAGCTTCATTGCCAATACTCTATTCCGTCTCTTGTCAATCAGGCCCAACAAGTTGATAGGACGGATTGTGTTCAAAAAGGTTCACCAGTCGTTTGGCGGTAACGTGAAAATAATGGTATGTGGAGGTGCATCGTTGCCAACGCAGACAGGCACATTCTTCAAAACCTTGGGATTCACAGTGCTTGAAGGGTACGGAATGACAGAGGCGTCGCCAATGATAACGTTCAACCGTCCCGGACGGGAACGCGTAGGAACGCCAGGACAGCGCCTTGAGAGCGTTCAGCTTGAAATACATGACGGGGAGATTGTGGTCAAAGGCCCGAATGTAATGCAAGGCTACTACAACAGGCCAAACGATACTGCCCAGATAATTGAGGATGGCTGGCTTCATACTGGCGATATGGGCTACATTGACGGCAAGGGCTACTTGCATATCACTGGACGCAAGAAGGAGATAATTGTCCTGTCGAACGGAAAGAACATCAATCCTGCCGAGTTGGAGGATAGCCTGCAAGCCGAGTCGCCCCTGATAAGAGAAGTGGCAGTCATTGAGCACAAGGGTGTGTTGCATGCAATCATGTCATTAAACTACAGTCAATTGCAGAACGTTGGCTATACTGACGCGAAAAAATACCTGAAGGAGATATTCTTCCCAATTTTTAACGGCAAGCAGTCGCCGTACAAGCGGATAACGCAGTTTTCGTTAATAGATGAAGACTTGCCACGGACCAACTTGGGTAAGATACAGCGATATAAACTGGCAAGGCTGGCCAATGCTGGCACAAGAAGCAAGGCACAACAGCAAGAACCTGATTTCGAGGAGTATGTGACGATAGCTCAATATATTGAAAGTCAGGTGTGCCACAAGGTTTTTGGCAATCAGCATATTGAATACGACATTGCGCTCGACTCGTTGGGTAAGATAGGCTTAATCGAGTTCATTCATCAATCGTATGGCGTTGAGATAACAGAAACGCAACTTGTTGATTTTAGGAATATTGAGATTCTGGCCCGATACGTGTCGGAGCATAAGACTCGATTGCATGTTGAAAGTATAGATTGGGGAAAAATACTGAAAGAAAATGCTCATGTAATATTGCCAAAATCGTCAGTCGTACAGGAAGTAATAAGGAATGCAAGCTGTCTGTTCTTTAAATTGGCCTTCCGTTTTAAGGTGGAGGGCGCGGAACATATACCAAACGGGCCATGCATTATCGCACCAAACCATCAGAGCTACCTCGATGGCTTGTTTGTCGCCTCATTCATAAAGCATCGCATATTGAAAAATACATACTTCTATGTAAAGAAGAAACATGTCAGAAACTGCTTCCTGCAGTTTATGGCCAAATGCAACAACGTCATAGTGGTGGATATGCACGGAGAGCTGAAGAAGTCAATCCAAAAAATTGCCATGGTGCTGAAGAATGGCCGTAACATCATCATTTTCCCTGAAGGCACACGTACCAGCAATGGAGCAATGGGTGAGTTCAAGAAGACATTCGCCATTTTGAGCTCTGAATTGAACGTGCCGATAGTCCCTGTCGCCATAAAGGGCGCATATGATGCGTTGCCCAAAGGTAAACGGGTGCCCCGTTTCTTCTCGAAAGTCAATGTGGAGTTTCTTAAGCCAGTATATCCGATAGGCCACACATACGAATCGCTATGTGACATGGTTAGGGAGCAGATTGTACGTAGTGTAGGCGAGGGCTAGAAGCCTATTTATATTTAAGCAGCAATTTGCGGGTCTTTATCTTTTCTTGCCCATACATCGCGTGATGGTTGACATGCCTTATCGACTCAATTGTATAAGTGGCAAATGGGTCTTGGTCATTTACTATTTCAACAACATCCTTGGCTTTCTTTCGTGTTGTTATGATGTACAAGATGCCAACCGGCCCATTTTGACCTTCGGCATTGGTCGTGGTTACGTCAAATCCCTTATCGTGCAGTTTCGACAATAGCTCAGTGTAGTTGTTCATTGTTATTATGCGGATAAGTTCATGACCAAGTGCGAGCTTCTCTTCAATGAGCATCCCAACATAGTTGCCCGTGGCGAAACCTGCCGCATAGCCAATGTAGCATGCCCAATTGTCGATGTTTTGTATAATCTTGCTTATGGCGACAATCCATATCAGCGTTTCGAGGAAACCTGTCAACGGGGCCAGCTTCTTGTAGCCTTTAGCGACAAGTATTATCCTTACGGTTCCAATACTGACATCGGAAACTCGTGCGCAGAAAATCAGAATCGGCAGAATGATGTACGAATTGTAGTCAAACATTGGCAAAAGGCTAAAGCGGTTGTAAATCCTATTTTGACGCGTCAGGCATCAGCACAAAAGGGAAATCGACCAATTTAGCTAGGCGTTCGCCATGCATTTGATTGTCGGAGTCTTCCTCGTTGTAGTGCCAATAGACTTTTACGGTGGATTTTATGGATTCCAGCAAAGATAGAATCTTTGCTATCTGTTTCATCGATGATGAGTTTATGTATTCGAAGCAGAAGGAGACTTCGGTAGTTTCGTTTGGCTCTTTGCAATATTTGCATAGCCAATCAATGGCGGGGGCATACATTGATACGGCATTTTCAGGAATTGAACGGCCTCCAAAAAAGAATTGATTTTGCTCTTTGTCGAGTGTTATCTCAGGAATGCCATCTTGTCCGTTAATCTTGTATGTTTCCATTTTATAGAATTATCTGCATGAATAGCGCTGAAATCTTGTCGTCGATATTCGAAATCGAGTAGTTGATTTTCTCGTGTGTGCGCAATCGCATTTCAGAGAGTCCGAGTCCGCCAATCTTTCTGGTGTCCATGGCGTCGTTTGAGAGATTCTTGTCGTAGAACTCGTTCAATTCGGCTTCAGACATGTTATTTATGGCATCGATGGCATTTTGTGCATGTTCAACCTTCTCGTTGGAAATGTAGTTCACGGTGTTCAACTGGTATGATGTTCCATTATGGCTAATGAAAAATATGCCTCTTGTTGCATTGTCGTCAGTCTTGTATCCGTGCTTTACAATGTTTTGCAACATTTCAATTATGCAATACATCATTCTCTTGCGGGTGTTCATGTCTTTACCCAAAAGATGCTCTTCCATGATTGACAATATGTGAAGAAGGCTGTCTTGTGAGTGCAATCCATTGAAAATGAGTATTATATTTTGCTTGTTAATGGTCTTGTGCACATTTTTGATGGCTTCCATCGAATGACCTTTGCTTTCATCAACGGCATCGTTGCTTAGCAACACCTTTGTACCCATATAGAAGTATGAATAGCTGTCGTTTATGTCAGAAAAGTCGAAGTCGAGTTTGTTGCCCGATTTTCGGGCCATCTCAATTAGTCCAAGGCCTGCACCTCCCTTATTTGAAATGATGTTGTCATTTAGCACTTCCTTGTAGAAGTCCTTAAGGGCAACCGCGTCAAGGCTGTTTATCTTCTCAAGCTGCCTTGTAAGGGTAGGTATGTTAACCTTTAGTATGGGGTTGCCAGTGGTGATGTAGTACTTGTCGCCTTGATTCTGGATGATGAAGATTCCTGCTTGGTCAAGCGATACGTTTTCTCCATCAATTTCCTGATGCCTTGTTACATTTTGCAGGCCTTCAACCAAAATGGTGAAAATGCGTTTTTTTATTTTTTCGTTTTCGCCGACGCTGTTCAGGCTCGTCTCAGTCAACAGTAGTATATTGTCTGTTATGCTTTGTGTAAACAACCCGCGATATATGTAATTCAGGTTGTTACGTTGCATGTCTTCGAATAAATCGAATACGAAACTGTTATTGGTCGGTTTGCAGTCCATTTCTATAAACTATGGTACTAAAGTAGTCTATCTTTTCTTTTTTTCAAAGGATTCTTTATTCATAATGCCGTTTTTTGAACATCGCCTATATGAATCAATATGTTAACGAAAGGTTAAATGCTCCAAAAAACAAAACAAATTCGTTGATGTTGCGTTTCTTTGTCTGTTTTTTGATGTGCAGGTCATCAAAAATTGGATTTGTTAACTAAAATTTTGAATGATATGAAAAAGTTTTTTGCCCTTTTGGCCACTTCTGTGTTGGGTGGCTTTGTATCAGTCGCCATATACAGGAATGTGAGCGACAGCAAGTCGGTTCCATTTGAGGCCGTTGACACCGCGGCAAATGTTGTCAGGCCGATGTCGGTAAGCTATTCTGGCATGGTCGATTTTACGGCGGCGGCAAGCCAGACGGTCGATGCTGTGGTGCACGTCAAGATCAGGAGCCAATACAATTCCTATGAAAGTCCGATCTACAATTTTCTGTTCGGACGGCCAGATTACCATCAGGAAGAAATGCCTGTTGTGGCGTCGGGTAGCGGGGTAATCATATCGAGCGATGGCTACATTGTCACTAACAATCATGTTGTTGAGGGTGCCGATGCTCTGGAGGTGACGCTCGACGATAAACGCACGTTTGCCGCAAAAGTCATTGGTGCTGATCCGACAACCGATATTGCGTTGATTAAGATAGAAGGGAATGACTTCCCGTTCATCCCATGGGGCGATTCCGACAAGTTACAGGTTGGTGAGTGGGTGCTGGCAATAGGCAATCCATTCAATCTGGCATCAACGGTGACGGCAGGCATAGTAAGTGCCAAGGCCCGTAGCATCAACATCATAAACAGCAGGTCGGCCATAGAGGCATTCATACAGACCGACGCGGCTGTCAACCCTGGCAATAGCGGTGGAGCGTTGGTCAACGTTTCAGGTGAACTTGTGGGCATAATTACGGCCATTGCCAGTCCTACGGGCTCGTTCTCTGGCTATTCGTTTGCTGTTCCTGAACGCATTGCCAAAAAGACCGTATCTGATTTGATGGAATATGGGGCTGTTCAGCGAGCGTTTGTCGGCATAAGCATAAGTGATGTCACATCGGAGTTGGCGCAGAAGAATGGCGTCAGTAGCCTGAAGGGTGTCTATGTGAATTCAGTCACTAATGGAGGCGCCGCACAAGATGCGGGCATCAAGCCGGGAGATGTCGTGCTGAAGGTAAATGGCGTTGAGGTGAACAAGGTGTCGGAGCTGCAGGAGCAGATCGGTCAGTATAGGCCGGGTCAGCAGATGAGCATTACCATAATGCGTGATGGCAAGACCCAGGAGAAACTGTTGACATTGCGCAATCTTGAAGGTGGCACCACATTGCAGAAGGCTGGCGAAACAATTGACATATTTGGCGCAAAGGTCAGGACAATCAATTCCCAGACCGCATCTAAACTGAAACTTAAGGGAGGTGTGGAGGTTGTTTCGCTTTCTGATGGCAAATTCCAGCAGGCAGGTGTCAAAGTGGGCTTTGTGATAACATCGGTCAATCGAAAGAGCATGCATTCGGCCGAAGGTCTGAAGTCGATGCTCGACAGTGCCAATGGTGGAATTTACATAGAGGGCGTGTATCCCAACGGAAAGGTTGCCTATTACGCTTTCGGAATATGATTGGGCCAGCCATAATAGATTGTGCTTTAAAGGAAAACATTGTCCCGTCAATAAAAAACATGATGAAATGAATATTTTTTGTGAAAAAATGATTCTTTTTTGCAACAAAAAACAAGTTGGTACGTATAAATAGGTTGTTGGATTTAGGCATTGGAGTTGAATACTTGCCAGATTGTTTGAATATTAGCAAAAAATCATTATAGATGAGACAATTAAAAATTACAAAATCCATTACCAATCGCGAGAGCGCATCGTTGGATAAGTATTTGCAGGAAATTGGTAAAGAGGATTTGATTACGGTTGAGGAAGAGGTTGAACTGGCCCAACGCATAAGGAAAGGTGACCGTCTGGCTCTTGAAAAACTTACAAAGGCAAACTTGCGTTTTGTGGTTTCAGTGGCAAAACAATACCAGAATCAGGGCTTGAGTTTGCCCGACTTGATTAACGAAGGCAATTTGGGCCTAATTAAGGCGGCCGAGAAGTTCGATGAGACCAGAGGCTTTAAGTTCATTTCCTATGCTGTGTGGTGGATTCGCCAGTCAATACTTCAGGCCTTGGCAGAGCAGTCGCGTATTGTACGCTTGCCACTGAACCAAGTCGGCTCATTGAACAAGATAAACAAGGCATATTCAAAGTTTGAGCAAGAGAATGAACGTGTCCCGTCACCTGAGGAATTGGCCTCAATGATGGATATTCCTAAGGAGAAGATTGTCGATACGTTGCGTGTCTCTGGCCGTCACGTTTCGGTTGATGCGCCTTTTGTCGAGGGCGAGGATAACAGCCTGCTTGACGTGCTTGAAAACAAGGATAGTCCAATCGCCGACGATATGCTTATGAACGAGTCGTTGAGCCGTGAGATTGAACGCTCACTTGCCACACTCACCGAGCGCGAGCGCGACATAATCCGTCTGTTCTTTGGCATCGGTTGCCAGGAGATGACTCTTGAGGAGATAGGCGAGAAGTTTGGGTTGACTCGTGAGCGTGTCCGCCAAATAAAGGAAAAGGCTATTCGCCGTTTGCGCCACACATCGCGTAGCAAATTGTTGAAGACTTATTTGGGATAACAACAGCACAAACAAATATTTAAGGCAAATCCGTAATCGGGTTTGCCTTTTTTGTTTTGTCGCACTTCGTTGATTGCAGATAGACTGTTATAGAGATTTGAACATTTTGTAGCGGAGATTTGAACATTTTGTAGCGGAGATTTGAACATTTTGTAGCGGAGATTTGAACGTTTTGTAGCGGAGATTTGAACGTTTTGTAGCGGAGATTTGAACGTTTTGTAGCAGAGATTTGAGCATTTTGTAATGGAGATTTGAGCATTTTGTAGTGGAGATTTGAACATTTTGTAGCAAGCATTTGAATATTTTGTACATTTGTGCCCGTTAATAATCATTGTGTTATGGAAAGGTATGTAAGAAAACTTAATGATGAACTGCAAGCCAGAATAGAAGAGCCACGGCGTTTCATTCAAGTCATAGCAGGTCCTAGGCAAGTGGGAAAATCAACGATGGTTGAACAAGTGTTAAGCCAGATAAACATACCTTATTTGTCGGAAAACGCTGACACTGTTGACGAACAAGATTCAGACTGGATTCGTAGGACTTGGGATTCGGCCAGGGCGCAGATGAAGATAAACGGATATGAAGAATATCTTTTGGTCATTGATGAAATACAGAAAATTGAAAAATGGAGTTCGTATGTAAAAAAAGAGTGGGATTACGACACGCGTCTCGGCATCAATTTAAAAGTAGTGCTTTTGGGCAGTTCAAGACTGTTGTTGCGCAAGGGCTTGTCAGAATCTCTGTCGGGCCGATTTGAACTCTTGCGTATGAACCATTGGACCTATCAGGAAATGCACGATGCATTCGGCCTTTCGCTAGATCAGTACATCTACTTTGGCGGTTATCCTGGTTCTGCCACGTTTATAGGTGACGAAAAACGCTGGCGCAGATACATAAAGGATTCGCTTGTGGCACCAGCAATTGAGAAAGACGTAATAGGTACTGCCATCATATACAAGCCAGCATTGATGAGCCAACTGTTTAATCTCGGATGCTCGTATTCTGGCGAACTGCTGTCGCTGACAAAAGCCGTCGGGCAATTGCAGGACGCAGGCAACGTAACTACATTGGCCAATTACATTGAGATTTTGAATCAGTGCAATCTGCTGACTGGCTTGCAGAAGTTCGCCAATGACGATTCGCGCAAATACAATTCGGTTCCAAAGTTTCAGGTTTACAACAATGCGTTGCTGTCGGCTTTCCGCTCAAAATCGTTTGAGGCTACAAGGATAGACCCGATTGTCTGGGGACGCTGGGTTGAGTCGGCGATTGGTGCACACCTTTTACGCCAAGCCGATGAATTGGGCTATAAGGTGATGTACTGGCGCGACAGGGACAACGAGGTCGACTTTATTGTTGCTGGCAATAGCAAGACCATAGCCATTGAGGTGAAAAGTGGCCGACGTGCTTACAATAAGGGTATGTCAGTCTTTCGCCAGAAGTTCAATCCTGAAATGTCGTTTGTCGTCGGGACGGAGGGTATTCCTGTCGAGGATTTCTTGAAACTGGATATTGAAAGGCTGTTCTGACATCTCTTGTCTTGCATCTACGTAGGGGCGAATGGCCGTTGTTAGTAGATGTACGGCAGGTTGAATCCTACGCTAAGGTAATAGTAGCCTTTCTCGACATACGTGTCGTTGGCACGTAGGAAACTGATGTGGCCTATTGGCGTCCTAATAAGGAAGCCTGCGCCCAAGCCAATGCTTTTGCAGGTTGGCCCGTCGGCAAGGTCTTTGAGCGAGTGGTAGGTGGCAACGGCATTGGCCTTCAGTATCAGGTTGGCATATTTGAAGAATTCCTGCCTGAACGTTAGTCCGACACTTCCAAAGTTTCTGTCGCAGATATGGTTCAGTTGGAAACCCGCGAATGGAGTCTGTCCGTAGCGCAGATTGTATTTGTACCCGCCAATGTAGAACATATCGGCGCTTTGGATGTCGTTAGTGGCAATGCCGATGTATGCCGATGGCAAAAGTGAAGTCGTATTGTTGCTGAATGTGAATGCCGATTCGTAATTGAAACTGATTTTCATATAGTTGGTGTGCCTGAATACGGTGTCGATGAATGTGGCGTCTTCCTCGTTTGTGATTTTGCGCTTGGAGCCGAAGGCGCCCTTCAGTTCGGCAACCCATTTTGAACCGTGCTTAGGGTACAGGTTGTCGTCATAAGAGTTGTGCTTGGTGTAGAAGCGCAGGCCAGGCTGGCTTGTCAGTTCGTCGTTGTCAGTCAGGCCAGAGTAGGTGTCTTTGTCGGTTTTTGTGACAAATGCTTCGTAGTATGCCGACAGTCCCATTTTGGTATATGTGTTCAAAGTCTTGTTTAATCCTATCACATCCCAGCAGAAATGGTTGTATTTGTAGTCGCCCAGTTTCTTGTTTTTGTTGTAGGCATATTTGAAATCGAAGTGGACTTCGAGTTTTGTGCTCAAACTTAGAGTGTTGTCACGGCTCACGCTTCTGTTGAGTTGCGCGTGGAAGCCTGGATGACGGTTGATGTTGGCGTAGATGGACGTGCTGTATTTCTTGTTCCATAGGTTTCTGCGTTCATATTTGGCTGTGAATCCTATGTTGTAGATGTTGTCGTAGTAATAAGCAAATTTGAACTGGCTATGGCCTTTTTCCTTGACGGTGTATATCAGGTCTATTTCGCCGTTGCTGTTTGTCTCGATGCGGTAATTGATTGAATTGTAAAGAAGTGTGGCATAAAGCCGTGTTGTGGCGTCTTCAATGGTTGACACGGTGACGTATTGGTTGTTTTTTATATTGATAATGCCGTAAGCGTTTTCTTCGTCGGTTATTTTTATTCCGTTGATGATGACTTTCCCGATAAGGATGGAGTCGTGGCGGACAAGCGGAGCGGGGCGTTTGTGTGGCTCAATGCTGTTGAGCGAGTCGGCGAGGCGTTTCAGTTCGGAGTGGTGCAGTTTTGCTGATTCCTCGCCACGCTTTATTATCTTGTCGGCTTGAAGGAAGTCAGATGGCTGGATGCCGTGCATATCAGGCGCGATGAGGTAGTCGACGTGTTCTATTTGCTGTTTTGAGTCGGTAACGCCACCAAACATAAGCACGCGTCCTGTTACTTTTGCAATGGAGTTCATCTCGACTGCCGACACGCTGTCCTCGTAGCCTGTGTATGCGCCAATTACAATGTCGGCACCCATTTGGCGGACGTCGTCGACTGGAAAGTTGTGCATAACGCCACCATCGACAATCATCATTGTGTCGGTCTCGCATTCGATGACAACTGGCGAGAACACGAGCGGAATGGCCATACTGCCACGGATGGCCTGTGCAAGGTTGCCTTCGCTGAATTCTATCAGCCGTCCTTTCAGAATGTCGACTCCGTAGCAACGGAACGGGATGGGATAGTCGTCGAACTTGTTTATCCCTGCGGTGCACCAAGTCAGTCTTGAGAAGAACTGCGACAGGTTCTGGCCTTCGATTACGCCTGATGACATTACAGGCTTGCCGTCCTCGAAAGTGAATTCGATTGGATACCAGCCCAGGTCGTCTTTCTGGTCAATCGAGATCTGTTTCTGGTCGAGAGTGTTCGACATCAGTTCCAGCCATTTGGTGTTGCGGGCAAAGTCTTCCAACTCTTCGATGCTGTAACCTATTGAATACAAGGCTCCAATTATGCTACCCATACTTGTGCCTGTTATGTAGTCGGGATAGATTCCAACCGATTCAAGTTCTTTCAGGATGCCGATATGGGCCATTCCTTTTGCGCCACCGCCCGATAGCACAAGTCCTATTTTGGGACGTTTGGAAATGTTCTCGCAACTTGAAGTGTCGGTTTTGGTGTATGCTGTCTTTGTATTGAATATCAATATTATAAAAAATAACAGAATGGGCCGTTTCATATTATATGCCATTGTTTGGATTGAGTGTGCAATTTAACAAATTACGGGCAGTGTCGCTATATGGAACTTACATAAAATCCACTATGTTTTGTCGGTACGAGGTCTGCGTTTTCGGCGATTGTGTAAAACAAAAAGGACTTCAAATGTGTTTTGAAGTCCTTTTGTGTGGATTTTATGTGGTGCGGTTTATCCGCGACTTGAGCAATCCCAGCAGTGCGTGCAGAGTTTCTCTTTAGGCAGGCCTATGGCTTCGATAAGGTCTTCAAGCCTTTGGAACTTCAGCGAAGTCAGGTTCATATCCTTTCGCATCTGTTCAACCATATTCTTGTACTCTTGCGAGTCGGGGTTGGCATATTTTGCGAAATCTACGTCTTCCTTGCCTTCAAGTTTGACAATGGCCTTGCGTGTAGCCAGTTCGAGCGACGAGCGTGAACGGCTGAAATTGAGGTATTCGCAAGGGAAGATGAGCGGTGGGCAGGCAATGCGCATATGCACTTCCTTGATTCCTGCTTCCATAAGGTCTTTCACATTGTCTTTCAGTTGTGTTCCGCGGACGATGGAGTCGTCGAGGAATATGCCTTTCTTGCCGTTGATGACGGCGCCGTTCGGAATGAGTTTCATTTTTGCCACCAGTTCGCGCTGTTTCTGGTTCTGAGGCATAAAACTGCGAGGCCAGGTTGGCGTGTATTTTGCGTAAGGGCGCATAAGCGGAATGCCAGTTGATGCGCTGTAGCCCATAGCGTGTCCTACGCCCGAGTCTGGAATGCCAGCAACAAAGTCGGCATCCTTCACATCATCGCTTTCGGCAATCTTCTTTCCGCATTTGTATCGGCATTGGTCTACGTTGATGCCCTCGTAGCAGGCGGGTGGATAGCCGTAGTAAACCCAGAGGAATGAGCATATCTGCATTTCCTTGTCGGCTTCGCGTATGACCGAATAGCCGTTGTTGTGTATCGACACTATTTCGCCTGGCCCGATGTATTTCTCGATTTTGTAGTCGAGGTTGAGGAACGACGAGGTTTCAGATGCCACGCAGAATGCGCCTTCCTTTTTGCCGATGACGATTGGCGTGCGTCCAAGTTTGTCGCGTCCAGCGATTATTTCGTCCTTGTTCAGGATCAGTATTGAGCAGGAACCCTTGATTGTGTTGTACACGTTCTCGATGCCTTCCTTGAAGTTGGCTTTCTCGCATATCAGCATCGACACAAGTTCCGTAGGGTTGATGCCTCCTTGGCTGGTTTCGGCGAATGTCTTGCCTTCGCGAAGGAAGCGGTCGGCTATTTCGTCAAGGTTGTTGATTTTTGCAACCGTTGTGATTGCGAAACGTCCTAGATGCGAGAATATGACCAGAGGCTGTGCCTCGTTGTCGCTTATGCAACCAATTCCCGATTCGCCCGAAAAGCCTGCTATGTCGCCTTCGAATTTTGTACGGAAATAACTGTTTTCAAGACTGTGGATAGCACGCTGGTATCCGTTTTTGGTCGAGTAAATCGACATTCCCGCACGTTTTGTGCCAAGGTGGGAATGGTAGTCGGTGCCGTAGAAGACATCATTTACGCAGTCGGAATTGGTGACTGCACCAAAAAATCCACTCATATATTCGTGTTTTTTACGTGTGCAAAAATATGAAAAATAGAATGCCACAGCCTTGATGTTGATATTGTGTGGAAAGAATTATTTTCATTTAGGATTTGGAATTTAGGATTTAGTCCCGATGGCTATCGGGATTAGGATTTAGGACGTGGTTGTTTAGGATTTAGGCACGATGGTTGGCGGAGGTGGAATTTGCGGGGTTGGATGGGGGCTGTTTGCTGATGCCGTTCCTTGAAATCCGAATAGGAGTGTCAAGTGTGAACGCTGAAAGATTATCTTTGCCACTGCAATGTCAAGCAAAAATGGAACTGATAAAGGTTAAATCGGCATCTGACGCGCTTTTGAAGCGTGTGCCAGAATTGTATGAAGAGGCGTTCCCGCCCGAAGAGCGCACTGAGACATCGCATTTTGTGGCAATGGTAGGCCGATGCCCGCAAATGGATTTCAACGCCATCGTAGATAACGGCGAGTTTTGCGGAATGGCTGTGATATGGAATTTGGGCATTTGCCGATACCTGCTTTATCTGGCAGTCTTGCGCGAGAAGCGCAACAATGGGTACGGGGCGCAGGCACTGCATATTCTTCAAGCCGAATCAGACCTGCCTGTCATTGCTGAAGTGGAACTTCCGATAGAGCCGATAAAGGTAAGAAGGATAAAATTTTATGAGCGAAACGGCTTTCACGTTGAACTGGCCAATCCGCAGATACTGAACACTTCGCACAGCGACCCGCGTTGTCGTCTGCAACTCATTTCAAACCAAATACTGCCAAATGCCGATGAATGTCAGCGCCGTGTGGTCGATGTCGTCTATCGCAGTCTGCATAATTGCTAAATTATTTTGTATCAATGTGCTATGATATTTTATGCAATTTTTCAATAGGATTGAAAATTTGCATAAATTATTCAATGTTGCAGATTATATTTTTGTAGTTCAATAATTTATAGTCGGCATTGACATTTTCAAAATCACCAGTATAGACAATGCATTTTGAATTGATTCGTGTGTTGTAGATTTTTGAAAAGGCTATTCATAACTTTTCTACATTTCAACATCAATATTTCAACCTTTATATTAGTTTTGTTCGGTTTGATTTTAATCATTTATAACTAAATATTATATGGACAACAAAATTGCTATGAATCCGAACCGCCTGGTGCAATATCTGCAGAAGCCAGCATCGGAATTTACCCGCGACGACATCATTCGTTATTGCAGGGAGAATGAAATAGAGTTTATCAACTTCCACTATTGCGGTTGGGACGGCAAGTTGAAGACTTTGAACTTTGTCATCAACAGTGTTGACCACCTTGAGAGCATACTTTCGGCTGGTGAGCGTGTCGACGGTTCAAGCCTTTTCCCATTCATTGAGGCAGGCAAGAGCGACCTTTACGTTGTGCCAAAGTACAAGACTGCGTTCCTGAACCCATTCAACGAGTCGGCTGTCGATGTCCTTTGCTCGTTCTACAACCGCGACGGTGAGCCGTTTGAAAGTTCGCCTGAATATATCCTGAAGAAGGCTCACAAGGCATTTCAGGAGACTACAGGCTTGCAGATGGAGACTATGGGCGAGTTGGAATACTACGTCATTGCCGACAGCGAGGATGCTTATCCTGTTCCTGACCAAAAGGGATATCACGAGAGCGAGCCGTTCAACAAGTTCACAAGTTACCGCGTTGAGGCTATGCGCCTTATTGCACAGGCTGGTGGCCTTATCAAGTACGGTCACTCTGAAGTGGGCAATTTCACCCTTGACGGCACTGTTTATGAGCAGAACGAGATTGAATTTTTGCCAACAAACATAGAGGATGCTGCCGACCAACTGGTTGTTGCTAAATGGATTATGCGCCAATTGGCTTATCAATACGGCGTCACTATCACGTTTGCGCCAAAAATCACAGCAGGCAAGGCGGGCAGTGGTTTGCACGTTCACTGCAAATTCTCAAAGAACGGACAATCGGTAATGGTAAAGAATGGCGAATTGACTGACGAGTGCAAGAAGGCCATTGCAGGCTATATGGATGCAGGTACTTCACTTCCTGCATTCGGTAACCCTAATCCGCTTTCATATTTGCGTCTTGTGCCACATCAGGAAGCACCTACATCGCTTTGCTGGTCGTTCAGTAACCGTAGCGCACTTGTACGAGTGCCACTGGGTTGGATTAAGCAAACTGATATGGCTGCAAATTGCAATCCTAACGAAAAGGCTCAAAATTGCGACTTTAGCGGCAAGCAGACATTTGAATGGCGTGCTTCCGACGGTTGCGCCGACATCTATCTGCTTATGGCATCGCTTTGCGCCGCAGCACGTCACGGATTTGAAATGCCTAACGCTCTGCAAGTTGCCGAAAAGACATTCGTTGGACTTGGCGTAAACATCCACGACGACAAGAACAAGCAATTGCAGGAGTCGCTTGAGCAGTTGCCTGACTCGTGCGTCAAGGCTGCCGACGAACTTGAAAAGGACCGCTCCATTTATACTTCAAAGGGCGTGTTCTCTGAAAATATTGTCGATTATATGGTCAAGTATCTTCGTGCTTTCGATGATGCCAACCTTCGCCAATCGTTGAACGGCGATGTTGAGAAGACAATGGCCTTGGTTACAAAATATATGCACGTAGGATAATTTGGATTGGTTGACCGCTTGCGGTTCAACAGCAATAAAAAAATGCCGGAACTCAAGTTCCGGCATTTTTTTTAGTCATATTATGATGCCTGTCAGATTCTCACGCTAATGCCGTTGGCACGCAGGTACTGTTTCAGTTCCGTAATGTCAATCTCCTTAAAATGGAAAATGCTCGCGGCCAATGCGGCATCGGCCTTGCCTTGATTGAAAACATCGACAAAATGAGGCATTGTCCCTGCGCCACCCGAGGCAATGACAGGAATGTTTACCATTTGCGATATCTGGCTAGTGATATCGAGAGCAAAACCATTTTTGGTGCCGTCGTGGTTCATACTTGTAAGAAGAATCTCGCCAGCGCCACGGTTGTAGGCTTCCTTTGCCCAATCAGTTGTCTTGATGGGAGTGGCTTTGGTTCCGCCGTGTGTGTAAACCCACCATTCGCCATTGTCGAATTTTGTGTCGATTGCAAGCACAACGCACTGCGAACCGAATTGTCCTGCCAAATCGCTTATGAGTTGCGGGTTGCGCACGGCAGCCGAGTTTACGGTAATCTTGTCGGCACCGGCGTTCAGCAACACGCCAACTTCGGCTACGCTACCAATGCCACCGCCGACAGTGAACGGAATGTTCACGTTTCGGGCAATATCGCGCACCAGTTCAGCAAAGGTCTTGCGTTGTTCAAGTGTTGCGGAAATGTCGAGAAAGCAAAGTTCGTCGGCACCGTTTTGTGCATATAGCGCACCAAGTTCAACAGGGTCGCCTGCATCGCGCAGTTCCTTGAAATTGACGCCTTTCACAGTACGTCCGTTCTTTACATCAAGGCAGGGAATTATACGTTTTGTCAGCATTGTCTATTTGTAAATTGTGATAGTCTATTCATTGTCAATTAATTATCCATTGCCAATTGCTCGAGTTGTTTCATCGTTATGGTCTTTTCATAGATAGCCTTGCCGATAATGGCTCCGTACATTCCGTTTATCTTGAGTTTGACCACATCTTCGAAGCAAGAGATACCGCCACTTGCAATGAATTTCAAATCAGGGAATTCGCCCATTAGATTGTTGTAGAGTTCAAACGAAGGGCCTTTCATAGCGCCGTCCTTTGAAATATCGGTGCAGATTATCTTGTCGATGCCGTCAGCCTTGTAGTTGTTGATTAGCTGGCTGATTGTCAATTGCGATTCCTCTTGCCAGCCTTTGATTGCTATTTTGCCGTTGCGGGCATCGGCGCCAAGAATAATCTTGTCAGAACCGAAATCCTTGAGCCATTGGCGGAAAGTTTCAGGTTCGCGTACGGCAATGCTACCGCCAGTAACCATTTTTGCACCGCATTCAAACGCAATGCGCAAGTCGTCGTGGCTGTTCAGACCGCCACCGAAGTCGATTACAAGCGGAGTTTTGCCTGCAATCAGTTCTATTGTCTTGTAGTTGATTATATGTCCCGCTTTGGCGCCGTCAAGGTCGACAAGGTGCAGGCGCTTGATTCCCGCATCGCAGAATTGTAAAGCAATGTCGAGCGGATTCTTGGCATACACTGTCATTTGCTTGTAGTCGCCTTGCGTAAGCCTGACGCATTGTCCGCCGATAATATCAATTGCAGGTATTATTTCCATAGTCTATAGATTTAGGAAGTTCTTAAGAATTTGCGAGCCTATGGCGCCACTCTTTTCAGGGTGGAACTGCAGTCCGTAGAAGTTGTCGCGACCGAGTCCCGCAGTGAATGGGAGCATATATTCCGATGTGCAGATGGTGCCTTCGCCAATTTCGGCGTGGTAACTATGTACAAAATATACATACGGCTCGCTTGGCAAACCTTTGAACAATGGGCTGTCGTCGCATTTTATCGAGTTCCAGCCCATATGCGGAACCTTGTCGAGTGGCGGAAACTTCACCACATTCATATCGAATATGCCGAGACAATCGGTGTCGTTTTCTTCAGAATGACTGCAAAGCAACTGCATTCCAAGGCAAATGCCGAGGACAGGCTGTTTCAGTTCCTTTATCACCTTGTCAAGTCCACGCTCACGCAAGTAGGCCATAGCGCTGCTTGCTTCGCCCACGCCAGGAAATATGACCTTGTCGGCCGATTGCAACTTGTATATGTCATCGGTGATTATTGGGTTGATGCCCAATCGGTTGAGCGCAAATTCAACCGACTGTACATTTCCCGCATTGTATTTTACTATTGCAACGTTCATATTGCTAATCAATTGTCAATTCTTAATTATCAATTAATCAAATCACAGCATTCCCTTAGTTGAAGGCAGTTCGTACTTGTATATATCGCGTTTGACAGCCATTTTTATCGATTTTGCCAAAGCCTTGAAGATACCCTCAATCTTGTGATGTTCATTTTCGCCTTCGGCTTTGATATTCAGATTCATACGAGCCGCATCGCTCAAACTCTTGAAGAAATGCAGGAACATTTCGGTTGGCATATCGCCAATCTTTTCGCGAGTGAACTTGGCATCGTAAACCAGCCACGGACGTCCACCGAAATCGAGTGCCACACTGCAAAGGCAATCGTCCATTGGCAGGCAGAAGCCGTAACGCTCAATTCCGCGTTTGTCGCCTAGAGCCTTCAGGATGGCCTCGCCAAGTGCAATGGCGGTATCTTCTATGGTGTGGTGCTCATCGACGTTTAAATCGCCTTTAACGCGTATTTCAAGGTCGCTTCCAGAGTGCTTGCCAATCTGTTCAAGCATATGGTCGAAGAAACCAAGGCCTGTAGAAATGTTGCATTTGCCTGTCCCGTCAAGGTTGATGCGTATGTAAATGTCTGTTTCCTTTGTTGTGCGCTTGACTTCGGCCACACGTTCGCCAGCAAACAGTATTTCGCAAACCTCATCCCAGTTTTTGCAGACACGGCAATTGGGCAAGGTCGTTTCCTCATTACCAAGGTAAAGTCCCTTGCAACCAAGATTTTGTGCCATTTGCATATCGGTTTGGCGGTCGCCAATGACAAAGGAATTCTCAAGGTCGTAATCGCCCGACGTATATTTTGTCAGCATTGCTATTCCAGGTTTGCGGGTAGGCTTGTTGTCTTCAGGATAAGAGCCGTCGATCAGAATGTCGTCAAATTTTACACCTTCATTTTCAAAAACTTGCAACATTTTACCCTGAACCAAGTCAAAGTTTTCCTGTGGATTGGCAGGCGTTCCCAAACCATCTTGATTTGATACTATAACCAATTCAAAATCAAGATTTTTGCTGATAAAATACAAGTTGCGGAATACGCCAGGGAGAAATTCCAACTGTTCAAGATTATCGACCTGAAACGTTACTGGCGGTTCTACAATAAGAGTGCCGTCACGGTCAATAAACAAGGCTCGTTTCTTTGTCATTTTATTGTATGTTAATTATTTGCAAAATTCATTTAAAGCGGATATCAAAGCGGCATTTTCTTCCTTTGTACCAACAGTTATGCGTAATCCGTTTTGGCACAAAGCCACATTGTGGCGGCTACGTACAACTATTCCGCGTTTTACCAGTTCTTTGTAGATGACAGGCGCGTCTGTCACTTTTGCCAACACGAAATTAGCATCGGTAGGATAGGTGCATACAACACATTTACAGCCGTTTAATGCCGAAATAAGTTCTGCACGGCAGGCCTTAATCTCGTTTACTATGCGATTTTTGTCTTCAACACGGTCAATAGCCTTGAAAACAGCATTTTGCGTAAGAATATTGATGTTGTAAGGATATTTTATCTTCAGCAACACATCAATGATTTCCTTTTGCGCAAAAGCCATTCCGCAACGTAGAGCGGCCATTCCCCAAGCCTTGCTGAATGTCTGCAATACAAGCAGGTTTGGATATTTGTCGATTGACTTTGTGAACGATTCAGTTTCGGCAAAGTCAATGTAAGCCTCATCGACAACCACAATTCCGTTGAAGTTCTCGATAATGCGGATAATGTCGGCACGTTTCATCAGATTGCCCGACGGATTGTTAGGCGAGCAGATGAAAATCAACTTTGTTTCAGGCTTTATTGCAGCCAGAATCTTATCAGTCTGCAGTTGAAAGTCTTCAGTCAGCAGAACTTCGTCAATAGGCGTTTCGTTGATGGCTGCCTGCACCTTGTACATTCCGTAAGTCGGGGGCACAATTATTGCGCGGTCGATGTTTGGACGGCAGAAAGCACGAAATAGCAGGTCGATAGGCTCATCGCTGCCATTGCCGAAAAACACCTGTTCAGGACGGACTCCCTTCAACTTTGCAACCTTTATGCGCAGTGGAGTTTGACGTGGGTCGGGATAACGGTTGTAGCCTTCGCCAGCCATCGAACCGAACGAGTTCTCGTTTGCGTCGAGGAAAATGGCGGCATCGCCTTCAAATTCATCCCTTGCGCAGGAATATGGTTCCATTGCAAGAACGTTCGGCCTAATTATCTTATTTAAATCAAAAGTTGACATAACTTACATTAACTTTCTTTTATGCAATTACTTATTTAGATAATTCAAACGTACAGTAACAGCGTTTTTGTGTCCGTCGAGCATTTCGGCGGCAGCCATTGTCTCAATAGTTGGTCCAAGAGATAAAATACCGTTTTCGGACAACTTTTGGAAAGTTATCTTTTTCATAAAACTGTCGATATTGACGCCACTGTACGCACGTGCATAGCCATTTGTAGGCAACGTGTGATTGGTTCCTGAAGCATAGTCGCCAGCGCTTTCGCACGAATAGTAGCCCATAAAGACAGAGCCCGCCTGACGTACTAGAGAAGCCCACTCATCGGCATTTGCGACCGAAAGAATCAAATGTTCAGGTGCATAAGCGTTTACAAAATCCATAGCGGTTTGCATATTGTCGAAGCATACAAAGCGAGAGTTTGCCAAAGCCTTGTTAGCGAATTCCTTGCGAGGCAATTCATCAAGTTGGCGTTGAGTCTCTTGCCATACGTCTTCAATCTTCTTTTGCGACAGCGATACCAGAACCACCTGGCTGTCGGGGCCGTGTTCGGCTTGCGAAAGCAAGTCGGCTGCGGCAAACTGCACAGGAGTCTGCTCGTCGACAACAACCAGCACTTCCGAAGGTCCAGCAGGCATATCTATCGCAACACCCATTGACGACACCAACTGCTTGGCGCAAGTAACATATTGATTACCTGGGCCAAAAATCTTGTCAACCTGAGGTATTGTCTCTGTTCCAAATGCCATGGCTGCAATAGCTTGCGACCCACCAACCTTGAACACGCGCTTAACGCCAGTCAGACGTGCGGCAAACAGTATTGCAGGGTTGATTTTGCCTTCCTTGTTTGGAGGAGTGCAAAGTACAACCTCGCCACAACCTGCAATATTGGCTGGAATGGCTAGCATGAGTACTGTTGAGAACAAAGGGGCCGAACCGCCTGGCACGTACAAGCCAATCTTGTTGATAGGGAATGCCTTTTGCCAGCAATGTACGCCTTCAGTGGTTTCGACATCGACTTGCTTTGGCAACTGTGCCTGATGGAACTTCTCGATGTTGCATTTTGCTGTCCTGATGGCATCTTTCAGTTTTTCGGCCAACTTGGTTTCAGCCTCATCGAATTCAGCGTCGGTGACGAGCCAGTTTTCAGGAATCACCTTGTCGAACTTGAGTGTAAGTTCGCGCAATGCATCGTCGCCGTGTTCCTTGACCTGCATAAGCACGTCGTTGACCATTGGTATCAGACTTTGGCGGTCAATCTGCGGACGGCTCACAAGTTCCTTCCACAAATATCTGTCAGGGTTTATGATGATATTCATTGTAGGTTTCATTGTTGTGTAATGTCTAATTGTATGATTGTCAGTTTGCTGTCACATCGACTTAGGGATTTGATATCAGAAAAATCCTAAACCCGAAGCCTCGGGACTAAATCCTAAATTCAAAATCCTAAATGTTAAAATATCATCTTCTCGATAGGCATTACAAGTATGCCTTCAGCACCAAGATTCTTTAACTTGCCGATGATTTCCCAGAAATGCTTTTCCTCGATTACCGACGACATTGATGACCAGCCTTCGGTAGCCAAGGCGGTTACGGTTGGCGCCTTCATTCCTGGCAACAGTCTTTCGGCTTCGGCCAACTTGTCGTTTGGAATGTTCAGCACGATGTATTTCTTGCCCTCGGCGTTCTTGTACGAATCGAAACGGAACAGAAGTTCGTTCAGTATTTCGCGTTTTTCGGCGCAAAGGTTCTTGTTGCCAATCATAAGGGCTTCTGACTGCATCACCACTTCAACTTCCTTCAGGTTGTTGCTTACAAGCGTACTGCCTGAACTTACTATGTCAAAGATGCAGTCGGCGAGGCCAATGCCAGGTGCTATTTCGACAGAGCCCGTGATTACGTGGATGTCAGCCTTGATGTTGTTCTTGTCGAGGAAAGACTGAAGGATGCCTGGGTATGACGTGGCAATCTTCTTGCCGTTGAACCATTCAACGCCATTGTATTCTATGGCCTTTGGAATGGCCAGCGATAGACGGCACTTGCTGAAGTCGAGACGCTTCACAATTTCGGCATCTTCCTGACGCTCTACATATTCGTTCTCGCCGACAACGCCCACATCGGCAATGCCGCTTGCGACAGCCTGCGGAATGTCATCGTCGCGCAGGTAGAGTATTTCTACAGGAAAATTCTTGGCAGGAACGAGCAGGGTGCGCTTGCTCGACTCAACCTTTATGCTTGACTCTTCAAGCATAGTCATTGTCTCTTCATATAAACGGCCTTTGGCCTGTACTGCAATTCGTAACAACATTTTTATATCGTTTATTATTAGTTATTTTCCATTCAAACAAGAAAGGCCCGCATTGCTGCGAGCCTTTTGTAATATCTTTTTACATAGAACCACCCAGTCAATGCTCTTTTTAGATTGAATCCAAGCAATGGTGATGGTGGCGATGTAGTGTCATTCCCTTTATTTTTAATTTTCTGCAAATGTAAATGTTCTGCTTGAATTTGCAAGAGCCAAACATCACATTTAACTCGTAAAATATCAATTGTGCAGAATTCGGTTCGGTCAACGTGTGTTTTTGGACATTGTCACACTGTTGGTAAAACAAATGCAATCAGCGTAATAAGTCCTGCGTTACTATTCTGCTGGCGATTTGAGCCCACAGAAAAATGAAGGTTCATTGCCAATATCTGCCACATATTTGCTATCTTCACACGTTTGTTTGTGAAAAAATATATGGGCAATAAAGTTGATACCAATACGGCTTTTGATTTGTTTTTCCAAAATAGCAACGATTTGCTGCTGATAGTGAATAGCAATCTTCGTATTGTCAAAATAAACCAGTGCTGCTATAAAATATTCGGGTATGAACCTAAAGAGCTGATAGGTACGAATGTCATGGATTTAGTTCATCCCGATGATATTGAGCAGGCTACAGAACAGACAAAAAAGCTTTTCTTGCACGATGGCGAGACTTTGGGGTTCAAAAACAAGGCCACACATAAGGACGGGTCGACAAAATGGCTTCAGTGGTCAACGTGTGTCAAGAACGGCATGATGTACGCCACAGGTGTTGATGTGACGCGCCAGGAAGAAAAAATGCGCAACATTGAGAATTTCAGGCGACAGTATGTGTCTAACAAGGAATCGAATATTGGCCTGTGGGAGCTGAACGTAGAGAGTCGCGATTTTTACGGCGATGAGCACGTATATGAGATATTGGGTGTCCCATTCAAAATAAAGCAGCGACTGCGCGATTTGTCGTATGTGCTGACGCCAGAAAGCAAGCTAATCATAGAGACCCATCTGGAAAAGGTGATCCAGTCAAAATTGTTCGAGGATTTCGAGTGCGACATAATCCGTCAAAGCGACAAGCAGATTCGCAGCATAAGCGTGTCGGGCAATTTCATATTTGACGAGAACTTCAACGTGAAGTCGTTTTTTGGCACAATACAGGACATTACCGAGCAAAATGAAATCATGAAGTCGTTCAGCGACCTGGCTCATCTGCAGCGCACCATACTTGATGCTTTGGAGGCCGTCGTGCTGCTTATATCAGACGGCAAGATGCAATGGATGAACAAGTCCGATTTCTTGGGCTACACCGCCGACGATGTCCGCAAAATAGGCATCAACCAGATACTGAAGGATGCCAATGCATACGATAAGATTAAGGCAGACGCATATGAGCACATGCAACAAGGTCTGACTTATGCAAACTATTTTGAAGCTCACAAGAAGGATGGTTCAATAGCATGGCTGCACATAACAGGCAAGGTGCTGTCCGACAAAAACGTCATTCTGACAATGACAGATGTCACCGAGCAAAAGAAGGCCGAGCTTACCATACTCAAAAGCCATACGCTATTGAAAGATACGCAAAGGGCGGCTCGTGTCGGCTGCTGGGAGACAAACAACAACGGAAAGTCGATATGGCTAGATGATGTGTCTTGCAAAATGCTCGATATAGAAGGTGATAGCGAAGTCGTGGCAACTGACGACATATTGAACTTCGTTGATGAAAGCGATAAGAACAATGTCAGCAAGGCCTTGGAGTCGATTTCAGAGCATACATTCATAGGCATAAGCTTCAAGCTAAAGACAAGGAAAGGCAGAACTAGGCACATTTACGCGACAGGTGACATATTCGTGTCAACAGATGGTTCACAACGTCTTGTCGGAATCATACAAGACATAACCAAGTTGCAGAACCTTGAGACAGAACTGCAGGACAAGCGCCAAAGGATTAATGCCATATATAAGACTTCGCCAACGGCTATCGGCATAATCAGTTCATACAACATATTCGACTGCAACCCAGAGTTTTACGAATTGACAGGATACCTGCCTGAGGAATTGCAAGACGAAGGCCTGCTGAAGCTGATGTCGCAAAGCGAAATAGACAGACTGCAAAAAATAAGCAAAGAATCTGGGGCAAACGGCACAGTCTATTCATTTGAAACGGAGTGGAACAAGAAAGACGGCTCAACAATTGATGTCCTATTGAGTTTCTCCAGGCTGAACATATCGGGCAACTATACAGGAAGCATCATTACTGCTACCGACATCAGCGAGCTGAAGCATGCGCAATATGTCAACAACATATTGTTTGAAGCCATAAACCAGTCGTCAAGCGAATTCGTGATCTACGACAAGGATTGGGTTGTGATATATGCCAACAATCAGGTGGCCAATGTGCATAACTGCCTGCCGTCCGACTTTGTCGGAAAGACAATTCACGAATTGGAATCAAGGTCAAAGCAGCAAGTTGCGCTATACAGCAAGGCTATAGAAACAGGTTCGGTAAAAGGCGAGTATCAGGCAAAGATTGGCAATGTGGTCAATTGGCACTTGCTGAACATATCGCCAATTTATGGCAACAATGGCGAAATAATTAGCTATATATCTGTTGACGAGGATATTACCGACCGAAAGAATATGGAAATGGAGCTGATGAAGGCATTGAGCAAGGCTGAACAGTCCGATAAGATTAAGGAGGCTTTGTTGCAAAACCTTTCACATGAGGTCAGGACTCCGCTAAATTCCATTTCTGGCTTTTCTGAACTGATAAGCACCGATGACGAGCTGACAATGGAGACTATAAAGTCGTATACCAACATTATAAACAAAAGCAGCGCACAGTTGCTCGGAATCATTAACGACATGTTGGTTATGTCTGATATTCAGTTGGGCAAAACGGCCATTACCAAAGTCGAAATTGATCCAAATATCCTGTTGGACCGAATGTTCAAGATATTCCAATCGCAGGCAGAGAACAAGAACATAGGCCTGATATACGACAATCCGCACATGCCAACCATAATACATACCGATGAGACTAAACTAGTGCAGATAATAACCAATATTATCACAAATGCCTTGAAGTTTACCAATAAGGGTCATGTGATATTTGGCTATTCTATCATAGACAGCTCAATCAGGTTTTACGTAAAAGATACAGGTATAGGCATATCGGAGGAGAACCAGAAAATGATATTCGAGAGGTTCTTCCAAGTCAACACAAACAAGGCCAACAATTTTGGGACAGGGTTGGGGCTTGCAATATCAAGCTCGTTTGCCAAGATGCTAGGCGGGAAGCTCACTGTTGAATCGGAATTGGGCAAGGGAACGACATTCTTCCTGACACTGCCAATTGGCAAATAATCGACTTTGACGATTAAAGGCTTGACAGACAGTTGGTCTTATGCTGAAAGATCAGGACAATTGCAAGTCGCAATTCAAAAATGCGAAATTTGTGACGGCTCTATTTTTAGGTGTTGAAAAAGTTTTTTAAGCGAAAAGGCAATGTGTTTCAAGTGAAAATGTCAGCAATGTCAAGTTTAGGTGTTTTTATGTTGCAAATCTTAAAACAATACTCTACTTTTGCAGACCGAAAAATAAGCCTAAGTGGCGGAATTGGTAGACGCGCTAGTTTCAGGGACTAGTGTTAGCAATAACGTGCAGGTTCGAGTCCTGTCTTAGGCACAAGCCAAGCCCAGATGGTGGAATTGGTAGACACGCTACTTTGAGGGGGTAGTGGCCGTTAGGCTGTGCAAGTTCGAGTCTTGTTCTGGGCACCAAAGAAGCTCTTGCCGATTGGCAAGGGCTTTTTTTGTGTCCTAACCGTCAGGTGCTATGCCATTTTAAGATATGAAAAAGGCGCCATTGGAATATTTTCCAATGGCGCCTTTGCTGTAATTACAGTGATTCTATACCGTCTGTTCAACGTTCCATACGAATGCGCGAACGCCGACTTCCTTGTTGCGGTTGTCAAGTTTCTTGATGTGCACGAGCAGGTCGGGAACCTTTTCGTCTTCGACAATGGTGATGATTGCCGAGTTCATTTCAGGCCACGTATGGGTGCCGCGGCGAGGCTCGCCGTCAACCGAACCTTGTCCCTGGACATCTTCCCAATAAGTGAAACCCTTTATTCCGAGGCGGTCGAGCATATATTCCACACGCTCTGTGTTTGCCTGATTATATACTATGAAAACTGCTTTCATTATTCAATGTTTTTGCGGTTATTTCTACTGTCGTAAACTGTGTCTTCATCCATATCGAAGAAGATGAATTGCTTGCGGATTTCCTCTTCCTTGTCACGTTCGCCGTGGCGCGACATCATTGCGTACATCACAGGAACTATAAGCAGTGTGACGAATGTTGATACCATCAAGCCGCCTATCACGACAATACCCATTGGAATCCACATTTCAGAACCTTCACTGGTACTCAATGCCATTGGCACCATACCAAGAACTGTTGTAGCCGCTGTCATAAGCACAGGACGCAAACGTGACTGGCCTGACAAGGCTATGGCCTCGTTCAGTTCGTATCCGCGGTCGCGCATAAGGTTGATGTAGTCCACAAGCACAATACCGTTCTTTACAACGATGCCGACCAACATCACGACGCCAAGTGCGCCAATCATGTCAAGGGTGGTGTTGGTTATCCACAATGCCAGGATTACGCCCGATATTGCGAATGGCACCGACATCATTATGATGAACGGTTTGGTCAGTGATTCGAACTGTGATGCCATCACAATGAACACAAGCATAATGATAAGGGCAAGGAGCAATCCCATATCGCCGAATGTCTCCTGCTGGTCTTCGTAGCTACCGCCAATTTTCATGGTTATGCCTTGAGGAGCCTGAATGTTTCTGTCTATCACGGCCTGAACTTCTTCGGCCAACTCGCCAAGTGACGTCTTGTACGGGGTGATCTGAACCATTACCATACGTTGACGGCTTCGGCGGTCAATTTGTGGCGGACACCAGTATTCCTCAATGGAGGCCAGTTCCTTGAGTTTTATCTGCCTTCCTGTCGATGAAGGAATGGTCATGTTTTCAAGGTCGGTAAGGGAGTTGCGGTTATCCTCTTTCAGCCTGACAACAATGTCATATTCATCGCCGTCTTCCTTCAGGAAGCCACATGCCATACCGTTGACACGGTTGCGGATGTATGACGAAATTGTTGCCGATGTCAGACCGTGAATTGCAAGTTTTTCCTTGTCAACCACAACCTTGAGTTCTGCACGGTCTTCTTCACGGCTAATGGTGGCGTCGCGTGCGCCAGCCACGCTGTCGCTGACCAGTTGGCGGACTTGCTCGGCCATAAGGCTTGTCTTGTCGAAGTCGTAGCCGTAAATCTCGACATCAACGGTTTGTGCGCCAGAACCCATACCACTGCTGACTGCGCAACTGAATTTGTTTATTTCAGGGTACTGCTTCATTTCTTCACGAAGTACTTCCGAAATCTCAAATATCGAGCGTTCGCGTTGGTAACTCTTGTTGCAGACAACAATCATTGAAATCTTGTTGTTTGTCGTCGATGAGAACAGCGTGCTTATGCCTGCGTCCTCATTGGCGCCTGCTGAAGTTGACAGCATCTTGATTTCAGGAACAAGTTCATAGAATCTTGATTCGAGTTTGCGGGCTGTCTTCAGTGTCTCTTCAATGCGTGTGCCACGTTGTAGTTCTATCTTCACTGTCACACGGCCGTTATCCGACTGTTGCATGAAGTCGGTACCGATGCATCCGAATATTGCAGGCAGGAGCGATAGCAGGAAGAATCCAGTGATGCAGGCTAATGCTGTTTTCTTGTGTGTCAAGCAGATACGCAACAGGTTGGCATATAGAGCATCAATCTTGTCAAGCAACTTCACGACGGTGTTGTCGTACGACCATTTCTTTTCAACAGGCTTTATCTCAATCAGTTTGCCGTTCTCAACAACCATTTTCTTGCCCTTGAGCATTACCGAAGCAAGCATAGGGGTAAGTGAGATGGCCACTGTTGTTGATGTACATACTGCTATGGTTACAATCCATCCAAGTTCCTTGAACAGGATGCCAGCCATACCGCCCAGCATTGTCAGCGGAACGAACACGGCAACAATTACAAGTGTGGTTGCGATAACTGAAATCCAGACCTCGTTGGTCGCGTATATTGCCGCTTCGCGAGGGTTTGAACCACGGTCGATGTGCTTTGTAATATTTTCCAAAACCACAATAGCATCGTCCACAACCATACCGATGGCAATGGTGAGGGAGCAGAGCGATATGATGTTGAGCGAACTGTCGACAACCAGCAGGTATATGAAGGCTACAATCAGCGCGATTGGGATTGTCAGGCCGATGATAACTGTCGCACGCCAGCGTCCGAGGAAGAAGAGCACAACCAGCACAACAAAAAGCAATGCGTACATGATTGATTCCGCAAGTGAGTAGATGGCATTCTCTATTTCCTCTGATGAGTCGTAGATGATGTCAATCTTCACGTCGGGAGGCAAGGTCTTTTGCAGTTTTTCCATCTCGTTTCGCACTTCCTCGCAAATCTGAACGGTGTTTGCGCCAGACTGCTTGGTGATCATCAGGCGGACACCTTCGCGTCCGTTGATTTTCTCGTCAAGCGAAAGGTCCTTGATGGTATCGCGGACTGTGGCAATGTCGCGGACGAATATCTGTTTGCCTGATGCCGTCGTTGTCACCACGATGTCGTTGATTTCGGCACTTTCGGCATACTCGCTTCGTACTTGCAATGCGTATTGCTCTTTCTCCATTTTCACGTTGCCTGACGACATATTCAGGTTGTTTGAACTGATGGCTTGGCCTACAAGTTCCAATGGAATGCCATAGGCATCGAGTTTCTCTTGGTCAATGTCGACATAAACGTAGCGCGAAGGCTCGCCAGACATTGTGATGTTGCCTATGCCGTCAACGTGGTTCAGTTGCGGTATCATTTCGTCATCTACAATCTTTTCCAAGCCAGAGTAACTCTCGTTGGCAGTGATCGCATACTGCATGATAGGCATGGCGCTTGAACTGAACTTGAAGATGAATGGTGTGGCGCACCCAGTAGGCAGGTTGTCCTTCACCATGTCAATGTAGGAGCGGACATCGTTCACTATGTTGTCGATGTTAAGGCCCCATTCAAATTCCAAGGTTACAACTGAAATGTTATCCTTTGATATTGAGTTCATTTCCTTCAGACCATCGACAGAGTTCAGGGTGTTTTCCATCACCTTTGACACGTTGGTCTCGATTTCACTTGCGTTGGCGCCTGCATACGTGGTCATTACCATTACGTACGGAGGGTCCATTTCAGGGAATTGGTCGATTGGCAACTGCTTCAGTGAGAAGAGTCCAATCACCATTACAGCAACAAATATCAATGCTGTTGTAACAGGTTTGTTAATCGCTGTCTTATATATAGCCATTGCTAGTCTCTTTTATTACATTGATTCACTGTTACTTATTTTACAATGTCAAGTTGTACGCCGTCAATCAGGTGACCTTGGCCTACAACCACCAATTCATCGTTTTCCTTAATCTTGTCGGAAATGATTTCGATTTTGTCGTCAAAGCGTTGGCCCATCTTTACATCAATGCGTTTCGCAAATCCGTTGTTGTTGATGAAGATGTAGCGGTCGTTTGAGCCGATGGTCTTGAGCACTGTCTGGTAAGGCACGATTATTACGCTCTGTCTGTTAAGTGGCATTGTGGTGCGCACGAACATGCCTGGACGCAGCTTGTCGCTTTTGTTGTTGATCTTGATTTTAGTCTGGAATGTGTGGCTTGCGGCATCGATGGTAGGGTGTACAATCTCTACTACGGCCTTGAATTCTTCGTCAGGATAGATTTCCGACTTGAGTGTCAGTTCCATGCCTGGCTTTACGTGCGGAAAGTATGATTCTGGTATGTTTATGTATGCCTTAAGCACGTTTATCTGTGTCAAAGTCAGTATGGCGCCGCCACCGTAAAGTTCGCCGTCTTCATAGTTCTTTGCAGATATGCTTCCTGCGAATTTTGCTTTCACGTATGTGTTTTGTTGCAGGAAGTCTAGGTTCTGCTTTGCTTGCTCGTAGCCAACTTTGGTCTGGTCGTATGCTTGTTGCGACACGTTTCCGCTCTCTTTGAGGGCGTCCATGCGTTGCATTTCAACAGTCAGGTTGTCAAATGTGATTTTTGCAGTCTTGTATTGAGTCTGGTCAAGGCGTACAAGGTCTTGGCCCTGGCTAACCTTGCTGCCGACTTCGACAAATATGTGCTCGATTGTTCCTGTCAATGACGGAGCGATGTTCATTGTCTCGTAGCCTTCGAGAGTTGCTGACACTTCATATACGCGGTCAACTTCCGTCTTTTGCAGTTTTGCTACTTTTACTTTTTCGATGCGGGTAGTCTCTTCTTTTTTCGACTCTTCTTTGCAGCTATATGTAGCGAATGCTACGCATGCAATAACCGCGAAACTGATTAACTTTTTCATTTCCATTGATTTGATTTGTTTATCTGATGTTATTTATTGTCGTTGTTGAGTAACTTCTCAAGTTCTATTTGTGCAGTTACAAGTTCCATAAGAGCCTGTACGTAGCTGCTTTGAGCCGAAATGAGGTTTGTGCCCGCATTGGTGACTTCAAGGCTTGATGCCACGCCTTGTGAGAATTTCTCTGTTGTCTTGTCAAACACGCGTTGCGTAACTTCCGTGTTTTGGCGTTGTGCCTCATAGCTTTCGAATGCCGATGCCAGGTTGTATCTCAATTGGTTGTGCTGTACCAATAAGGCGTTTTTGGTGCTCTCAATGGTGTTCATCTGCTCGTTGTAGCTGATTTTAGCCTCTTTGTGCTTGAAGTAGCGGTTGCCGCTTGACGCAATAGGGATTGACAGGCTTGCGCCAATCATGTTTGGTGGCGTCATGTCAAATCCTGCATCGCCGATATACTCTTTCTTTGAGTACTGGTAGTAGGCTGAGAGTGTAGGTGCAAAATTCCATTTCGCAAGAGCCACTTGCTTCTTGTAGATGTCTGCAGTCTGCTCAAGCATCTGGTAGTCGTAATTGTTGTTGATGTCGAAATCTTCCGACAATAGTTTCATTGCGACATCAACATTCAGCAGGTCGTCGATGCTTTGTGTCAATTTGATTTTTGTGTTCACGTCGGCGCCCAACTGCAGAATGATGGCATTGTAAACCATTTCAAGAGAACGCTTTGTGGAGTTTATGCTAGTTTGCATTGTCAACACCTGAACTTGCAGCTTGTCGGCGTCAATTTGCTCTGAAACGCCCACGTTTACAGCCTGGTTGGTCGATTCAAGAAGTGTCTGCATGTTTTCAAGGTTCTTGTCAAGCAGTTCAACAGTCTCTTCCATCACAAGTGCCGAATAATAGAGGCTCTTGACTTGATTGCGTATGTCTTGCTCTGACTTCTTTTCTGATATTTCCGACATTTTCAGCGACATCTTGCTTATTTGCAGGCCTATGACTTGCGCTCCGCTCAATGCTATGGCCGCCTGTGCGCTGATGGTCACATAAGGGTTCATTGCTATTGACATTCCGCTGAAGTCCATCTTGTATCCGCACATGTTGGCGTAGTCGAGCGATGCCGAGAACTGTGGCAGCAATGTTGCGAGCGACTGCCATTTTGCGGCTTCAGCCTTCTTTACGTCGAGTGACGCGTTTTGCATCGTGAAATTGTGCTCAACGGCGTAGTCTTGCGCTTCCTTGAGCGATAGCGACAATATTGATGTGTCGCTTGGCGCCATTTGCACTGAATCCTGTCCAACGGCCAAATCTGCCATGGCTGTAGCCAGAATCATCATCAAAAATTTTCTTTTCATCATTATGTATTTATTTAAAAGTTTGGATTTTCTTTTCTATTTCAGCAAGAGCCACAATGCCTTTGTCTGTGCTTATCCCTCTGAAAAAAGGGACAAAGCATGTCGAAAAGACATCTCTACGCTTGAACTTGTCCTTGTCGATGAGCCGAATCGAGAAATCGAACAGATCGTCAATCAGGTAGCAGGCAATGTCTATGTTGATTATGTTGGAAAACAGTCCGTTGTCAATACCGTTCTGGAACATCTGGCGTGTAATGTTGTGCTTGCTTTGAGTCTGCTTTTCCTTTACGTTGGCCAATATGTTTTTGTAGTATTTGTTCAGGTCTTCAAACATGAGGGGATTTATCTCTGAAATCAATTTGTGCTGGTTTACGGCAAATTGGTACATCGCTTCATATATGTTTGTAGTGCTGTTTATTATTTCCAGCTGTGTCTTGCTGATTTTGGCCGACATCTCAATAAGACATGCTTCTATAAGTTTGTCCTTATCCTCAAAAATCTCGTATATCGTACGTTTCGACACACATAAAGACTTCGCCAGCGCATCCATTGTTACACATTTGAAGCCATCTTTCTTAAAAAGTTCAATAGCACCATCGAGTATTCGCTCCTTAGCTTCCATTTTCGCCTTTTCATTTTTTTGAAGTTGCAAAAGTAGAAAACTATTAAGCTCAAAAAAGTTTTCCGATGCAAATAATTAAAAAGTGTCTACATCCTGTTTCTTTCAATCTACAATGCCTTTTTTATTCATATTGAAAATCAACATTGTTTTGTATGCCATTTTTCACCGAAACGTTTGCACATGAGAGCTGTGCTTTCGCCATTCTGCAATGTTTTTTATAACCGTATATCGACGTGCCCGAAATGAAAGTTTTCAAAAAAAAAAGCATGATAGTTTGAACAAAACCGAAATACATTTGTTAACTTCATTTGAAACGAACACAAATTATTGTAGCTATGAAAAATCTTGATTTCAAATTGGTGTCTTTGGACAAGAACACCTTGCAGGGAAAAATGCTGCGCATATTGTTGCTGATTATCGGTTGTCTGCTGCTATTAATGACTATTGTCAATTTTCAGATGACAATCCTTACGCAGAAGCATACAACAGAAACGTATGTCACTGAATTTGTCAGGCGTGGCGCAGTCGAAGTATCGTCAAATCTTGATGGTCTCCGTGAGGAACTGGAAATCATAGCAGACAGAATCGAGGTCAAGACAATGGTTTGGGAGTGGATGGAGGAATATATGAGGCAGCAAGCCATTCGTGACAGCTCAAAATATAGCATGCTGTTCATAATTCAGCCAGACGGCAGCTATTGCGTCGCCGGCCAAGGCTACGCTGAAGGCATAAACTTGAGTGATCAGGTATATTTCAGGGAGATATTCAACGAAGGCAAGTCTTTTGCCATGACAAGTCCTGATGAGTCGAAGACTACCGGCGAAATGAAATATACCATAGCGGTGCCTGTATATGAAGAAGATAAGATAATCGGTTGTGTCGCTGCAAATGTCAGCTTGAATACACTGGCTGCAATAGTTTCGAACCATAGGATTGGCGATAGCGGTTACAGTTTCATTACCGATGAAAGCGCAACCATTATTGCGCATCCTGTCGAATCAAAGATCATGAACGTCAGCCTTAACTCAAAGGAAAACCTGGAAAGGTGCAAGGGGCTTTCCAAAATCAGCAATGCCATAATGCAAGGCAAGGAAACCTTTGGGTACGTGAGCAATCCTGAAGTAGGAGCCGATTATATGATTTGCATGCCAATTCCAGGGACACCAAATTGGTCAATGGTCGCCGCACTGCCTAAAGCTGAAATTTATTCGGGCGTTACACGAACATTGCTTGTAATGGGTGTGTTCATGCTGATCATCCTGCTTATTGTCATGTTCTCCGTGCATAAGGTACTGACTAATAAGATAACAAATCCGCTAAACGATTTGTCGACTGCAATACGCAAGATAGCAGAAGGCGATTTGTCGGTACAGTGCCAATACAAAAGCAATGACGAAATCGGAAAGATATCGCACGACATGCGTATGATGAGCTGCCGAATATTTGATGTCGTGAAAACCATCAGCGAGGGAGCCAACACTCTGTCGGAAGCCAGCGACCAGGTTAACATGTCTTCCCAACAATTGTCGCAAGGTGCAAGGGAGCAGGCGGCTAGCATTGAACAGTTGTCGTCGTCAATGGAGCAGATGGTGAGCAATATTGAGCAAAACACACAGAATGCGGAACAGACGGCGGTGGTCTCTAGCGACGCATTGCGTAATTTTAAGGATGTGGCTCAAAAAACCGAGAACGTGCTTTCTTCAAACAAGAACATAGCGAAGCGCATATTGGTCATAAACGACATTGCCTCAAAAACTAATATTTTGGCGCTAAATGCGGCTGTCGAGGCAGCAAGAGCCGGCGAGTACGGACGTGGTTTTGCCGTTGTGGCAGCCGAGGTGCGTAAATTGGCAGAACATAGCAAGGCCGCCGCCGATGAAATTATCGATTTGTCGCAGGAAGGCCTCATGTTGTCGGAAAATGCGGGCAAGGTCATGGAAGACACACTTCCGAAGATAGAGAACACTCAAGCCTTGATCAATGAAATTGTCACTTCCAGTGCCGAACAAAGTGCCGGCTCCATGCAAATTAACGATGCCATACAGCAACTTGACTCGGTAATCAGAATGAATGCGTCTGCTAGTGAAGGTCTTGCCACTAATGCCGATATGCTTGCCCAGCAGGCGCAAAATCTGCTTAAGACAATATCATTCTTCAAAGTCAAATAAGGCTATCCCTGAAATCTTATCTTGGCTGAAAAGGAAATGTGGCTGTCTGTACGGCCGGTAATTATAAAAGTGTCTGGTTCTGTGTTTTGGCATAGCATTTTCACACTTTCGCCAAGTGATATTTCATGCTGGAAGTTGATGTCAACTGCAATTGGTCTGTGTCCACATATATATATATGTTCGATGCAATCTAATGACCAGTCGAGGTAATGGACGCTGTTCACGTGGTTGTTCATGTCCAAGTGGCTGAACATTGCCTGGCGGATGCTTGATGCCGAAAATTCCTCGTTGGCAGTCGGCACCTTTATGTTCTTGATGTCCAGGTGCTCTTCTTCAAGGTTGAAGGCCGGAACTTGGCTCAATATTGTCTCAGCATTGCATAAGGCTCGTGTATTGAAATCCATGATGACCCAATCAGACACGCCTTGAGCCAGCAGTTTTCCTTCTGAATCGGTGAAAACGAAGTATCGATGCGCGAAAAGCCTGTTATATCCTGATGGCCATGTGGTTATTTTTATTGTCTGATGCCAACGTGGCGTTTCAATGATATCCATATGGAATTTTGACAAAGCCCAAAATGCGTTGTGTTTTTTGCGAAGCGCGATGTGGCCAACGCCTAAATTCGTTGCGTGCATGCTTGCCGCTTCTATGAAGAAACCAAACAGGGAACCTGGTCTTGCGTATTCCTGCGAATCAGATTGGTATGTGTAAATCTGGAATTCAGTGCTAAACTTGTCTGACATTTTTTTGTTGTTTAATGCTTACATGCAAAGTTAGTGCCAGATTTTGAAAATGAGCGGAAAATGGTCGCATTTTGCCATATGCAATAAAAAAGCCTGACTTTTCAGCCAGGCTTGTCGGAGTTACTGGATTCGAACCAGCGACTTCTACGTCCCGAACGTAGCGCGCTAGCCAACTGCGCTAAACTCCGTTTTTCATTGTGCAAATGTATAAAAATTATAACGTCATGTGTCGTTTTGTTTTTCGCTTCGTATCTAGTTTCGCATTTTTTATGCTGTTGCGGGTTGGTGAAATTTAGCCGTTTTGTATTTCTTACTTGAATCTTGTACATACTTTTGTATGCGCAATATGTTGATTTATTAGCAGATATATGGTTTTTTTGTGCGTTTTAGCTTCTCTAGGCTTTAATATTTTGGATGTCCTTACATGATTATCATGTATAAGTGAATTTTTTGTGCGTTAGAGTACGGGCTTTTCTAAAATTTATGCCGTATTGCTTTTGTAGGAGGAAGGAGGTAGGGGTTGGTTTTTGTCCGGTTCTTTGTATAAGATTTTCGGCAGAATTGACGCGCTTTTTGTTTTACAATAATTTTCACCGAATTTTATGGTATTGGATCAATATTGTGGAGTATATGTGTAAACATACTTGATGTTAGTATTGTCAATAGTCAATTTGCTTATATCTAAATTTCGAATAATCAGCATTATAGGCTAATTGTTTTAAACTAAAGATGCAAACATATCAGGCGTTTTTGCGGTAAAAAATCGTTTTTGGCGAAATTGTATATGCTAATATATTTATTCCCAATAACATATGGTGTTTATGTAAAGAAAAACAATAATACGATATTGCCATAGATGTTTACAAATGTTAATATCGTTGGTATTACAAATGTAAATTTGTATTTGTTTGTATTTTGTTACATTTGTAATCAAATAATATGATGTATGGAAATACGTGAGCGAATAGCTAAAATAATTTCGTCAGAAGGGCTGACGGCCTCTGCGTTTGCAGATATGATAGGCATTCAGCGATCAAATGTGTCACATATTTTAAATGGGCGAAATGGACCAAGTTTAGAATTGCTGCAAAAGATTTTGGGTACATTTCCTCACTATAATACAGACTGGCTTTTGCTGGGCAAGGGTGATGTGTACAAGAAGCCTGTCCAGACATCCATATTTGATGTTATTGGAGAATCGGCCCCTGAAATCAATTCCGAAGTCACTGAAGAACAGGTGGTACAGGAAAAAGCAATATTGCCCGACTATAAGCCGGTGGATGATGGCGGGCACAAAGAAAATCTCGTGCAGCCACCACAAAGCGTTGCTGATGAACATTCGGTGCTACCTTTGGCAGACCAAATAGTCAAAAGGGCGGCAGAAGTGCAACAGGTGGTTGTGTTGTATTCCGACAACACCTTTTCAATTTACAACAAGCAGTAATACAGCTGTTTCCGGTGCACCGCGCCTGTTAGCAAGTTTGGGTATAACATGAGTGCCATTGTGCGTATTGCATAATGGCATTTCTTATATTTGGACATTTAAATGTATTTCAGATGTATAAGTCAATTATTCGTCCTATATTGTTCAAGACCGATCCGGAGCGTATACACGGCTTCATTAATTCGGGGCTGAAAATAGCAGGCAAGGCTGGATTGGGCAAGGTGTTAGGGCTTTTCTACAATCCATCGTGTTTACAAATGGAAACCGAGTTTTGTGGCATAAAGTTTCCAAACAAGATTGGTGTGGCAGCTGGCTTTGACAAAAATGCCGAAGTGTACTCAATGCTTGGCAATCTGGGCTTTGGCCATGTTGAAATCGGTACGGTTACGCCACGTCCGCAACCAGGAAACCCAAAACCTCGATTGTTCCGTTTGCCCGACGATTGCGCCATAATTAATCGTATGGGGTTCAACAACAATGGCTTGGAGTCTGCAGTCAGAAATTTGCGCAAGCGTAATCATAAAATAGTGATTGGTGGCAATATAGGCAAGAACACAGCCACGCCAAACGAAAACGCGATTGACGATTATGTAATGTGCTTTCAAGGGCTCTACGACTATGTCGATTACATAACAGTCAATGTCAGTTGTCCTAATGTAACTAACCTGAAGAAGCTTCAGGGCAGTGAGGCTCTGGACGGCATACTTGGCGCCTTGACTGGATTGCGAGCGCAAAAAGCAGTTTACAAGCCTATTCTAGTGAAAATATCGCCAGATTTGGATTGGAGTCAGATTGACGAAACGTTGGATGTCTTGGCTCGCAATGGCATTGATGGAGTTGTGGCTGCAAATACAAGTACGGGTAGACGCGGACTGAAAACTGATTCGAAGCGGGTAGAGGCAATAGCCAATGGTGGATTGAGTGGCAAGCCGTTACGAGACAGATCTGTCGAAATAATTAGATACATAAGCCAAAAGACCGGTGGACGGCTTCCGATTATTGGTGTCGGTGGTACAATGTCGCCTGATGATGCGTTGGCCAAATTGGATGCTGGCGCTACTTTGGTTCAGGTGTTTTCCGGCTTTATATATTATGGTCCAAGTTTGGCTAAAGATGTCAACAGGGCCGTAAAAAAGTGGATACAAATGTAACATCGCTAAAGCTCCTTCTGTGTTATTTATGTAAACTCGGGGCTTTTTTTAAGTTCGGTTTGTGTGGCATAAAAATAACAGAAAAAATCATCTAAAAATATATTAACATAATATTTCGGTCGAGATTTTAATATTTGAAACGTATATTGTATGAGTAAGAAGTTTTGCAAAAGCATCAACCAGATATTGTATGTCATAGTTGTAGCATTTTTGCTTACATCATGTACGGCGTCAAAAAAGGCGCTTGTAGAAGAGCGTCAATCGCTAACGAAAAAATTTGGCGTTGAAATAACCAAAAAAGACAACATTACATTGTATAGACAGGTTAATTCTTGGTTAGGCGTGCCATATCGGCTTGGTGGTACAACAAAGAAAGGCGTAGATTGTTCTGGCTTTGTTGGTGCTATATATAATGGTGTTTACGGCAAAAAATTAAATAGAACTGCAGAAGATATATATATTGGTAACTGTAGAAAAATAGGTAAAGGAAGACTTAAGGAAGGCGATCTGGTTTTTTTCCGCACAGACGGTAAACGCAAGCGAAAACCGAACCATGTCGGAATATACTTGAAGAATGGAAAATTTGCGCATGCAAGTTCGTCTAAAGGTGTTGAAATTAATAGCTTAAACACTGATTACTATAAGAAGGCTTATTTAAAAGGTGGCCGAGTTAAATGATTCAGTTGTTTTTATTTCGATTCTATATATTTTTTTTTTTAAACGATGAAATGTGAAATGCTTATAAAGCATTTGCTATTAATACAATAGGCGATATTTTCGCATATCCTATTTAACATAATATAAATTATCAGACAAATATTGCGGTGAAAATTCCCAGTGATTTTTTCGCTTAAAATACAATACATTACATGGATAATTCATAGGAAAATATTTTCATATTCTGATTTTTTTTGAATTTCTAGCTGTGCAAGAATAATTTCCTAATGGTCTATTTTATCAATCAAATTTCTGATGGCCAGTCTGTCTAGCTTTCCGTTTTGGTTTGTTGGCAACGATTCAACTACAACGACTTCTTTTGGCGCAAAATAGTTCCTTATGCTGATTTTCAGATTTGTAAGCAAATCTGTTGCAGGAATTGGCAAATTCTCGGCTACCAGTACAAGTCTATTGCCTAGTTTTGCGTCTGGTCTCGATGAGATGCAAAATCGCATTTCCGGATAAATTTTTCCGATTTCGCGTTCAACTTCTTCCGGCGATATCTTTATTCCGCCACTGTTTATTACAAAATCGGCACGGCCTAGCCAACGGAAAGTATTGGCATTCAGCACCTCAACAATATCATTGGTACACATTCCGCTAATGCAAAGGTCTGGATAATCGACCACAAGAGTGCCTTGCTCCGACCTTTTGACACTGATTCCGTCAAGTGTTGTAAAGTATTGGTCTTCAATTGGACTGACCTTACGGACTGCAATATGCGATAGCGTCTCGGTCATTCCGAAAGTCTCATAGCAGTTGGTTTTCACGCACTTAAGTTGCACGGCAAGTTGTTCGCTCACTTTGCCCCCGCCTATTATCAACGACCCTATCTTATTGAGCGACTGCGGATTTTGCAGACAATTCAACACTTGATTCGGCACCATTGCGCAAAAATCGACATTGGTGTCCAAGCGTTCGGCAGGATTGCCTTTTGGCGACTCAACAAGCAGATTCATTCCCGACACAATGGCTCGGACAATCATCATTTGTCCTGCGATATAAGTTGCAGGCAGACAAAGTAATGCAACCGATGACCTACACAAATGGAAGAAGTGACAAGTGCGGATTGCAGAGCGAACCATAAATTCTTTTGGCGCCTGTATTGTTTTTGGCGAACCTGTTGAGCCTGAAGTCTTTACCTGAATATTATCAACAGAAGAGTCCCATTGGCGCAAAAAAGCCAAAATAGAATCAAGACCATCGACTTCGCCGACAGCAGATGTCAAAGCATCTTCATCGAGCGGATGAATGCGAACCTGATGTCCATTCAATTCAATATATTGATAATCAGCCCACATTTTCAATATTTGTCAAATTCCAACTTGACATTGTATGCCAAAGCCTTGCCTGGCTAACAGCCAAAGGCGAAGGTATGTTGTTCGAGTAAATCATCCCTGTCCCTAGCCCTTGTGGCATTGCAACACGTTGTGTATAAACCCATTGAGCAATGGCATTCAAGCCGACGTTGCTCTCGAGCGCCGATGTCGCCCACCATCCAATATTCAGCGATTTCGCTTCGTCAATCCATTTTTCCGACACAGCCAATCCTCCTATCAGTGAAGGTTTTAGAATGATGTACTTCGGGCGGATTGTTTCAAGCATTTCTGTTCTGCGTTGCTCAACACCAATCAGTTCTTCATCCAAGGCAATGTCGATTGGCGACTGTCGGCAAATTTCGGCCATAGCCTGCCACTGTCCTGCCTTTATTGGCTGTTCGATTGAATGTATGCCGAACGTTGCAAGTTTCTCGAGTTTCTTTATAGCATCTTCTGGCGCGAATGCCCCGTTAGCATCGAGCCTAATCTCGACTTCGGGGAATTCTTTTCGCACAAATTCAATAAGTTTCAGTTCGTTATCGAAATTTAACGCGCCAATCTTTAGTTTGATGCAACGAAAGCCCATATCGTACTTTTCATGCACCCGCTGACGCATTGTCTCAATATCGCCCATCCATACGAGGCCATTGATGAAGATGCCACACTTGCCTTGCGTAAAATCGGAATCGAAAAGAATGCGCCTACCTCCGTTTTTCAGGTCGCGCAATGCCGTTTCAATTCCGAACCTGACAGCAGGAATGCCTTGCCACTGGCTGTCGTCGGCTATATCTACATTGTCGATGTCGGCCACTTTGCTGGCTATCACTTCATCGAGATTGGCAATGGCACATTCGGGCGATAGTTTTGGTATGACCGAAATCTCGCCCAAACCAAAAACTTCAGGATTGCGACTATCGCAAACGCGTACGAACCACGACGGCTTTTCCGTCAGAATGCCACGTGACGTGCCACTTGGCTCGTTGAAAATCAATGTGTATGGTATGATTTTGGCTTGCAACATTTCATTATGATTTAGAGCACTATTGCCACGGCAAACAGTATCGACATTAAAAATGTTGTCAATGAGAGTTTCTTGAGTTCCGGGTCGAGTGTCTTGACGTCGGCGCATCGCAGAACACGTATGCCGTGCGCCACCAAAAGTGCAGTCGGCACGGCAATCCAAAGCAAAGCCATTGGCGAACAATGTCGCAATATGCAGTATATGAATATGGCGATGCCCGAAATGCATATGATAAAATGATATGTCTTGCCAAAAGGGACTCCGAATTTTACTATCAGTGTGCGCTTACCTGTCTGCTTGTCATTTTCCGAGTCGCGTAAATTATTGACATTCAACACCCCCATACTTAAGAATCCCAAGGCAAGGCCAAGAAGCCAAACTTCAGCCGACAATTGTTTTGCAAGTATGTAATAAGAACCGACCACAGTAGCCAATCCAAAGAATATCAATACCATAAAATCGCCAAGACCACGATATCCGAATGGGTTGCGACCGACTGTGTAGCGGATGGCGGCAATTATGGCGGCGATTCCAATGGCAAGGAATACCGCGAATTGCACATTCAGCCCGAATGCCACAATCAGCATTATTATGCCGATAGTAAATGCGAATATGGCCATTGCCACAATACCCTTTTTCATCTTGTCGATTGTCAAAACTCCGCTTTGCACGGCACGTTGTGGACCAACGCGGTCGTCGTTGTCGGCACCGTGCTGAAAGTCGCCCAAATCGTCGGCAAAATTGCCAAGCACCTGAAGTGCAATGGTGGTAACCATCAGCAAGGCAAATAATGACCAGTTGAAATTCATATCTGACTGACCCAAAGCCAATGAACTACCGACAATTATACCTGCAGTTGAAAGTGGCAATGTGCGTAATCGAGCCGCATCTATCCAAATCTTAAGATTCATATCGAAATGCAAATTGTGGCAAAATATGCCTTTTAGATTCTGTATTTGTTAAAATCAGGCTTGCGTTTCTCAAGGAAAGCCTTGCCGCCTTCCTGGGCCTCATCGGTAAAATAATAAAGCATTGTAGCGTCTCCTGCAAGTTCCTGAATGCCAGCCTGTCCGTCGAGTTCGGCATTTAGGCCAGCCTTAATGAGCCGCAAAGCGATTGAACTATGTTGCAGCATTGTCTTTGCCCAATCAACGACTTCATCTTCAAGGTGTTCGAGTGGAACAACCTTATTTACCAATCCCATCTGCAGAGCCTCGGAAGCGGAATATTGGCGACACATGAACCAAATCTCGCGAGCTTTTTTCTGTCCGACGCATCTTGCTAGATATGAGGCACCGAATCCTGCATCGAAACTGCCCACACGCGGTCCAGTCTGTCCGAAAATGGCATTCTCCGACGCTATTGAAAGGTCGCATACAAGATGCAGGACGTGTCCGCCGCCAATGGCATAGCCGTTGACCATTGCAATGACAGGCTTTGGAATAGAGCGAATCTGCTTCTGCACTTCAAGAATGTTGAGACGAGGCACTCCATCGTTGCCAACATATCCGCCACGTCCCTTGACGTGCATGTCGCCACCGCTGCAGAAGGCCTTGTCGCCTGCCCCTGTGAACACTACAACCCCAATCTGCGAATCCTCCTTGCAGATGTTCATTGCGTCAACCATTTCGCATACTGTCTGCGGACGGAAAGCGTTGCGGACCTCTGGCCTGTTAATAGTAATTTTGGCTATTCCCTCAAAATATTCAAACAGAATATCTTCGTAAGCCTTTATTGTTTCCCATTTACGTTCCATACCAAATTATATTTACGTCCGAAAAATACACTTTGCAGCTGAAAACAGAAAATCAGAATCTTTTCAATATTTACATTTTGCAAACAATATGGCGGTTGAATAAAAATAAGTAAAACACGAAATTTTTTGCAAAATGCTAAATGTTTGTTGCTTTTTGCTACATTTACATAATTGGTTTCAACTTTAGGGGTATAATTTGAATTTATGAATATGAAAAGAAATTTGCTTTGCACAGTCACTGCCATGTGTTTGGTTGCGTGCATGATAAGTTGCAATAATGCAAACAAAAAGGCAGAAGTTAAGGAAGATGATATATATGAAAACGAAAAGCCGCTTCCAAAAGATTTGGACGATGAAGACGTTATTTTCTATAATATATTTACGCCTTCTGACATGTCGAACTTGATAAACGAGTTTTCGTCATTCTATAAGTCGAACCTTATAAATTCGCTTAACAATATTTCAAAGTATACACATAGCACAAACAAGGCCCTAAACATCGGCATTTATGGAGCCGACTTGAACTATCTTTGGGTGTTTGAGCAGAGCCAGCAGGCAACGTCCTATGTTCAGGCCATACAGTTGCTGGCAGACCAGTTGGGAATACCAACTAACTATGTTATGCAGATTGCCGAAAAGGCGGAAACCTATTCAAATGATGTCGATTCTCTGAAATCCATTGCCAGAGTCACGTATAAGGATATCACAGCGTTCCTTAATGAATCAGGCAGAAGCAACAATGCCGCACTTATACTTCTTGGCGGATGGATTGAGACGTTGTACATAGCAATAAACATGTATAACCAGCCAGATGCAAAAATGGTCAGCCGCATAGCAACGCAGAGATTTTCGCTTAACATTATTATCAATTTGCTTCAGAATCAGCAAAATGATATTGATGTGGCAAGCTATCTTGTCATGTTGCGCAAGTTGCGCAAGGCATTTACTGAATTTGAAATAAAGGTGCCTCAAGGATGCATGCAAATAGATACGGCAAACAAGCGCATTCAGATTAAAGATAATGGCGACCTTAAATTCAACGCTGAGCAGATAAAGGATATCAGACAGATAACCAACGACATAAGGGCGATGATGGTTGAGTAGGCCATTCGGTCGCAACTGACAAAAAAGGCTGGACCAAGTCCAGCCTTTTTTGTTGGTAAATGTTCAGCATCTATTTGTTTTTCAGTTCGGCCCAAACCAATGCGCTTGCACCAAGAATCGCTGCGTCGTCGCTCAGCTGTGAAGGTAAAATCTTGACTTTGTTTTTGAATATTGTCAGCATGTTGTCTTCCATTGCCTGTCTGGCCGGCTGAAACAGCATTTCTCCTGCCCTGGCAAGTCCTCCGAAAAGGAATATGGCTTGGGGGCTTGTTACGGCAACAATGTTGGCCAATGCTTGGCCTAGCACTTTGCCGGTGTATTCAAAGACTTCCATGGCCACCTTGTCGCCATGGTTTGCCGCTTGCGAAACGGCCAAAGCGGTAAGCTCGTTGTTGGAAATGCCGCGAAGCTCGCTGTCGATATTGCGCGTGGCAAGCATTTCTGTTGCAGTGCGGACCACTCCTGTTGCCGATACGTAAGTTTCAAGGCATCCTTTCCGTCCACAGCCACAGTCGCGTCCGTCACGTTCAACGATTATGTGTCCACATTCGCCGGCAAATCCATCGTGTCCGTAAAGTAGCTGACCGTTGACTACGATTCCGCTGCCGAGTCCTGTTCCGAGAGTTATCTCGATGAAATTATTCATGCCCTTGGCCCCGCCATAAATCATTTCGCCTATGGCCGCCGCATTTGCGTCGTTAGTCAGGTAAATTGGCTTGCGATAATGTTTCCGGAATTCGTTGACAATCTCGACAACGCCTTTCCACCGAAGGTTGGCTGCGTTTTCGATACAACCGTTGTAATAGTTGCCATTGGGGGCTCCAATGCCTATCCCAACAATCTCGAAAGGTTCTGCAATCTGCTTCGATGCTTTGTCAATTCCGCTGCACACATCATTCACGTAATCGGAAAAGTCTGCATAATGTTGTGTCTTTACCGAATATTGTGCATGTATCTTTCCTTCTATGTCGATAAGCCCCAATACGGTGTTGGTGCCGCCTATGTCAATTCCTACTGACAGGTTCATTGTTTATTTAGGATTTAGGATTTAGAATTTAGGATTTATGATTTAGTCACGATAGAGAATCAATCGTTCATTTCGTTCTTGTACTTGAATGTGAATGCAAACACAATGGCCACGACAAAGGCGAATGCACCGAAAATGTACCACGCCGTTGACCATCCTTGCATTATATCGAATGCCGGATTGGCTGTGGCTGGATTGTAGACGAAATGGTTCACTACCGCACCTGCGCAAAACGAGCCTATGGTGGCGCCTAATCCGTTAGTCATCATCATAAACACTCCTTGCGCGCTTGAACGGATGCACTCGTCGGTATTCTGCTCCACAAACAGCGAACCGCTTATGTTGAAGAAGTCGAAAGCGACGCCGTACACTATCATTGACAGGACGAACAGCCAAACGCCGTCGCTTGGGTTGCCAAGGCCGAAGAATCCGAATCGGAAGAACCACGCAAACATTGATATCAGCATCACCTTTTTGATGCCGAATCGTTTCAAGAAGAACGGTATCAGCAAAATGCACAATGTCTCAGATATCTGCGACAGCGAACTCAACATTATATTGTGCCGAACAGCGAACGTGCCGGCATATACGGGATTCTTGCCGAAATCGCCCAGAAAGGTTCCTGCAAACCCATTCGTCACCTGCAGGCACATTCCCAATAGGAACGAGAATATGAAAAACAGGCACATTTTGCGGTCTTTGAACAATGTAAACGCACGCAAGCCCAATGCTTCAATAACCGATGTTCCGGATTTGTCTTTGCTGACCGGACAGTCGGGCAAAGTAAAGGCGTAAAATGCAAGCACGACTCCCCAAGCCGACGACACGAACATCTGCATATAGTTGCTCTTGAAGCCTGTCAAGTCGACAATCCACATTGAGACAATGAACCCGATTGTTCCGAAGACGCGAATAGGCGGATAATCTCGTACGGTATCAAGTCCGCCTTTGGTCAAGGCATTGTAAGACACTGAATTGCCAAGGGCTATGGTGGGCATAAAGAATGCCACGCTTATGGCATAAAACGGAAACAGCTGGCCAAACGTAACTGAATCGCCGTATTTCATACCCATATAGCCTGCCAATGCCATAAACAAAGCTGCAAGACCGTGGCAAATTCCCAATAATTTTTGGGCTGGAATCCATTTGTCGGCTACTATGCCCATTATGGCCGGCATGAATAACGACACGATGCCCTGAATTGCAAAAAACGACCCTATATTGACGCCCATTCCTATTCCGCCCAAATATACTCCCAATGAGCACAGATACGCTCCCCAAACTGCGAAAATGAGGAAGTTCATTATTATTAGCCGTGTCTTTAGTGCTGAATACATATTGATTTGTGTTTTGCTGGTTGGCGTTTCAAAGCGCCTCAAGTTTCTGTTCGTCGCTTTGTTGCTTTAGGTTGGCCGTCGTTTTTTTCTTTGCCTTGGCTTTGCCGAGTTTCTTGGCCTTTTCCCAAGCGGCCTTTTTGACTTCGTATTCTTCGTAGTGCCGTTCCAAATAGTTGTCTGCCATTTCAATCTGTTTTCTGATATAACATTACAATATTAGCTTTTTACGCTTTCCGGCATCGGATTGTCTCGATATTTTATTAACCAAATATGCAATTATAGGCAATAGCCGTCGGTTCTGCAAAAAACCGAAACTTATTCTTTTCTTTATCTAAAGAATAGCGCAAATTTGCGGTTGTAAAATACAAAACTGAAATGGGAATACTGATAAAGACTCCGGAACAGATTGACGGCATTCGCAAGAGTGCGAAATTGGCCGCCGCATCACTCGATTTCATAGAGCCATACGTCAAGCCTGGCGTAAATACTGAATATCTTGACAATCTGATTAACCAGTTTATTGTTGATCATGGCGCCATATCGGCGTGCAAAGGCTACGGCGAATTTCCTAAATATTGTTGCATATCGCCCAACAATGTTGTCTGCCATGGCATCCCGTCGGCAGATACAATACTGAAGGATGGCGACATAGTAAACATTGATGTCACTACGATACTTGACGGATATTACGGCGACACAAGCCGGATGTACGCCGTTGGCCAGATATCGCAAGAGGCTCAGGACCTTATCGACGCTACCAAGCATTGCCTTGATTTGGGCATTGAGCAGGTAAAGCCGAAAAACGTATTTGGAAACATTGGATTTTTCATTGCGCGATATGCACAGATGAAGGGCTATAGCGTGGTTTGGGAGTTCTGCGGGCATGGTGTCGGAGTCCAATTTCACGAAGAGCCGCAAGTCGACCATATAGCACGTCGCAATTCCGGACCGATAATGCGCCCTGGGATGATATTCACCATCGAGCCGATGATTAACGAAGGCAAGGCACGTGTTGTGATCGACGAGAATGACGGCTGGACGGCCCGTACCATCGACGGAAAGCTGTCGGCTCAATTCGAGCATACGGTTCTGGTTACGGAAACAGGCTTTGAGGTATTGTCCGATATCCACAACGAGTATCCTATCAGATAATGGCTATCCATAGCGAAAGCAAAAAAACAACGCCAGACACTAAAGCCTGGCGTTGTTTTTTTATGAATGTGAAGTTGCTGTTTTATAAAGTCTTGATGATGCCTAAAACGGTATCGCGACATTCGGTCAAGCGTTTCCACTCGGCGTTTTGTGTACGGCGGAACTTGTTAATGCGAGAGCGAGCCGTTGTCTTCTTGAACCAAACGTAGTAACGGAATGCAATCATGCCTACATAAGGAATTGCAATTAATGTCAGTAAGGCCATCCACCATTTAGGCATTGCTATCAGCATTGCTATCAAGTACAGCAGGTAGAACACCGTGAATGTGATTACGGATATGACATACCGATAAGAGCTGAGGAATTGCGGGTCCTTGATGTTGCGGGCAAAATATACAGGCAGATAGAACGGCAGTATGTTAAGTATGTAGCCAATTGCGAATACTGGGCATAAGGCAACTTGCAAAAGCCGGCTAACCAATATTCCTGCAACTGAATATTTATCATTGGCGATGGTCCAATACCGCAAGTTGAGCTTGCTTAGCAACGATTTCAGCTCAAGAGCGTTTGATTTGGCAGTGGCATAGGCCTCGGAGCCTGAATTGGCGAGTTTGAGCAGTTTTTCGCCAATTTCCTGCGATTGCTCAAGTATGAGCTTATGGCTTGCGCATCTTTTGTGTTGGCCACCTTTGTAAAGGTCATTTATGTATATGTCGCGCAATGTTTCAAGTGGCTCGTATTCGGCTTCGTTGTCAAGATTTAGCATCAGAGGCTTGATGGCGTTGCTTATGTCGTCCATCATTGTGGCCATTGCTTTCTGCGGATTTTCAGCATATATATCCTTGTATTTTGCGACAGGTATCGGTTTGCCGTAAGCGACAAGTATGCGTGAGCCGAAATTGATATAATGCGAATAGTCTAGCCCAGCCGGAATTATCTGTATGCCAAGTTCGAAGTTGTGCTTTTCTTCGGCCATGAAGGCGATGCGGGCCACTCCTTTTTTCAGCATCCGGAGCCGACGTTGGCCCAGGTGGCTGCCTTCAGGCAATACGACAAGCTTCTGTCTGTCTTCGAGGACGCCAACAGCCTCTTCGAATGACGCATCGTTGTTTTGCAGCTGCTTTACGCCATCGCGCATACGATATATTGGCAGTATTCTCAAGAACCGAAGTATTGATGTTATGAATTTCGATTTTCCGAATATGTCGCCTCGAGCCATGAAAATGGCACGCTCCGGAATGTTGTAGACTACGCAAAGGGCGTCCATCAAGGTGTTTTGGTGGTTTGGTGTTACAATTACAGGTGTATTGTCTGGTATGTTTTCAAGTCCGATGACAGTTGTGGTTTTGTAGAATTTACGGACGTAGAATTTAGAGTAATTCCTAAATATGGAATAGCCTAACGAAAATTTCTGTATAGGTTTTTGCATAGTTCCCATTTTTGGCAAATGTACATAAAAAGGCTATTAAAGGCAAATTGTCATTTGAAATGCCGTTTTTGAGGTGACTTTTGCATGTTTGACAAATATTCCTGTTCCCATTGTCCCGGTGTCGGATATAGCATGGCTTCGCGTCGCAATATGTGCAGGTCCATTATGGTAGAATAGCCGGAACGGGCAATGATTTGTGGCGTTGATAAAAGTAAATAATTGAGTTTTTGCGTCGATATATGGCTTACGGCCAGTATGTTCCCGTTTGTTATTTGATATTTTTGATTAGGTTCGGCGCCAGCCACCAAGATGCTTTTTTTGCTGTTTTGCAATTTTTTCAGCATCTGCTTGGCGAAAACTCTTTTTTGCCTTCCGGGGCCCGACAGCAAAAGCAGTACATCAGGCACTTTTGCATCTTCACATTTGACATCATCAGTGAATCTGGATAAAGGTCCGATGTAACGCACTTCGTTGTCAAGTGCGCCATTATGCGACAGCGCTCCAGATAGCGACTTGCTTGCATCGGCATAGTCTGGCACCCATATTTCATTGAATCTATGAAGCAAATGAGCTGTAAATACGTGCAATGGACGTTTGAAAGCGTTCAGCCATTTAGGCAGCTGGATGTAAAGCTGATGGGTTACAATTATACTTTGCACATTTTTGTCCCATAGACCATACCGATTGTCTGATATGACCTTGTCGATCCCGTATGTGCGGATGATGCGTTTCAGGCGCCTGTGTTCCAGGCAAATGCTTAATGCGAAAAATGGCAGCTGAAGCATTATCACAAATGGCAACAGCCGGCCTCCAGCATATTTCATGCTGTAGCCTTTTAGCCTGATGCATTTTTGGTTTGGGAATTCTTGCTGAAGAAATGACAATGCTTGTCCGTCTGTAGCCAAAATGACAGGCTCGCCTTTTTTGATGCAGTCGTTGATTATTGGCACACAACGAGTTGCGTGTCCTAATCCCCAATCAAGAGGTGAAATGAGAGTCATGATGCGCTATTTGGTAGAGTGTTTTGTCGGCAAGCTAGACCAACCTTTTTGACAAGGTGTCGTGACGCATTTTATTGTTCACGAAATCAAAAGGATACAGCAGAATGACACCCGGCTTCGCTCCTTTTTTGAAGCAACCCAGTTTGTTGTCCAAGCCCAAAATGCTTGCCGAATCGATTGTTGCCAAATTCAAGGCTTCAGCAAAAGGCATTCCATCGGTCTGTCGGTAGAACATCTGATTTACTACAGGTTCCTTTGTGTTGTATGCCAATTGGTTAGGTTTTGCTTCATAATACTGTACTCCTGCCAGGAAACGCATGTGTGTAGCCTTTTCAGAAAGGTCGGCGCCAGTGGCATCAATAATGAATCCAGGGACAAGAACGCCATTGTAATATTCAAGACCTTCTTCTTCAATAAGTTTGCCTCCAGTTTCGACGACATCAAGAATTGTTCCATCATCGTCAACAACAATATGTCCGAATTTTATGGGTTTTCCTATGCAAGTTAAAACGATATTTGCAGAAATCTTTCTCATTGTCTTATGTTTAAATGGTCAAGAACGTTGTCGTTCCTTTGCTGTAAAGGTATCATTTAACGGCTTGGGTTTTCTTGAATCAGGCAATTTTATTCCACAATTTTGACAAACATTAGAGCCTTCTGTCCTTTTGGTGCCACAGGCAGGACACATGTCTGCATCATTCATCCATATCATTTGATTATGAAGCACTTGGGCTTCTCCTTCAAAATAAGGCAAGCATATTGCATCCGATATTGACTTCCGGATATAGGTGTTCTGTATTGACATTGTCGCGAAATATGCAATGACTGACAATCCTAGCAGAATGTATGTTGCTGTTTTGTAGTTGTTTATGCCAATCAGTATTGCGGTTAGCGCTAATAAAAGCATAATGAAAATGGCATTTTTCAGGCTGAAACAATATTCGGCAGTAGCCATAGAAGGCTCTGTCTTGACATTTATTTCAATAGGTGTTGGTGCAAAGAAACACTTGCGCCAGTTTTCGATAAGGTGCTGATTGTCATTGAAATGAATTTTGAGAACATCGGATATCTGTTCTTCAGCATCTGGCAATTTCAAGTTTGCGGAGTTGTAGAACTCTATCTTGTCAGAGTACCAAAATGGCAAGCCACGTGACATCTATTTATTGATGAAGTAAGCACGTATTTCTTTCTGAACAACAGCACTTAAGGTGTCGTTTGGATTGTTGACTTCAACCTTAATCAGTCCAACATTCTTTGCGTAGTATTCTCGAGTGTTCCAATGTGTGGTGTTGTCCATATTTTCTTGGTATTCAGTAATTTGATATACTTCCTTGAACAGGGAATCCTTGAATGTGGAGTCGACAGGGATACGTATGTACATTGAATCGATGAAGGCCTCGCTCCGTTTCAGTTTCGCTCCATTGCTTTCATCGACAATCCATTCTGCCGAACCTTTGGCACGAAGCAGTTCCTTCATCGGGTATAGTGGCGATGCCTGGTAGATGCTGTACTTGTAGAGGTATTTGCCGTCCCAAATAGGAACGTAGCATTCTTCGGAGTATTTTGACGATGATGTCGAGAGCCTGTAATTGTGCAATTCGTAATTCGTCGCGCGAACGCGTGTGCCATCGCTATAGTCCCAATAAGAGCCTGGATAGGCAGGCAAGTATTCGTTTGGTTCAATGTATCTTGCGTCAGAGCCGTTATCGCAGGCCGACAAAGCCAAGCCAAGGGCCATCAAGGCAAAAAAACTAAATTTCCCGTGCATCTCTGTTACGTGTTAATGATAAAATGATGAACACTATGCCAAGCACTACAAACGGTATGCTCAGCCACTGTCCCATATCGAGCGACATCGATTTTTCAAACTCCACCTGGACATCTTTTGTGAATTCGATGAAGAACCTGAATGCGAATATCAGCACCATTCCCAAGCCAAATATCAGCCCCTTGTACGATGTGGCCTTCGTCCTGTAATAAAGGAACAGCATAAACAGGCCCATAGCGAAATACGACAGCGCCTCGTACAATTGTGACGGGTGACGCGGGAATGTCTCGCCAAGATTCTCAAAGATGAATCCCCAAGGCACATCGGTCGGCTTGCCTACAATTTCCGAATTGAAAAGATTTCCCATTCTGATGAACAAGCCCGACAAGGCTATCATTATCACGAGTCGGTCGAAAAGCCACAACGTATCGACCTTATATTTGCGGACAAACAGCCCAAGCGCGATGAACAGGCCTATGCCCGCTCCGTGACTCGCCAATCCGCCTTCCCAAATCTTGAGTATTGCCAACGGCTTGTGCAAATAAATGTCAGGTTCGTAGAAAAGGCAATGTCCGAGACGCGCTCCAACGATTGTTCCGATGAAGAAATACAGCAAGAGCGTGTCAATCAAGTCGACACGCGCACCTTCACGCTTGAACATCGACTTTGTCAGATAGTAGCCCACAACAAAGGCCAATGCGAAGAAAAGCCCGTACCAATGTGGTGCGAACGGACCTATCGAGAATATCTCGGGCGACGGATGCCAATGAATAAATAGAATGTCCATAGACCGCAAAGTAAGCGAAATTTATAATTCACAATTCACTTCTCAACTTCTAAACATATCAACAGCGTAGCGTCAAAACTTTCAACCTTACCAAATGCCAGGCACTGGGCACTAATCTTCTCAACGTTAAACATTCAACTTTATCAATTCAAACTTTCAACTTTATTTATCTTTGCAAAAAAAACGATATGAGAAACATCTTTGCAATACTGCTTGTCGGCTTTGTGGCGATATCGTGCGACAAGGCAACCGACGCCCAAATGGATTCATCAGATTTTGTGTACATTAACGATGTCGTGCCCGATGTCTTGCTCGACATCCGCTATTACAGCACCTACAACTTCGTAGGCACGCGCGTCGATGGCTACGAGGCACCTGTGGCGCTGATGACCAAGGAAGGCGCCCAAGCACTGAAAATTGCGAGCGACAACCTTCTTGCCAAAGGCTATAGACTGAAGATTTTCGATGCATATCGTCCACAAACGGCAGTAAACCATTTCATTCGCTGGGCCGAACAGATTGACGACACCTTAACCAGACAGTATTTCTACCCTGACATCGACAAGAGCCTGCTCTTCGACAAGGGATTCATCTGCGCTCGTTCAAGCCACAGCCGTGGAAGCACGGTCGATCTGACACTGTTTGATATGGCGACCGAGCGTGAAGCCGATTTGGGTGGCACTTTCGACTGGTTTGGCGAGGAATCGTATCCCGACTACGACGGCATTACCGACGAGCAGAAGGCTCTGCGTCACTTGTTGCGCGATGCGATGCTTGATGCTGGCTTCAAGCCTTTCGACACCGAGTGGTGGCATTTCACTCTCGCCAACGAGCCTTTCCCCGACACTTATTTCGATTTCCCTGTAAAATGAGAAGGTGGAAAGTCGGTAGTTTGGCTGTTGGCCTTTGGCTATTGGCTATTGGCTGTTGGACTTTAGCCATTGGCTATTAGCCATTAACTATTAGCCATTAACCTTTGGCTGTTAATTCTGAATTCCGAATTTTTAATTCTTAATTCCATTTGACTTGCCCCTTCTGGGCGCCATTTGCGGGTGTCCGATTCCCCTATGGTGTCGCTACGCTTTGCCATAGGCTATTATGAACTGCCCTTTCAGGGCGAACAAAAACTGCATTTCGCGCTGAAAACGCAAATCAATCCTTTTTGAAAAAATAGGATTATTTGTATTCTCCGTGTTTATCTGAAAATTCTCTGTGGTTCTCTGTGTAACTTATCCATTACACAGAGGTGACACAGAGTTTTTTTCTAATTTCACTTATGCCTTAACTGTCAATTCGTGCTAATTCGTGCCAATTCGTGGTTAAAAATCCGCGAAAATCCGTTAAATCAGTCGAATCTGCGTTCAATCCCAAATGAAAAGGGCAACAAGCCGAAACTCATTGCCCTATAATGTTGAATTGAAATTAAAAATCCTACATCCTAATTCCTAAATCCTAAATATATTCGTTTCACATCTCCTCCACATTTTACAATGTAAATGCCTTCGTGTGGCATTGCTATTTGTGCAGAACCTTCGCACACGCCTCTATGGGCCACAAGACGCCCCACCGCATCGTAAACGTAGATGTCGGCTGTGGCGTTTTCTACAACTATGACGTTATGGTGTGCATAGATGTTGACAGCGGTGACAGCGGAAGATGCAATGTCTGTGTTCATTTCAAACAATGCCTGCAATTCCAAATCTTCCGATACGGTTATTGTACGTGGATTTTCCGTATTGCCGTCACTCCATTGTGTGAAATGATAGCCTTCGTTTGGTGTGGCTGAAATGGTGATTGTATCGCCATAGTTGTATGTGCCTGCACCTGTTACTATACCGTTATCTGCGGACAATGCTATTGAATATTGATAAGGCGCAAACAATGCCTGCAAATTCAAATCTGCCTTTGCCACAATGCTACGAGGATTTGTTTTTACACTATCGCTCCACATTGAAAAATAATACCCTGTATTTGGTGTGGCAGAAATGGTGATTGTATCGCCATAATTGTATGTACCTGCGCCTGACACAGTGCCTGCAACCACAATGTTTTGTGTCAAATTGAACGTGTACATATTAATCTCAAACACTGCGGATACGTTCATACTATCCAACACGACAAAATTGCGAGGGTTTTCCGTATTGCCGTCGCACCATTTTGCAAAGTGGTACCCTTCTGTTGGTGTGGCAGTAAGCGTTGCCTCCGTGCCGAACTCAAATGTACCGCCACCTACAACTGTACCTTCAGCAACGACACTATCCACCAAATTCACATTTACAGGAATGCTTATATCTTCATAATTGAATGCACTCCATACTGGCGAAGTGGCGTAGTCAAACACTGCCGACTTTGGCACGTAAAGTTTGCACGATGCAGGCTGTATGGTAGAAAACTCCGAAGAGTTGACAGTTGGTGGAACCAATGCCAGCAATGTAATTTTATCAAGTTTTGTACAATCCAAAAACGCATCCGATGATATGCTTTCAACTCCATATCCTATTGAAATTGAATCCAAGTTTGTACAACCCGAAAATGCAGACTTGCCAATGCTCGTGACTGAATTTGGAATGGTGACCAAGGTCAATCCACTGCAACCATAGAACGCACTTGATCCAATGCTTGTAACTGAATCAGGAATGGTAACCGATGACAAGCCACTGCAACCAGAGAATGCACAATAACCAATGCTCGTAACTGAATTTGGAATGGCAACTGAAGTCAAGCCACTGCAACCATAGAACGCATATTTACCAATGCTTGTAACTGTATTCGGAATAACAAGGTCTGTCACTTCAGTGTCATTCACATATAAATGATGTGCATAATACAATGGACTTGTACAATCTCCACCAATAGTGATGCCAAGCCATCCTTCTATTGACTCTGCATTAACTTTTGTCAAGCCACTGCAACCATAGAACGCTCCATAGCCAATGATCGTAACTGAATCTGGAATGTTAACAGATTTCAAGCCACTGCAACCATCGAACGCAGACATACCAAATATCTTTATAGTTTTAGGGAAACAAACGGAAGATAAATGAACACATTTTTCAAATGCTTTATTTTCGATTTCTTGAACTGAATCTGGCAAAACAACTGACATCAACGTCTCTTTACCAGAGAATGCACTAGAAGGAATTGATGAATCAGTAACACCTGACAAATTCAAATGGCACAACAACAACATTGAACTTCTCATTGTACCGTAATCTTCATCATTAAGTGTTCCTGTAACGGTCAAGTCTGTCACCTTGTTTAATTCAGCACCCGAATTGACTATTTCCTCTGCCAAAGTGCCTGGTGTTTCTACGTTTACAGTAATTTTAACTTCTTCATCAATATAAATATTGTTAGTACCCCATTTTTCCTGATATGCACTAACTGTCCCTTGTGGAATGAAAACAAGTGCATTGTCTATTGCACTTCTGCCTAAAGTCGGTGGCGTAGTCGCTTCCATTTCTAATGTCAAATTGTCACAACCATAGAACGCAAACTCTCCAATGCTAGTGACTGTATTTGGAATGGTAACGGAAATCAAGCCTCTGCAATTTTGGAACGCTTTATCGCCAATGCTGGTGACTGTATTTGGTATGGTTACCGAAGTCAAGCCTCTGCAACCATTGAACGCATCATCGCCAATGTACGTAACTGAATTCGGTATGGTTACCGAAGTCAAGCCACTGCAATTTTGGAACGCACACGAGCCAATGCTTGTAACTGAATTAGGAATGGTTGCCGAAGTCAAGCCACTGCAATTTTGGAACGCACACGAGCCAATGCTTGTAACTGAATTAGGAATGGTTGCCGAAGTCAAGCCACTGCAATTTTGGAACGCACACGAGCCAATGCTCTTAACTGAATTTGGAATGGTAACCGAGGTCAAACTACTACAATTTCTGAACGCATAATTGCCAATGCTCGTTACTGAATTTGGAATAACGACTTCCGTTACCTCCTTGTCACCCACATATAAATGAGGTACATAACACAATGGATTAGAAGTAATATTATTAAATGTTATTTTCAGCCAACCTTCTATTGACTCTGCATTAACTTTTGTCAAACCACTGCATCCATCGAACGCACACGAGCCAATGTTCGTAACTGAATTCGGAATGGTAACCGATGTCAAGCCACTGCAACCTTTGAACGCATACTCGCCAATGCTTGTCACTGAATTTGGAATGTTCATCGATGTCAAGCCACTGCAACCTTTGAACGCATACTCGCCAATGCTTGTCACTGAATTTGGAATGGTCACCGA
>JAZUEN010000071.1:0-8579 GCA_045640185.1 Bacteroidales bacterium
GTTTAACCCCCAATAGTGTAAGTTGTATTAATAATCATATGCAAGAATTTATTAATGAAGATTTTCATAATTGTAGATTAACTGTTGCGAATAAGATAGTTGACGAGAATAAACGTCCAGAAGAAATAAAAACGTTTATGAAAGCCAATAATATACCGCCAACCACTAAAGGTGCGTATCCAATAGTATTAAAATATACCTTGCCTGGAAAAGGCAAAAGTACAAGTCAATATAAAATGAATATTAATTTATAAAAAAACAAAAACATGAAAATGAAAATAGTATGTAATTTTTTTAAGTTGTTTACATTAACATTTTTTGCATTGAACTTTGCAGGATGCAAGGAAAATCATTGGTATGATGACGTCATTGATGATGACTGGATACGTTATTATGGAAATGAAATTATAGATTCTGAGTCCATTAATAAAAATGATATGTTTCATGCTATTTATTGTAGCAATGTCAAAGTGGTCGATTGTAAAATATCAATTGGCACTTCAAAAGAAAACATGACCGAATTGACAGAACAGAGCTATAAATTAGAGCCGTTCTCTCAATATTGGGTTACGTATAATCCATTTGTCTATTATGGTAATGATACTATTTATGGAGAAGAAGAAACAAGAAAATATTACGCAATTCCTACTGATTGTAAATTGCATATAGATGTCGATTATGGCAATGGCGAACCAGCAATCAATCTTCATTGTAATCTTTTATATTGGTATACTTATAATTATAATGAATCCGAACATCAATGCTATAATGGAAATGTTTCTTCTGCGCATATTGCCATATGGCCAGATGATAACACCACCTACAAAATGGATACAATAAAGTTTCCTATTGACACAGATTCGTGTTGTATAACGCAAGGTGGCACTTTTGACAATCCTGAAATTCCTGCATACACAATAAAATATTGGGAAGATGGGAAGACTGTAATGCGTTATCTGCCTGTTGTTTATAATATAGAAGCGACAGTGACCATTACAGTTGGAGATAAAGATTTTGCTTATACAGAAAGAATTAAAGATATTCTAATGGATAAACAAAAATTCACATGTGATGAAGACTTTAATATCTATAGAGTGGCAAAAATTGGAAATCAAATTTGGACTATAGATAATGCATATCCAATTACTGAAAGACTTTGTGAGGGAGATCAAATACTGACATCCAATTTTTATGGAGGATGTGAGTATTTGTTTGAATTATTCTACGAGAAATATTATCACGAGACTAAACTTGGTTTTCATACTGCGTGGGATGAAGACTGGATGGAGCTATTGTCTTACTATGGGATTCAATTTCCAGAAAAATCGATTTCGTATGAAGACTTTGATAAAATGTATGCACACGATACGTGTATGCAAAAGTATTTTTCAAGCGAAGGTAATTGGGAATGTCTTTTGTCTGATTTTGGTTGGAAATACAACGAAGGATATATCAAGGATACTACGTTAGTAGGATTTAATGCGTTGCCAATTGGGGGATATACGATATACAGGGATAATTCAGGAATTGTATGTGGAGAGGATGAATTTGCGATGTTCAAAATGGGTTATAATAAATTGTTAATAATATCAAGTTTTTACAACGGCATAGCACGCTATAATAATAGTCATGTTGGCGCTGCAATACGTATGGTTAAAAAAGATTAGTAAAATATATATGAAAATCATTTTGGTCGTTTTGTTGTCATTGACAACCGTTCTGGTCCATGCCCAAGCTACTGGTTACATTGCTATTAAGCAGACATTTTATGGCACTGGTGATGGCAAACATGAACCAATTCTGAAGAAAAGTACCATATATGTTAAAAAAGACAATAAAGATGTAACACTGAATGATTTAGACAAGACCAATTACTATGAACCCAAAGTAGTGGCATTAGCAAAAAATAACGGGAATGCTAAATATGATATATATACAAATAGTAATGAAAAGATAACCGATGCCATATATGTCAAATCGTCAATAGACAATATGAAAAATGACGATAGTCAGACTTTTGAATTTCCAATTGAATCGTTGACGCCAGGAACAATGACTAAGATTTCAAAATCAGCATCCGATCCATATCATAACTGGTTTAATGATGTCCTTAGTGGCGGAAAGCGAAATTCATTTTTTTGCCCAAATAATTTTTCTTGAAACCACATTTGATTTACTATATTTGCAGACTTTAAAAAGTACAATTCGAAATCGTTAAAAATTTTATAGTTATGAGTAAAGTTACAGTTGTAGGAGCAGGAAACGTAGGCGCAACATGCGCTAATGTTCTTGCATTCAATGAAGTGGCCGACGAGGTTGTAATGCTCGACATCAAGGAGGGCGTTTCAGAAGGCAAGGCAATGGATATGATGCAGACAGCACAATTGCTGGGTTTCGACACTCGCTTGGTTGGTTGCACCAATGATTATGCCAAGACAGCAAATTCTGACGTTTGCGTTATCACTTCTGGTATTCCACGTAAGCCAGGCATGACTCGTGAAGAGCTTCTTGGCGTTAATGCCGGTATTGTAAAGGGCGTTGCCGAGAATCTTTTGAAGTATTCTCCAAATGCAATTATCGTTTGCATTTCAAACCCAATGGACACAATGACATACCTAGCACTTAAGGCTCTTGGCTTGCCAAAGAATCGTGTAATCGGTATGGGTGGCGCTTTGGATAGCTCACGTTTCAAATATTTCCTGTCACAGGCTTTGAACTGCAATGCTAATGAAGTTGAAGGCTTTGTAATTGGCGGTCACGGTGATACAACAATGATTCCTATGGCTCGCTTTGCTACATACAAAGGCATGCCTGTTACAAATTTCTTGAGTGCTGAAAAACTTGACGAGGTAGTAAAATCTACAATGGTTGGCGGTGCAACTCTTACTGGTTTGCTTGGCACATCTGCATGGTATGCACCAGGTGCAGCTGGAGCATCAGTTGTAGAGGCTATTATTCACGACCAGAAGAAGATGATTCCTTGCTCTGTATTGCTTGAAGGCGAATACGGCGAATCAGACCTTTGCATCGGCGTTCCTGTCATCCTTGGCAAGAACGGTATTGAGAAGATTGTTGAACTAGACCTTAACGCTGACGAAAAGGCTAAGTTTGCAGCAAGCGCAGCTTCAGTACGTGGCAATGTTGCAACTCTTAAGGAATTGAAACTTGTTTAATCAATTTCATTGATAAATGAAAAGGCATCCTTCGGGATGCCTTTTTTTGTGTTATTGCCACCTTTTCGAAGGTGTGCCGTGATATGCGGAAGAGTTTCGGTATCTATCTAAAAATCATTTCTAAAACATTGTGACTAAGAGTTTAGTCGCTATAATCAATGTCGAAATTCAATTCAACGGTGTAACCGTCGTACTTGCTTGCAATTGCATTTACAATGTCGTTGTAAAGCGATTGTTTGTCGGAGACCTTGAAATCGACCACAGCATCCAGTGATATTATTTTCGTTTCAGTGTCGATAAAGATTCCGTGTGCTTGCAGAATTCCGTCAAACGATGCGGCAATGATTTTAATGTCGTTTTGCATCTTGCCTAAATCATCGTTTTGCTTGTCAACAGCGTAAATTCCTATAGTCAGAAAAACTCCGTAATTTTGGGCTATCTGGCGTTGAATACGTTTTGTCAGCAGGTGTATGTCGCGTGCCGAAAGTGAATCGTCAATCTCAATGTGGACAGAGCCAACCGCACGGTCGGGACCATAGTTGTGAAGTACAAGGTCGTACGCGCCTATAACCCCGTCGAATTTGCGAATGTCGGACTTGATGCCAATGGTTGTCTCGCTGCTTGTACGTGCACCCAATATTTGGCTCAAAGGTTGCATGAACAGTTCCACGCCAGCCTTGATGATAAATGCCGAAATGATTGCGCCAATGTAGCCGTCGATAGCAATGTCCCAAACGAGCGACACTATGGCGCATACAAGTGTCGATGCTGATATTATGGCGTCGAACGATGCGTCGGCTCCCGATGCTATGAGTGCATCTGAACTGAATTTCTCGCCTTGACGCTTGACGTATCTTCCTAAAATTATTTTGGTTACTATGGCAACTGCAATTATAATGATGGTGACAATTGAAAAATCGGTGGCTTCTGGCGAGGCTATCTTCTTTATTGATTCAATCATTGATGCCACGCCAGCCGAGAATACAAGTCCTGCAATCAGAATTGCGCTGAAATATTCAATGCGGCCATAGCCAAATGGGTGTTCCTTGTTGGGCTTGCGGTGGGCAAGTTTGATGCCTATGATTGTGATGGCCGATGATAGTGCGTCGCTCAGGTTGTTGACTGCGTCGAGGATTACGGCAATGGAATTTGCCAACATTCCGACAAAAGCCTTGAATGCGGCCAAAAAGATGTTAGTGACAATGCCTACTATGCTTGTCTTTGTAATTTGCTTTTCGCGCGAAGTGACTTTCCCCATATCTAAATGTTTGTTTTTCAAAATACAAAATTACATACGCTTTGGATTGATTTTTCAAAATTCACAAAAAAACAAGGGCATGGATTCGTAAAATCCATGCCCTTGAAAAGCCTATCAAAAAAATTATTTTCTGTTTATTGGTGTGATTGTCAGTTTAAACTGGTAGTCGGCACGTGGCAACATATATTTTGCAATAGGTGCGGCACCCCACGAGTTGATGCATCCAAGGCCAATTTGTGCGCCATCAACGCATACGGCAGTCAGGTTGTCGTATTCCAAATCGGTGGAGTGATGTTGCTTTTTCTGAATCCAAGGTCCTATTTGCTCTTGTGTGTATGGCAGTGCTGAGGCAGAAAACAGCGAGTCGGAAGAGAATCGAAGCCCCGTGCCTGCAATGTTCACCACGTCGAAAGTGCGCAAGTCGCTTTTGGTTCCGCTTTCTTGCGGGCGAATGTATGGATAGTACTGCTCGGCAACGGTTTGTTTGTAACGTCCAACAGGTTGCGACAACTTGCGGTCGGCATAGTTCTCTATCGGGCCACGTCCGAAATAGTTCACTTCGCTAAACTGCTCATTCATTTCAAGACGCATTCCAAAGCGGTATAGTTGCGACGGCATTGAATCAGGTTCAACAGTCATCGATTGGTTGATGCTTATCTGTCCGTCGCCGTTGATTGTGTATTCAAGTTTCAGTTCGGCTTTTACGTCAGGCATTTTGTATGTGGTGCTGACAATGGCGTTCCCGTTGGCGGTAGCCGTGTTTATCGACAGAAGTTCGATGTTCGGATTCCGCCATTTGAAATATTGGCTGAACAATTGCATTCCACCCATATCGTTGTCGGTCGGCGCTCTCCAGAAATTTGGCTTTAGCACAGAGCCTTCCTTCATATAGTCGGTGTTGCCTATTGTCATTTTGCAGATGAATCCGTCGCTGTTGAATGTGTATTCAAAATCGTCATTGCCGACAATTAGGTTATTGCCGTTTTTTTCAGTCTTGACATTGGATTTGCTAGTCTTGAATTCTGTAAATACTGGATTTTCGCGAATTGGCAATTGGGCGTAAGCCACACGTGTGCCTGCTGGCAGTATGCCATATTCCGACTTCAGGATGTAGTTGACGTTAAGAAAAATCTCGCCTTGGCTTGGCAATTTGCTTGCGTCGATGTCAAGTGCTATTTCTTTAGATGAGCGAGGTTCAATGTCGAGATTGTTGACAATGCCATTCATTATTTGGCGTCCGTCAACTTCAATGTTCCATTCTAGACGGTAGTTTTTCAGGCTGACGAAGAAGTTCTCGTTGAATACATTTACGGTGCCTTTGTTCAGGTCGATGGCGTCAGTCCAAATATCTTGGTAGAAGTATCTTACCTCGTATGCGTGAGGATTGAAATTGCGGTCGGGCGATAGCAGGCCGTTGCAGTTGAAGTTGTTGTCGGAGGCGTCCTTGCTGTTGTAGTCGCCACCGTATGTGAATTCAATTGTCCCGTCTGCCTTACGGCGATGCAGTGCCTGATCGGCGAAATCCCAAATGAATCCGCCTTGCAGTTTCGGGTATTTGCGAATCAGGTCCCAATATTCCATAAATCCGCCACCTGAATTGCCCATTGCGTGTGCGTATTCGCATTGAATCAAAGGACGATATGCATTGGAATCCTTTGCATAGCCTTCCATTAGTTCGTACCAGGCATACATTGGGCAGAACACGTCAGTGCATGGCTGTGTTCCTGCGCCTTCGTATTGCACTGGACGGCTGTTGTCGCGTTCCTTTATCCATTTGTAGCAAGCCTCAAAGTTGGGGCCATATCCCGATTCGTTGCCCATTGACCAAAATATGATAGAAGGGTGGTTCTTGTAGGTCTCAACCATCCGTTGGTCGCGTTCGAGATGCGCCTTTGCAAACAATGGGTTGTTTGAAAGCGGATGAGGTGTGTATAGCATTCCGTGCGATTCGATATTGCCTTCGCAAACAACGTACAGTCCGTAACGGTCGCATAGTTCGTACCAATAAGGGTCGTCAGGGTAGTGGCAAGTGCGCACTGCGTTGATGTTCATCTGCTTCATCACCAGAATGTCGCTTTCCATTCGTTCATGCGAAACCACGTAGCCGAAATCGGGGTCGAGTTCGTGGCGGTTGACACCTTTGAAAAGGACAGGCTGTCCGTTCACCCAAATTTGGCCCAAATCAGTCTTTTGCTCTATTTTCCTAAATCCGACATTCTGGTTTACAACCTGTTGCACATTCCCCTTGCTGTCGGAAACCGTCAGTTGCAGTTTGTATAGGTTAGGCTCTTCCGCTGACCATTTGTCGACGTTTTCGAATTTTGGCGATGCCGTATGTTCGGTGGCCGATTTGCTATCTAGTTTGGCATTATATATCTGATTCCCTTTTTTGTCGAATAGCGTAGCGCTGACGGTGGCTTTTGCCGATGTAGTCACTTTTATGTCGAGTGTGCCGTTTGTGTAGTTGTCGGTCAGGTCTGGCACAATGTCGATGTCGTTGAATCTGATGGCGGGTGATGCGTACAGGTAGCAATCGCGTGCAATGCCAGAGAGGCGCCAGAAATCCTGGTCTTCGAGATAGGAGCCGTCGCACCAGCGGAATATCTGCATTGCGAACAGGTTCTGCCCCTTGTGTACGTATTTAGTGATGTCGAATTCTGCCGATAGTTTGCTGTCTTCGCTGTAGCCGACAAATTTTCCGTTTATCCATATATATATGTTGGATGTTGCCGATCCGATATGCATTTTTATGTTTTTGCCTTGCCAATTTGCAGGAATCTCAATGCTTTTGCGGTATGTGCCAACGTGGTTTTGGGTAGTGTCGATGTGTGGTGGCTTTGTTTCAAAATAAGTGTTCCAGGCGTATGGCACGTTTGTGTAGAGCGGGTCGCCGTAGCCGTTCAGTTCCCACATTCCAGGAATGGGCATTGTTCCCCATTGGCTGTCGTCGTAGTTGATTTGGTAAAAATCGGTTGGGCGTTGTGATGCGTGTTCAACCCAATTGAATTTCCAGACGCCTTCCAGCGACAGATAGTTTGCCGACTCCTTGAATTGGCCCAGATTGGCATCTTCGGCATTGTTGAAAACCATAAAGTCGGAATGTTGGGTGAGTCGGTTCACCTGGTTGACTTCAGGATTGTTCCATTCGTCCTGTGCTGTAGAAAGCAAAGGCATTACCAAAAGTAATGCCCCTGCACAATGCTTTAGTTTTCGCATAGTTGTTTTAGTTTTTTGTTCCAACAAATATAGAAAACTCTTTTTAAAAGTACAAAATACTTTTGTTGTGGTTTGCAAAAAAATGTATCAGCCGTTCATCGCCGACTGGATGAACCGAAGTTGCTGTTCAAGCATTTCGGTCTTTCGCATATAGTAGCCGTTTCGCTTTGCAGTGGCGATAGGATTGGAATAAATGGCTTCAATTTCCATCTGCCGACGATTGTCGAAATCAAGTTTCATACTAGGGCTGTATGGTGTCATATCGTCGGTCATCTTCAGCATTTTGCTTATGAATTCTGGCTCAATGTCGGCGCCACAAGCCGATGCGCCATCCACAACTTCCTGCATCAGGTCGGTAACCAGTTGGCGTGTGTCCTTTTGCATCATCAATTTGTCGGTAGATGAGTTCATTACGACGGTCAATCCGTTGTACGGAATGTTCCACACGAGTTTGCGCCAACGCATTTCGTTCAGGTCATGCGTTATAGTGAAAGGTACTTTGGCGTTTTCAAAGTCGGCCTTTATCTGGGCCATAATATCTGGCAATGCGTTTTGGTGAAACCCCGCCGTAAGCGCGCCATAGTCGGCGTGCAGAATATGGCCTGTTCCAATCCTTGACGAGCAGATGAATGCAGTTCCACCGGCAATTGGCTGTTGGGGCAGAGCCGATGCAAGTTGCGCTTCAAGTCCTAATCCGTTCTGTATGAGGATTACTACGGTGTCGCTATGCAGAATTGGTGGCAAGATGTCGGGCAGGATGTTGTTGCGTGTCGATTTTAGAGCAACCAGCACCACGTCGCATTTTGGCATTTCAGTGGTTGACTGGTAGGCCTTGATAGGCTTTATGTGGAAATTGCCAGCCACGGAATCGACTTTCAATCCGTTTTTGGCTACATAATCATATTCGGTGTTGAAAAGAAAGTGAACGTCCT
>JAZUEN010000072.1:0-14337 GCA_045640185.1 Bacteroidales bacterium
GCCTTCCTTTTTTTTGTGTTGTTCACTCTATATGACGCTCTCAGGAGGTTTTGCACCTCCTGCCGCTAGGCAAACCTCTGCAAAGGAATTTTATCATCTTTTTCCTATCGCAGAAATTGCACTTCTATCTTGAATCTTCAATCCTGTCAGTCAGTTGGTGATTAAGGCAAGTATGTCCATCCCAAATTAAAATCTGACGCCATTTGTTATGTTTCTTGTCAGTTATTTCGATAAAAAGTGGCACATGTTTGAGCTGAAAGGCACGTATTTGCGACGGTTCTTTCGCCTTGCTTGCTATTTATTTGCGAAACCTGCCATTTTAGCTCTTTCGTAGTTTCAAAATAGTGCTATTTTTGAGGAGAAATGCCCGATACGGTGCATTTCAATCGGAAAATACTAACAAAAAAACTATCTGTATGCGTACTTTAATGCGCAATTTGTTGATTACAATGGCTTTGCTTTATTGCATGCCAGCCTCTGCCAACGATAGCATCGCTATCAACTCGCAGGTGTACATATATCCATATTATGCAGTCGAAGACAATGTCGCCACAGGCATTGTGCCTGAAATGCTAAGCCAAATGATGGGCGAAAGATTTAGCCTGGAATTTTGCACACAACCTAACGGAAGTGGCCATTGTGCAGATCCCGACATCATTCTAGGCGTCGATGACGAGCCTGCAGTTGATGGCTATGGCAAGGTGTCGCTGCCAATGCAGGTTGAATATGTTGTCTGCTTCCGCAGGAATCAGCCGGTTGAGTCGCTTTTCGGCTTGCCCGACAAACATGTCATCATAGTCAAGGACGATTATCCGTTTGATGCTCTATATCAACATCGTACGGCACATATCCTAAATGTCGGCAGTGTCAAGGATGCAATACAGACCTTGTCCGAAGGCTACAACGATTGCGCTGTGCTGCCTTTGCCTGCCGTATTGCAGGCTCTTTCCGACGGCGACTATTCAAATATCGAATATCTGCAAACACCATACATAATCAAGAATTTGGCCTTGTATGTCAATCAGTCAGACCATGAACTTTTTGAGCAAGTGAAGCTGTCTGCTGAAAAAATGGCAAGCAGTGGCAAGCTTCAGGGCATTGTCAGGCATTGGCTCAACCAGCATAAGGCTCCAAAGCAGAATGGCAATTCTGCAATCTTGTACGTGCTGGTCATCTTGCTTGTCGTTACGGTAGGCACTATGTATCTGTGGATTAGCACGCTATATTCCGAAGTCGATGACTCTTCACGCGAGCAGATAGGCCGGATGATTCATAATCCTACGTCGCCGTTAGTGTTCCCCGACGACAACCAGCTGCTGCAAAAAGTCTTGAGCAGCGCTCCGTTCTGGTTTGTCATCAACGACAAGGACGGGCACATTGTCAAGGCAAGCCGGGCATTCCTGCGCAGCGTGGCGCAAATCGACGTGTTGCCGGACAATGCCAAGCTTGCCGACTTGTTCGATGAATCCACAGCCGACAAGTTCATGGAGCTGGATGGGCAAATCTATTCAGGACAGACAAACTATGTAATCAATGATGTCGAAATAAAGTCGAAATGCTTTCTGGAAAACCGATGGATTGTTAAGCATCCATTCAAGTATGAAAACAGCTCCGAGGTGTTTATCCTTACTGCAATCATCCCGCCTGTATTCGACACGAACCTATTCTACCACAACCTTACAACCGAGGCCTTGATTCAGGCAATCATCGACTCTTCATCCGACTTGATTTACATTAAGTCGGCAACAGGCACTTACATGCAGGCGAACAAGGCATTCTATGACTATTACCAGATGACAGAAACGCAGATCGCCGGCAAGACCGATATGGAGCTGTTCGGGAGCAAGGTCGCCGACGACCATATTGAATCAGACAAGGCCGTGTTCGACTCTGGCGAGATGTGGTCCGAACAGACATGGCACATCGATTCGCAATGTGTCGACCACAAGTTCGAAAACCGCAAAATGCCACTTCGCAACTTCGAAAACCACATTTTCGGACTTGTGGGCATGTCGCATGACATTACTGACATTGACCGCTACACCAAGCAGGTCAAGGTTGCAAACTTGAGGCTTGCCGAGTCTGACAGGATGAAGACATCGTTCCTTGCCAACCTTGGTCACGATATCAGGCTGCCATTAAAGACCATCATTGAACACGCCGACTTGCTTGCCGATGCCGATTTGACCTATGACCAGCGCATCGAGATTATCGAGAACATACAGACCAACGGCAACATGCTTGTCGATTTGGTTGGCGACATGGTCGACTATTCAAAGATTGAGGCAGGAAACATCCAGATAAAGTATTCCGACTTCAACCTGAATTCAATAATTGCCGATGTCTACAATATTGCCAACAGCAAGAAGATGCAGCTCAACAAGGACGAAATGTACATATCGTTGCTAATCGACACAATCGAGGACGACATCATAATACATTCCGACTCGTTCCGTCTGAAGCAGATACTGAAGAACATGCTTACTACAATCATAAAGTTTGCCGACACTGAATGCATCTACTTCGGTTACCGTACAACTACCGACAAGGTGTTCTTCTTTGTAAATGCCGATAGGGGCGATATGACCAAGGATGAGCTGATCGACTATGCCAACGTCAATCAGGGCGGTAACATCGAGATTTCGCAAATAGAGGAATCGTACGGCATATCAATCATAATTGCGCAGAGCATCATAAAGATGATGAGCGGAAAACTTTGGGTTGAAAACATCAATTCCGGACACCCAAGTTTCATCTTCTACATACCTTACGAGCACGACGACAATATGTCGCCAATAATGTACGACTCCAAGAACGACGAGTACAAGATACCCGATTGGTCTGGCCACACAATACTGATTGCCGAAGATGAGGAACTAAACTTCATTCTTCTGCAAGGATTGATGCTACGTACCAAAGTCAAGGTCATCAGGGCAAAGAACGGCATTGAGGCGGTCGAGCAGTATAAGGCAAATCCTGACATTGAGGTTGTGCTTATGGATGTGCGTATGCCTGAAATGAATGGCCTTGAGGCATCGGAAATAATATTGAGCCATGATCCCAAGGCCGATATCATTGCACAAACGGCATACGCAATTCCGGAAGTTTCAGAGCGTTGCTCCCGTATAGGCATCCATAAGCTGCTTGAAAAACCAATTGACCAAGGCGAACTGTTCGCAGAGTGCAACAAGTATCTGAAACGTAAGCAGACGGCCAACGACAACGAGCTGATGGACTAGCAAACCTCAATGTATATTGTAAAATCGCGACATCTGAATGTTATGACCTACGAAGAACGCATTTCATATCTTCGTGCCGAACTTAACAGGCACAATCACCTATACTATGTAAATGCCGAACCAGAAATCAGCGACTACGACTACGACCAGCTGATGAATGAGCTGATAGCGCTTGAAAAGGCACATCCGGAAATGGCGGACCCTGACAGCCCTACACAGCGAGTCGGGAACGACATTACGCAGGATTTTGTGCAAGTCTATCACAAATACCCGATGCTCTCGCTGGGCAACACCTACAACAAGGAGGAGATAGTAGAGTTCGACGACAGAGTCCGGAAGGCATTGGGGCACGGCGTCAAGTATATTTGCGAGCTGAAGTATGATGGCGCTTCCATCAGTCTGACCTATGAGCACGGCAAGCTGGTTCACGCTGTCACGCGTGGCGATGGCGAAAAGGGCGATGATGTTACGGCAAACGTCCGTACAATCAAGTCTGTGCCTTTGAGCTTACCGCCAGGCGACTATCCTGATCTGTTTGAGATTAGGGGCGAGGTGCTTATGCCTCATATCGTGTTTGACAGACTAAATGAAGAACGCCAATTGGCTGGCGAGCCATTGTTCGCCAATCCGCGAAACGCTACGGCAGGTTCGCTCAAGATGCAAAACTCGTCAGCGGTGGCTAAGCGCCAACTTGACTGTTGGCTATATTTCCTTTTTGCCAATCAGTTGCCTACCAATTCGCATTTGCAGAACATGGAATGCTGTCGCAAATGGGGTTTCAAGGTGCCGACTTACGTGTCGGAATGTAATACAATCGACGATATTCTTGATTTTATAAACTATTGGAATACAGAACGTCATAGTTTGCCGTTTGATATTGATGGCATAGTCATTAAGGTTGACAGCATAGCTGACCAATTGGAATTGGGCAATACCGCCAAGACACCACGATGGGCCATCGCCTACAAATTCAAGGCAGAGCAGGTGCAGACGAAATTGCTGTCGGTTTCGTTCCAGGTAGGGCGCACCGGGACTGTCACCCCGGTTGCCAATCTTGAACCTGTGCAGTTGGCCGGAACAACGGTAAAGCGTGCCACATTGCATAATGCCGACATCATAAAGTCGCACGATTTGCATGCAGGCGACACCGTAATGGTTGAAAAGGGTGGCGAAATCATTCCAAAGATTGTCGGCGTCAACGCCGATTTGCGAAATCCTTCAGCACTTCCAATAGAGTTTGTCGAGCGCTGTCCCGAATGTGGCACGCCTCTTGTCCGCAACGACGGTGAGGCCGCCTGGTATTGCCCTAACGATTCGGAGTGCCCGCCGCAGGTGCGTGGCCGCATAACACATTTCGTCAGCCGAAAGGCTATGAATATCGATACTTTGGGCGAGGAGACCATTGACCAGCTGGTGTCGTCGGGATTGATAAAAAACGCGGCCGATTTGTATGATTTGACCGTCGCAAAATTGCTACCATTGAAAAAAGACGGCCGAGTCTGGGCCACTAACATAATCAACGGCATCGAAAATTCTAAGAAAATGCCGTTTGAGCAAGTGCTGTTCGCCATTGGAATACGGTTTGTGGGAGCTACTGTGGCTAAATTGCTTGCACGCCATTTCGGTTCGATACAGAACATCATGCACGCTTCGCTTGATGAGCTGAAGGGTGCCGACGAGATAGGCGACAAGATAGCGCAAAGCATTGTCAGCTATTTTGCCGATGAAGGCAACAGCTTGTTTGTTAATAGGCTGATTGGCTATGGCCTGCAGTTTGAGCAGGAGCGCAAAAGCTCGAAAAGCGGCAAGCTTGCTGGCTTGACCATTATTGCCAGTGGCAAGCTGGAGCATTTCAGCCGTGATGAGATAAACAAGGCCATAGAGGACAATGGCGGAAAACCGGTCACATCGGTATCGTCAAAAACCGATTATCTGATTGCAGGCGAGAATATTGGCCCAAACAAATTGGCAAAGGCGAAGGAATTGGGCATACCAATAATCACTGAAGCCGAATTCTTGCAGATGATTGCCGATGGCGCGATTGATGAACAGCAAACTTCACCAAAACAAGGCGAAGACAAGCCTAAAAGCGGGGAGCCTATTCAAATGAGCCTGTTTTAGAGGCTAAAGGACCTATTCCTGCGTTCTCTTGTGTTTCCATCTGCGGTGCGACCAAACCCAGTTTTCAGGGTGGCGCTTTATTGATTCTTCAAGCATGCTGAAGAATTTGTCAGTGATTTCAAATTCGGGAGTGTCGTTAGGGGTTTCGGTTATCACCTTGTATGTTCCTGTGAATTTGCAAAATCCGTTACGGACAATTTCTGCGTACAAAACCGCCATGTCAAACTTTTTGGCCAGACGTTCGGTGCCGATGAATACGCCTGTATCCTGATTCAGGAATGTTATCCAGTGGTGAATGTCCTTTTTTGTAGGTGTCTGGTCAGCGACACTTAGCAGAGCATATGAATCGTCATTGTCGCGCATTTCTACAAGTTTGCGCATTGTATTCTTCATTTCGACAGGTTCTACACCAAGGTTGGTGCGCATTTTCTGGTAGAAAACTTCAAAAATCGGGCTGCCCAGTTTCTTGTAGATGGCGGCAACACGGTGGTTGAGCCCAGCCATTCTTGCACTGCCGAATTCCCAGTTTCCGTAGTGGCCCAAAATTACGAGCAGACGCTTGTTCTTGCTAAATAACCGTTCAAGCTCGTCATATTGTGGCACTTGTATACATTTCGATATGTGTTTGCGCGATGAATATCTCAATACAATGGCTTCAACAATCATATATGACAAATGCAGGTAGTATTTTCGGGCAATTCGCCTGATTTCCTTTTCGCTTTTTTCGGGGAACGAATTGCGCAAGTTGGTCAATATCACGTTTCTGCGGTATCGTACGACGTGCGCCACAAGAAAATACAATATGAAAGCCAATAATTGTTGTATCGGTTTTGGCAATATCCTGATAATCAGGAAAATTGACATTACGATGTAGTATTCAGCCTTTTGTATGATGTTCATAATCAAAGATTTTTTAATAGTTCGTTGTCTCGCTGCGCTGGAGTTTGGGTTCCGAATAAGACATTCATCCAATTGCTGTTTTGCACTTCGCAAGGCATATTGCTGTGTAACAGGCCAAACCGTCCGTCATCTTGCATAAAGACGAATTTTATGTTTGTTAGATTGCCTATTTTGTAATAGTGCCACACTTCGTACGGGATAGCGTTTTCGTGTTGCTCGACAATGGTGTTTGGAATTCCGTATTTAAGCACGATTTCTTTCTGGCAGTCGCTGTAATTGCTTTTCGATGAGCTGTTTATTCTTCTAACAAATTCAGCAAGCATTTCATCAGTGTCGAACTGGTTACGTTGAATCCAGAAGTTGTACAGGTACTGTTGGATTGAAATGACATCTAATGTCGATGCAACTTTTTCAATTTCAATAATTTCACTGCTGTCGGCAATGAATTTCATATTGTTGAGGATGTTGACAAGAGTGTCAACGCTTGTGTACATCGGAGCACTGCGCAAGGTCTTGTTTGTGGCGGTGTAGGCTGGTGGAGCGAAGCCAGGATTCTCGCGTTCGAAATATTTTGAAGTCGTTCCGCACAACTTGTTGTATTGGTCGCGCAGTTCAACAGTCAGGAAGTACTTGCCAGTAGGCAGTCCCTTTATGTCAATTTCCTTCAGATACTGATAGTAGTTCAGTGCATTGACTTGTGTTATTGACGAATGTCCAGCAACTACTTTCTGTGTGCTGGCATCTTTAATGTAGGTGTAGATGCTGCAGTTTCCTAGTCCGTCCAATTCTGTCGCCACGTTATAAAATTCAACATAGAAGCGTAAAAATTCCATTTCGACAGGCAATTTGCTTTTGCAGTAAGGTATGCATTCATGTTCGTTCTTGTTGTTGATTGTCTTTTGCAGTGTCGGAGTGAAGCTTTCAAGCATTTCAATGCCACTGAAAGCGATTTGCTTCTGAGGAATGTCAATGGTGATAATCTCATTGCGTGTTATGGTCTTTTTCAGAGAGTCGGGAGCGTTCAGATCCTTTATCTTCAGCTCGAAATTGTATATGCCTTGAGGCATGAATATGCGCTGTACGTCAGTGAAATCAGGGAAAACGTCAGTGGTGTCGGGTAGAGGAGGGTTGCTGACGATGAAATGGCGAAATTCGACCAGGTCATCGGCATTCTTGAATACCATTGTGACATCTATCTTCGATTCCAGATTGACGTCGTTGATGGTGTAATTGACTGATTTGCCATCTATTAGTAAGTATGTTTCAACATACGACCGTTTGTCGGAAAGCATATATGTTGAATAGTCGAAATTTACAATAAGTGACTGGCTGTGAGCAAATAGATATGCTGTCAAGGCGAATGCCAAAGTCAAAATGCGTTTCATATAGTTAATTGTTATAGCGTGTAAATGTACGAATTTTGTGTTTGTTGAGCCAAACCTGCCTACTTCATATTTTCCTTCAGCAAATCAAGCAATGTGGGATAGACATTTTTGCTTGCGGCAAGCATTTCACCGCCAAACAGATAGTCGTTGCCACCTTTGTAGTCGCTTACAATGGCGCCTGCCTGTTGCGCGATAAATGCGCCAGCCGCGACATCCCAAGGGTTAAGCCCATATTCAAAATATCCGTCGAAACGGCCACAGGCAACGTATGCCAAGTCTGATGCGGCCGAGCCTGTACGCCTGATGCCTTGCGAGTGCAGTACAATGTCCTTGACAGTCTTTACGTGTCCGTCCAAACGCCCGTATTTGCTTATTGGAAATCCGGTCACAATAAGGCTTTGCTCGATGTCGGGCGCATTTGACGCTGAAATTGGCGAATTGTTGCAATAGGCCTTGCCGTCTCCGCAGGAATAGAACAGCTCGTCACGGCCAAGTTCATAGACAATGCCCGCAACAGTCTTGTTTTTGTATTGCAATGCGACGCTTATGGCAAAAGGGTATATGTTGTGTAGAAAGTTTGTGGTGCCGTCAAGCGGGTCGATTATCCATACATAGTCTTCTGCGGTGTGTCCAGCCGTGTTCTCCTCCACAATGAATCCGCATCCGGGCAATATCTTGCTTAACCCTTCAACCAACTGCTTTTCAGAACCTTTGTCGACGTATGATACATAGTCGTGCAGTCCCTTGTTCTCAATTTTGCTCGTATCGAATTGAGCACGTTGCTTTTTTATGAATTTCCCGACTTGTTTTACAAGCTCTACGGCTTGTGCGCCAATGACTTCAATGTTTTCCATTGCTTTTTATTTTGATTCGCCGGCAACTTCGTTGTTGTCAGCCATGTTGAGCAGTTTTACCTGCCTTATTTGGTTTATTAATTGTTCGTTTGACGGTACTTTGACCTTAATGTAGTTGTCGGTGAAGCCGTACATGAAAGCATTGAACGGCTCGGCTTCGAACAGCACTGGCCTCGACTTGCCCAATTGGCTGGCAATGAACGTCTTTGACATTAGTTTGCCTTCGGCAATCAGTTGCTGGCTGCGATGCTTGCGTGTCTCGTTTGGCACCATTTCCATTTTGACGGCAAGCGTGTTTGCGCGTTCGGAGTAGGGGAAAACGTGCAAGTACGAGAGTGGAAGCGACTTTATGAATTTGCAGGTTGTGCTAAAGTCGTCTTCGGTTTCGGTTGGCACGCCGACAATTACGTCTGCCGCTATGCACGAATCAGGCATCAAGGTCTTTATCCGTTCAATCCGCTTTGCGTAGAAATCGGTGGTGTAGCGCCTGTGCATCAAGGCTAGCAGGCGGTCGGTGCCGCATTGCAGCGGAATGTGGAAATGTGGCATTATAACCTTCGAGCCTGCCACGTGCTCAATTATTTGGTCGGTGAGTAGGTTCGGTTCAATTGAGCCGATGCGTATGCGTTCCAGTCCTTCAATCTTTTCGAGCTCGACAAGCAGCTGGTATAGGCATTCGCCATTCGCGCGACCGAAATCGCCGATGTTGACGCCTGTAAGCACCAATTCCTTGATTCCTTTAGATACGGCTTGGCGAGCCACTTCAACGGTCCTGGCCACAGTGTTGCTTCGGCTTCGTCCACGTGCATGCGGAATTGTGCAGTATGAGCAGAAATAGTCGCATCCGTCCTGAACCTTGAAGAAACTGCGGGTGCGGTCGCCAAACGAGTATATAGGGTCGAAAATGTTGCTTTCCTTGGTTACAGAGACTACCGGCTTGGATTGTTTTTGCAGCGTGGCGATGTGTTTCAGCAGGTCCATCTTGTTGTCGGAACCGAAAATGTAGTCGACACCGTTGATTTTTGCCACTTCATCGGGCTTGAGCTGCGTGTAGCACCCTACGGCAACTAGGATTGTGTCAGGCTTGCGGTTTAGAATCTTGTGGATGGCTTGACGGCTCTTTTTGTTGGCCAATTCGGTTACCGTGCATGTGTCAATGATGAAAACATCGGCATCGGAGCTCTCGTGAACGCGCTCGTAGCCTGCGTTCTCGAATTGCTGGGCGATCCAGGATGTCTCGGAGTAGTTCAGCTTGCAGCCAAGCGATATGAATGCGACTGTTTTTGGCATTTCCTTTTATTTAGGTCGCAAAAATAAGTTTTATGTCGTTACGATGAAATAGAAGCAACATCTCATATTTATGCTTGTCATTCATTATTTGACTATGTTTCGTCGATGATTACCTGATTTTAATCCATTAAATATTCAAGTTGTTCACTTTTCATAAAAAAATTATTCTTGTTTTGTGCAAATATTTATCTTTGCCACGTACACACATCGCCGAAAGGCAACAAACACAAAAATATATCAATTGTATGGCTATTTCGCCTTTGATTATTGAAAGTAGTGAGGTAACACCTGATGTTATTCTAGATAAAGACACCAATGCCTTTTTCATCAAAGGCAAGTCGTTGCCTGAAAATCCTATTAGTTTCTATAGGCCAGTATTGGAATGGATTGACGAATATGCAACACAACCAAATCCAACTACCGAAATCAACTTTAAGATGATTTATTTCAACACTTCAAGCTCCAAGGTCTTTCTGGACATTATGAAGAAGTTTGAAGCCATTGACAGGGGCGGAAGCAAATGTGTCATCAACTGGTATTACAAGGAGGATGACGAGGAAATGCTCGAGGCTGGCGAGATTTATGCCGAAAGAGTCAATCTGCCTTTCAACTTGTACGTAGAACAATAACTCATCAAAATGCTTTTCAGGTTTGTGGCTGTCGCATTGTTGGTAATGTCGATGGTCTTGCCGTTGTATTCTCAGGTACCTGACTTCGATTCGTTCTTTTCCGGGAAATGCCTTCGTATTGATTACGAACTGGCCGGGAACAATCAATCGGAATTTCTCATACTGAAGGATTTGCGTGAACAGGGGCTTTGGGCAGGCGCGAAGACTGTCGGCGATACTGCAACGCAATTGGGCAACTACCGCTATTCAGTAATCGATTCGGCATCTAACCGCGTGCTATTCCAACACGGTTTCAGCAGTCTTTTCAATGAGTGGCAGCAGACACCTGAAGCCAAGCAGACTACAAAGTCATTTTATCACGTCAATCTGATCCCTTTCCCCAAAAACACTGTCAAATTCCGCCTCGAGCGGTCAAACTATTCCGTTGCAGGTTTCTCTCTGATTGGCGAGTTCTACATCAATCCAAACGATAAATTCATCCGCAAGGAAAATGTCAGCCCGCTGAAATACACTGTGATACAAGGTGGCGACAACATTGCCAACAAAATTGACATTGCATTTCTTGCCGAAGGATACACTCTCGATCAAATGGACAAATTCCGTGGCGATGTCAGCCGTTTTTGGAACTATTTGTCAAATGTCGAGCCTTATGCATCCAATAAAAATTCATTCAACATTTATGCCGTCGAGTCGCCGTCGGTTGAGAGTGGCACTGACATTCCGAACCTTGGAGTTTATCGGAATACGGCCATGAATTTCACATTCAGCACGTTTGACGTCGACCGCTACCTGACGACTTTCGATATGAAGTCGGTTCACGACATTGCGTCGGCAGTGCCCTATGACCACATCGTCATTCTTGTAAATACTGATGAATATGGTGGCGGAGGCTTCTACAACTTTTACGCGTCGTGCACGTCTGACCACAAATTGTCGGAAAAAGTGCTTGTCCACGAGTTCGGCCATTCTTTTGCTGGCCTCGGCGATGAGTACAATTATTCCGATGATGCCAACGAGCAGATGTACAGCCTTGAACGTGAGCCTTGGGAGCCCAACATCACGTCGCTTGTCGATTTTGACAGCAAGTGGAAGACGATGATTGACCCCGCAACGCCAATACCGACCCCGCGCACCGACGAATTCAAGGATAAGGTTGGCGTGTTCGAGGGTGGAGGATATCAGTCAAAAGGCATTTACAGCCCTGTGCAGGATTGCATAATGAAATCAAATGGGCCAAAGGATTTTTGCCCAGTCTGTCGCGAGGCCATCTTGCGGGCGATTGGATTGTGATTATTTAGGATTTAATTCATTTAGGATGTAGGATTTAGGGTTGACGTTCACATTTGAGAAACGTTGAACTTGAAACCTAAAACACCTCTTACGATTTTACATTACTATTCCCATATCCTTTGCCTTTGCCACCAATGCGGCCGAATTTGCCACACCGAATTTTACAAGAAGTTTCTTGCGGTACCATTTGATTGTTTCGGGGCTCAGGAATATCATTTCGGCTATTTCAGGATTTGTGTGACCCTCGATAATCAGTTTCAGCACTTGTCGCTCACGGTCGGTCAACTTGATGTCGGCATCGTGTGATTTTAACTCACTAATAGTCTCGTTCAGCACGTCTTCGGTCTGTGTCCTTAATATTGTCTGAGTGTCCAGTTCCTTCTTTGTTGTCAACAGTTGTTTTTGCTTTTTGTTGATTTTCAGAAGTGTTATAATCAGTACAATGAGCAGAATGATGCCAATCAATGCAAAAGACATTATTGTCCTGTACATTCGCTTTTCCTTGGCAAGGGTTGCAAGTTGCAAGTCTTTTATTTGTAGGTCGTAAACCTTGCTTTGCTCGTTTAGTTCAGCTTGTCGCCTTTCAACGGCGGTTTTGCGCATCAAGTCCATTGCCTGCGTTATGCAATCTTCGGTGCCTTTCTTGTCGTTGAATCCGTATAGGCGAATCCAAGCCTTCGATACCAATGTCTCAATGTAATTCTGGCGTTCCTCGTCGTGTTTCGAGAAATATTCTTCGGCTTTTTCAAGATACGACAAAGCCTTGTCATATTTGCCCTGGCGATAATATATTCCGGACAATCCTCTCAACTGACCAGTCAGCATTAGCGAGTCGCCTGTCTTTTGTGCCGATTCATAACTGAGGTTGTAATATTCTGTGGCTTTGTCCTGGTTGAATTCTGCATACATTTCGGCCATATTATAATATAGTATCGACAGACTTTCGTTGTAATCATATTTTTTGAAGATGTCGAGGGCCTTTTGGTAATACATTTCAGCAGTGTCAATCTTGTCTTGAATGTTGTAAAGGTTGCCAATGGTGCCGTAGATTAAAGAATAATTGTCGTCAATTGTGGTTTGTGTGTAATGTTCGTCGCCGTTCATCTTGTCAATTGTGGCAAGCGAAATGTTGTAGTAATGAAGGGCGCTGTCGTACATTTCCACGGCATAGAAGTGTTGACCGAGTATTCGTGACGATACGGTTTTTGTAATAAGGAAGTTGTTCATTTCCGAAATTGCAAGGGCCTTGCTTGCATAGTCAGCTGATTTTTTGCCGTCTGTTTGAAGGTAGCCCCACATCAATTCTTCATAAATATTCGCTAGGATTTTCGGGTCGGTAGGGTTGGTCGCCAAAACGGCTTCCAAGGAGTCTGTATTTCGTCCTCGGTGGTCGGCATATTTGCAAAAAACATTGTTGCAAAATGCTATTGCTAAGCAAATCAGTATTATACGTTTGTTCATTGTTGAAGAAAATATATCGCAAATATTATAATTTTTACCCTTTGGGGTGGGTAAAAATGCTATTTTTATGACATATTTTTGTATCACATTTAAATCAAAATCATAACTATGAAGAGAATCATTTTTGCCGTTGTGGCAATGGTGCTGTTTTCGGTTAATGCCGATGCACAGGCCTTTATGAACCGTTTGCAAAACGCGGCCAAAAACGCCGCTGAAAACGCAGCTGAAAATGCAGTAGAACGTAATGTCGACCGTAAGGTCAATGAAGGCGTTGACAACGCTTTTGAAGGAAACAAAAGAGACAAGTCGGAAAAAGCAGAGAAAAAGACTAATAAAAGCGACGACGTCAACTCTTCTTCTGAAGTATCTGGTTGGACTTGCGAAAAGTGCGGAAACGAAGGCAACAATGGCAAATTCTGCAACGAATGCGGTGAGAAAAAGCCAGAAGCCAAGGCTGACAACGGTTGGACATGCGAGAAGTGTGGCGCCAACGGCAACACTGGCAAGTTCTGTAACGAATGCGGTGAGAAAAAGCTAGAAGCAGCAACCGACAATTCCTGGAATTGCCAGAAATGTGGCGCAAAGGGCAACAAGGGCAATTTCTGCAACGAATGTGGTGCCAAGAAAGGCGAGAGAAAGATTGAAAGCACTTATTCAAAATCAGACTTTGTGCCTGGCGATGAGATTATCTTCTCTGATGACTTTGCAAACGAGAAGATAGGTGAATTTCCAAGCAAGTGGGACTTGCTTCGCGGTGTTTCCGAAGTGGTGAAATTCGATGGCAGAATGGCTATCGACTTCCAAGACAATAATACTAGAGTTGCTCCTCTTATGAAGAATCCTCACAATTATCTTACTGATGAATTCACAGTTGAGTTAGATTTCTTCGCTGGCGACAACAGCACCATTAAAGAAGGCCTGTATTCACGTTCAAACTATGGAATGGAATTTATTTCAGAAGAGGACGGAAGAGTTATGGAATTCCACTGGCATACGGCTGATGTGAAAGAAGTACAGTGTTGGTACACGTCCACAAATGGCGATGGAAGAAGTTCTGAAGCCGACATTTCGGCATTGTTGGTTGATGGCGAATGGAACCACCTCTCCATCTCCTTCAACAAGCGTGCTTTCAAGGCCTATATCAATGGCACCCGTGTAATCAATAATC
>JAZUEN010000073.1:0-93303 GCA_045640185.1 Bacteroidales bacterium
GCTAACAATCAAATAATCACACTGCGGGCAATGTATAGTATACAAGAATATAAAAATCGCTCCAATGATGATGTAAATAAAAAGAATGACTTTTTAAAAGAGTGCGTTTTGACAATGGATGCATTAAATAATTCTTACGATAAAAATATTGACAGGGATGAATGCTCTCGTTTTTTGTATAATGTTAAATACAGAATGTTAAAGTTGGCTTTTTCGTTGGCCTTAAATATTTTGAAATGAAAATGGTATAAAGACGGTTGAGAGAGAAAAATCAAATTCATTCTCTACTTTCGAATTGTTAAGAATTAGCATATTGGTCAGCATTGCCACACATAAAAAAGGCGATACACAAAACTAGTATCGCCATTTTTTTATATCTGTGATAATCTGTGTTTTCAGTGTAATCAGTGCGGAATAATCAGGGTTCTATTCCCCATAGTTGTACAACTTTGGGGATTTTGCTTCTTTGCCCAAAAATATTTGCCGAAAGTTTGTGTGTAACAAAATGTTTGTATATTTAACTTCATTTTTTCACGAAAAAACTATGGTAAATAAAGTCATCTTGATAGGTAACGTGGGCAAAGACCCGGAAGTCAGATATGTAAGTGAAGGCGTGGCCAGCACTGCCATATCATTGGCTGTAAGCGAATCGTATAGAGACAAGCAAGGCAACCGCCAGACAAGAACCGAATGGGTTCGTGTCGCATTGTGGCGCAGTTTGGCGGAATTGGCTGAAAAATACATCAGAAAAGGAACTCAATTGTATGTTGAGGGACGTTTGTCGACCAGAAACTATACCGACAAGGAAGGCAAGGAACATTCAGTAACGGAAGTTGTCGCAACCGAAGTGAAACTGTTGGGCTCAAAGCCTCAAGGTGCAAACGAAATCCCGTCGTCAAGCACGGGACCTCAGGAATCGTATCCATTTTAAGCTAACACACTCAAAACAATATGATAAACAAAGCAATATTAGTGGGTAATGTGGGTGGTGACCCAGATATCCGCAGTTTGGAAAATGATGCAAAAGTGGCCACTTTCTCATTGGCCACAACTGAACGTTTCAGTGACAAAAACGGACAACGCCAGGAACGCACAGAATGGCACCGTATAGTGGCTTGGCGCAATTTGGCAGGCATAGTTGAACAATACGTGCACAAAGGAACCCAAGTCTATATCGAGGGGCGTATCACATACCGCCAGTATAAGGACAAGGACGGAAATGACCGCACATCCACAGAAATTGTGGCTAGCGACTTGAAGCTGTTGGGGAAAAATCCTAATTCGCACGGTGGTTCCGTAAGTGAGCCACAACAATCTTATTCGCAGTCAGGCCAGCAAATATCGGCTAGTGCATCAGAACCGGTTGATGATTTGCCTTTTTAGTCTAACCAACACGCTGAATTTTGGAAAATGACCCGTTTACGCAAGGAGTGACTTCAGAAACAGCTGAGGCCACTTCTTGCTTTTTTACAGATAATTTGCTCGCATTTATTCTGGTTGGCATTCTTTTGCTGATTGTATCAGGTTTGGTGTCAGGCAGTAAGGTTGCATTCCTTTCCATCGGAGCACAACAAAGACGTATACTCGGAAAAAGCAAGAGGCTTACGTCAAGGGCTGTGCAAAAATTGTTGGACCGGATAGAGGATTTTCTGGCGCTGATATCGGTGCTAAACAGTTTCAACTATCTGGCCATAGCTTTTATTTGGCTTCATGTCACAAGTCCACTTCTCGACTTCATGTCGCCAATATTGAGGTGTGTCATTCAGCTGGTGGTGCTGGTGCCGATATTATTGGTGTTTTGCGAAGTGTTCCCAAAAATGGTCGCAAAGCAGATGCCGACCATCATCATTTACACAATGGCGGTGCCGATGCTGATCCTGGGCTATGTTCTCAAGCCGATAACATTTGTTGTCGGAAGAAGCAACAGAGGCATTGAGCGTCAAGTCCATAAAAGCCAGTCGATGTCGGTGGACGAATTGTCTGACGCCATAGAGGAGCCGTCGTCGGAACTGATGCCGGAGCGCGAAATGCTGAAAGGCATCATCGAATTTGGCAATATCGAAGTGTCCGAAATAATGTGCCCGCGTGTGGATATGTTTGCAATAGAATCGAAAGAACCCTTCGAGCAGGTGCTCAAAAAGATTACGGCATCCGGATATTCCAGAATCCCAATATATGCCGGCACCTACGATCAAATATCGGGTATATTGTACATCAAGGATTTGCTGCCGTATGTAAACAACAAAAACGGCTTTAATTGGCAGTCGCTGATTCGTCCTCCACATTTTGTCCCGGAAAACAAGAAGATAAACGAGTTGTTCGAGGAGCTCCAATTGCAGAAGAAACACATGGCCATAGTGGTGGACGAGTATGGCGGAACTTCGGGGCTGGTGACAATGGAGGATATAATTGAAATGATTGTCGGTGACATATCGGACGAGTTTGACGATGACGAGTCCGACTTCACAAAGCTAGATGAACATACATATCTTTTCAAAGGGAATACGCTGCTGTCGGATTTTTGTGAATATATGAACCTTGAGTCGGATGCGTTTGCCGAGATACAGGGCGATTCGGAATCGCTTGCCGGCTTGATATTGGAAATGAAGGGTGAGCTGCCACGCAAGAATGAGCGATTCGAGTTTGGCGATTTTGAGTTTCTCGTAGAGGAAGTCGCCAAACGCCGGATAACATCAATAGTGGTACGCCACAAAAATCAGCCAAAAGACGATGGCATTGGCTAGCGTTACTTAAGATTGCATATCTTTACCAATCATTATCCGTCAAAAGAAGATGAGAAAGTTATTGACCTGCATAGTTGCCACGATGTTGCTGATTGGCTGTGGCAACAATGATTACGTGCCCAAGCCGCGAGGCTATTACCGCATCGAATTCCCCGAGAGGACATATCAGCCGGTTGACGAAAAAATGCCGTATTCGTTCGAGTATCCAACGTATGCCACGTTCGATTTGCGCAAGAGCACCGATTCGGAGGAACGCTATTGGGGTGATGTGAATTTCCACTCGCTTAACGCCAAAGTGCATTTGAGCTATAAGATTGTCGACGGAAACCTTGACCAGTATGTGGCCGATGCCCACAATTTGGTCTATAAGCACACCATTAAGGCAGATGCAATCAGCGAGACACCTTACGAAAGCACTGAAAAGAATGTCTATGGCTTGCTTTATGAGATAAAGGGCGATGCGGCATCAAACGTGCAGTTTTACCTTACCGACAGTATTCGTCATTACGTGCGTGGCGCATTATACTTCAATGCAGTGCCAAATAAGGATTCGCTGGCACCAGTCCTCGATTTCATCAATGTCGACATAAAGCATCTGATAGAATCATTTAGCTGGAACTGAAATGCCGTTGGTTTTCACAAGACAGACCGATTTGGTGCAGATGGCGGTATGGAACAAGACCGAATCTGTTGAACAGCTGTTGCCCATTGCCAGACTGGACGCTTTGGATGAGGCGGAGTACGTCTGTTTATCCAATGCAAGAAGGCAGACCGAATGGCTTGCGACAAGGGTATTGCTGGACCAAATGCTCGGAAATCATGTGCATTTGAGCCATGCCACGAGCGGAAAGCCATATTTGCTTAATGACAGCCGTTTCGTCTCCATATCACATTCGCCAAACATGGTTGCGGTAATGGTGTCGGAACGCAATTTGGGCATCGACATTGAGCGGATACATGCTCGTACAGTAAAGGTGAGAGGGAAATTCCTGACAGGTTCGGAGCCAGACTGGTGCACGACGGAAGAGGAGCACACGCTGGTATGGACGGTAAAGGAAGCCGCATACAAGCTGGTCGATGACCAGTTGCTTCATACAGAGGTTGAAGTGCTTGAAAGACCGGTCATAAAGCCGGAATTTTCTTTCGATATTGTAATCAGAAAAAACGGCTTGCTGAAAATGATTTGCAACTCAATGAAAATAGATGACAATATTTTGAGCTATCTTGTAGGCTGATAAAATGAAGAATATGTTGCTGAATCAAATACAGACGTTGCGGGCAGAAGAAAAGAAGATGTTTGCCTTGCTTATCGACCCAGACAAGCATACACAAGAATCGTTGCGACGTTTGGCCATGCGTATTAACGGGCCATTGGGCCCCGATGTGGTTTTGGTCGGAGGGAGTCTTGTCTCTAACGACACCGGCGCTACAGTCGCAACGTTGAAATCGGTAGTGGAGAAGCCGGTATTCCTATTCCCTGGCAATCTGACGCAAATCACCGACAAGGCGGACGGAATTCTGTTGTTGTCATTGATTTCCGGCCGAAATCCGGAGTACTTGATAGGACAGCATGTGATGGCGGCTTCAGCATTGGCCAAATCGAAAATGGAAATAATACCGACAGGCTATATGCTGATAGGCTCAGACAACTATACTTCAGTCAGGTATGTCAGCAATACGATGCCAATCCCAGGCGATAAACCAGACATTGCTGTGGCAACGGCGTTGGCAGGGCAGATGCTTGGATTGAAGATGATATATCTTGAAGGCGGAAGTGGAGCAACAACGCCAGTGAGTGTGGAAATGATAAAGTCGGTCAGGTCGGCCATCGAATTGCCAATTGCAGTTGGCGGAGGATTGCGTTCAGCGCAAGATGTCAAACGAGCGTTGGAGTCGGGTGCCGATATGGCTGTGGTTGGAACGTCGATAGAGCATGACGAGACTCTGATAGAGTCTATTGCAGAGACCGTAAGGTCGTTTTGAAGAAATAGTGTCAGATAGTTGCTTGACTATCCTTGACTGATGTTTAGAACAATTCCCTCAATTCGTCTTTCAGGTAGTTGATGGCCTTTGTGGTTGGGTCGTTGTCGCGGTCAATCATCATTTCCAATATGAGTTTGCAAAGCTGCAGTGATTGTCCGTCAGGTTTTGTCTGTAAGGCAGTCTGGTTTATGACCTTTATGCAGTCTTCCTTTGCCATGCGTACCATTTCCCAGGCTTTGTTGCTGATGTACAGTTGGTGAGCCATGTTGTGCTCAAATTCCAATCTGATGTTTTTAAGCAGTGTGCTTTGCAGTTCCTGGTTCGTCATTCCTTGACGCTGCAACCTCATTATAAGTGATTGTGGCGATATGCGTTCCAAAAGAAGAACCATGCGCTCGTAGGCTTGCAATCTGACAGGTGTGATATATTTCTGGTTGTTGAGAACCATTTCGGCGTGCAATCTGTGACGCTCGTTGTTCAAGACCTTGCTTAATGCCAAATATGTCGCCAAAAAGACGAACAGTGCTGGTAACGTGTATTTTAAAAGTTCTGCAATCATGATTGTGATTTTTTGTTTGTACAAATGTAATTAAATGTGGACACACATTTATTGTGTAATGCTACAAATACATGCAAAAAAAGGCCTTTAGCGTTTTAGCAAAAGGCCTTTGTCATGAATTTCCAAAATGAAATGCTATTTCAGCAGTCTGTTTTTCAAGATAGTATAGTCGGCTGCGATAGGCAAAGACTGTTTAGTCCCTTCGGCGAATTTTTGCAGACGGGCAGGAATCTCAACTCTGTTGCCTGTATATTTCTCGACTGTATCAATGAATTTTGCAGGGTGTGCAGTCTCAAGGAACAATCCGAATTCGCCAGCCTTAAGGTCATCTTGAAGGGCGGCGTAGCCAACAGCGCCGTGAGGGTCAAGTTCGTACTTGCTCTCTTTCAGTACTTCTGCCATTGTTGCGCCAATTTGCTCGTTGGTGTAACTGAAACTGCTTATTGTTTGGCGCATTTTGTCAACCGAACCGCCAAACAGCTCCAGTACGCGGGCAAAGTTGCTTGGGTCGCCTACGTCCATGGCGTTTGCAATGGTGGCTTTCGATTTTTGAGGTTTGTAAACTCCTGTTTCCAGATAATCGGCAAATACGCGATTTGCGTTGATTGCGGCAATAAAGCGTTTTACTGGCATTCCCATCTTCCAGGCAATGAGGCCGGCTGTTATGTCGCCAAAGTTTCCGCTTGGAACCGATACCACAACGTCCTTCCAGCGTTCCTGTGGAATTTGCGACAATGCGTAGGCGTAATATACGCTTTGAGGCATGAATCGTGCAAGGTTTATTGAGTTGGCCGAAGTAAGGATGCGTTGCGCGTTAAGCTCTTGATCCATGAAGCATTCCTTTACCATGCGCTGGCAGTCGTCGAAAACTCCGCTCACCTCATATGCCGTGACGTTTTGTCCGAGAGTGGTGAACTGCAGTTCCTGCAGCTTGCTGACTAGCCCGGCAGGGTACAGAATGTGCACTTTTACGCCCTGAACACCAAGAAATCCATTGGCGACGGCACTTCCCGTGTCGCCTGATGTGGCTGCCAAAACGTTGATTTCGTTCTTGCCAAAATCGGCAAAATATGACATTACGCGAGCCAGAAAGCGTGCACCTACATCCTTGAATGCCAATGTTGGGCCATGGAACAGCTCAAGGGAGCTGATGTTGTCGTTGACCTTGACAACTGGTACGGGAAAATTGAAAGCGTCGTCAACCATTCTGCGGAAGGCGTCTTCAGGAATGTCGGGGCAGAAGTAAGGCTTCAGCATTTCAAATCCTATTTCGCCCATTGATTTGCCTGCAATATTTTTCCAGAACGATTCGGGCAAAACGGGTATCGACTCGGGCATATACAATCCTTTGTCGGGAGCCAAGCCTTTCAGTACTGCTGTCTTCAGGTCGGCGGTGTGATTGCGGTTGTTTGTGCTGTAGAAAAGCATATCGTAAGTTTTTAGTTCTTCGCGTCTTCGGTCCTGAATCAATCGGTTACAGACATGCGAATAGGCGAAGCGTCTTTCATTCGGTTTAATTACATGTTTGCCAAACGCATCATATCGGCGAATACGCCGGAAGCGGTAACGCCAGGTCCGGCACCAGCACCTTTTATTACAAGAGGCTGCTCGTGGTAGCGTTGAGTGTAAAGCAAGATTATGTTGTCCATGCCGTCGAGGTTATAGGCTGGATGGCTGGCATCCACGCTTTGAAGCCCGGTTACGGCCTTGCCGTTGTCGAATTCGGCGACATAGCGCAGTTTCTTGCCTGCAGATGCGGTTTCGGCGCGTAATGCTTCAATTTTGGCATCGTTCTTCTTTAGGTTTTCAAGCAGCTTGTCGAAGTTCTCTGCCTTGAGTTCGTTTTCAGGTATGATGTCGTTTTTCTGGACGTCGTCAAGTTCAAGCATGTTGCCGCCAACACGGGCCAAAATCAATATCTTTCGGCGGACATCGAGCCCGCTCAAGTCGATGGCGGGATCTGGCTCGGTTAATCCTTTCTGGCGTGCCTGAACTACGGCTTGCGAGAACGGAACATCTTTGCTTATGGTGTTGAATATGTAGTTAAGGCTGCCCGACAGCACGGCTTGAATCTTCAGAATCTTATCACCTGAGGCGACAAGGTCTTCAATGGTCTTTAGCACAGGCAGGCCTGCGGCGACATTTGTCTCATGCAGGAATTTCACGCCGTAGGCCTTCACCTCTTTCTTGAAGTTGATGAATGTTTCAAGTGGCGACGAAGCCATGATCTTGTTTGAAGCGACAATAGGAATGCTCAATTGTGCGATTGTGCTGTACATCTTAGGCAATTCGTATGATGCTGTGTTGTCGATGAAGATGCTGTTGCGAAGGTTCAGCTTCTTTATTTGCTCTACATAAGCCTGAAGGTCGGCCTTAGTCTCGCTGTTGGACAGAATGTCGCGCCAATTTTTCAGGTCGATGCCTTTGCGGTTAAACACCATTTTCTTCGAATTTGAAATGCCGACAACCCTTATGTCGACACCATACTGGTCCTTTAGGAATTCGGTCTGCTCGCAAAGTTGGTCAACCATGGTGCCGCCAACAGTGCCGACGCCAACCATGAACAAGTGTACACGGCGATATTTCGAAAGGAAAAATCCGTCGTGAAGGGCATTCAGTGCCTTTGCCACCTCTTTCTCGCTGATTACGATGGAAATGTTGCGTTCGGTCGCGCCTTGTGCTATTGCCCTGATGCTTATGCCGTTGTCTCCAAGCAGGCGGAATGCCTTTCCTGCTATGCCCGCCTGTTCACGCATCTTGTCGCCTACGACTGCTATGATTGCAAGACCTTTTTCGGCTTCGATAGTGTGGACAATCTTGCGTTCTATCTCAGTTGAGAATTCTTCGCTAAGCTTGGCGCAGGCAGGTTCCGCATCGTCAGTGTTTATTCCGATACAGATGGTATGCTCGCTAGACGATTGCGTGATGAACAGCACGTTTACGTTGTTGTCGCACAATGCCTTGAATGCTCTCATTGCGACACCTGGCACGCCAATCATTCCGCTGCCTGTAATGGTTATAAGCGAAATGTCGCCGATTGAACTGAATCCCTTGATGGTGGAATTCTCGTGGTTCGGATGGTCTGAGATGAGCGTGCCTTCGTCGTCAGGTGCGTATGAGTTCTTTATGCCTATTGGAATCCGCTTCTCGAGTGCAGGCTGGATGGTAGGAGGGTAGATGACTTTCGCACCGAAGTACGACAGCTCCATTGCCTCTTCGTAGCTCATCGACTTGATTGGATATGCTGCCGATACGATTCTTGGATCGGCAGTCATCATGCCGCTTACGTCGGTCCAGATGTCGATTAGTGATGCATCAAGGTAGTTGCCTAAAAGGGCGGCAGTGTAGTCTGAACCGCCACGGCCCAGCGTTGAGGCTTCTCCCTCGTGTGTGCTTGAAATGAATCCAGGTACAACGGCAATGCCTTTGAAATTGCGGAACGCCTCTTTTGCCTTTTGCTCCGATAGCGATTGGTCAACGTGTCCTTTTAGGAATTCCTGGTCGGTGATGATTATGTTGCGTGCATCGACAAGGATGTTCTTTTTGCCCAGGTTGTTGAGTGATGCGCTAATCAGTGTCGATGACATGCGCTCGCCCATGCTTAGCAGTTTCGCTTTAGTGCGGTCGGAGCATTCGTTCAGGAAACGTATGCTTTGGCAAATCTTGTTTGCTTCGGCGCAACGGTCCTTTATGAATTCTGTCAAGGCGTTCTTTTTGTCGTCAGCCACAAGCTCGTTGATTATCTCGATATGGCGTTCGCGAATCTCGTCAATGAAATTCGTGTATTGGTCTGAGCCTTGCAGTGCGGCCTTTGCGCTGTTTTCCAATAGGTTTGTGATGCCTTGCAGTGCTGATACTACAACAACTATCTGGTCTTGGCTTTTATATCGTCCGATTATTTTTGCTAATTGTTCAATACGTTCGGCATTGGCTACTGATGAGCCGCCAAATTTTAATATCTGCATAATTCAATGATTTTTTTTGATTGATAAATAAATGTTAACATCCAGAAAACTACTTATTAGCACATTCGACCCCCCCAGGGGGTTGTGGTTGTAGTGAATGTGATGCAGGCAATTGTGCACCCGTTTGACGGTGTGCCAGATGTTGTATTGCCCATATTCCTGATATTCAGAATTAACATTTATCTGTTTTTTATACAATAGCGCAAAAGTAGAACTATTATTCAGAAAAAGAAAGAGTGAAAGCGGGTTTTGTGCTTGGTTTTTAAGGAAAAAATGTCACTTCGGAGATGGGCAATCTGAAAATCACGCGATAAGGCATTTGCAAGGCATGTTTTTCGAAAAAGCGTCAAGGCGATTGGTGTGAATGCGGTTATTTATCCAGAAATTTGGCGATGGCGCTTTCCGTGGTGTCGCGCTGTGTGCTTAAAAGGTCTGTATGCCCACAATTGCCGATGATGGTGGAGGTTGATTCCTTATAGGTTTCAGCTATCTGGCGGACAACGACTGACGGTGATGATACAATGTCCAGATTCCCGCAGATGATGAGTGTCGGAATGTGGTTGGCTGTAATTTTCGTCGGCTTTATGTATTGGTATTCGTATGGGTTGAACCAATGGTTTACGCCAATGGACAGTGGCGCATATTCAGGGACATTCCTCCTTTGGGTGTTGAGTATTGTCCCGTTCTGCTTTTTCGCTATTATGTCGCCCAATGCCATTTTTGCCGAAAAGCTTGTGGAAAATTTGCCGAGTGCCGATTCCAGAGGGTTCCAATTACCGGTTTCGCCTTGCGCCATGAGTTGCATGAGTGTGTTTATGCCTTCGGTTGAGTATAGGTTCGAGTAGGTGAACAGCATGTAGATTTCCTTGTTGGAGGATGATTGGTCAATGCTGTCGTAGGCGCTGATGCATCGTTTTATGATGTACGGGCTTCTGGGGGCGAGAACCTCGTTTATTCTTGAGTCGAGGTCAGCCACGTCGGATGTGTGGATGTCGAAATCAAATAGGAGCCGTGGCGCAATGAGTACATTCTTGTCGATGTGTTCCGGATATTGTTGCGTATAGAGCTGTGCAAGCATTGTTCCGTAGCTGAATGCCACAATCTGTATCTTGTCGTAGTTTAGTGATTTGCGTACGTCTTCAATGTCGGTCACTACCTCTTGCATGGTGTACCCTTTTATGTCGATGAGTTTGCGGGCCCAGTCCTCCATGCAGGAATCGATGGCGGCCTTGAATGTATTCCGTGCGTTTTCATACGTCAGCTTTTTGTCGCATAGCGCATTTAGCAGATAGTCGCAGTTTAGCCTTGATGAACCGTCAACGCCACGGTATCCCACCATAATGGTGGGGTGGAATTGAGCTATTTTTTCAAAAAACAGCGTGTTGCTCAGGTTGCTTTCGCCTGGACCTCCGCCAAGCACGAATACAGGCAACCCTTGGTTTGGCCTTGACGCCGGTTCGGTGCAGATGACTGGAATGCCTATCTTGCGCGATGTGTTGCTGTTGCGGTTCTCTTTTGCAATGAGTGTGCCGAATTGGGCGTCGTAGTTGTTGTGTACGCCGGGCTCCCATACAATGTCGCCAATCTGCCCAACTACAACTTTGTTGCTCTCAGTGTGGTAGATTTGGGCAATTGATGCGTGTGCAAACAAAAAGCACATTGCAACACTTGTTAAATGTTTGGCAATGTGCTTCATTTTGGTTATGGTTGTTGAAAATTATTCGTATGGAATAATTTCAAAAGGGATGTCAACAATGTCGCCGTATGATTCGCCAGCTTCGGCCATGTCTTCATCGTCTTCGATGTATAGCCATTTTACCTTGACGGCTTTTCCTGTTTCGTTTATCTTGGCGAATCGTTCCAAAATGTCAAGTATTTGCTTAGATGAGGCGGAGTTGAAATATTCCATTTTGAATTCAATTACAGTCTCATCAATAGGGGCTTTTGTGTATTCTTCAATCCAATTCAATATTGGGTTGTAGAATTCCTTCACATCTTCAGGCAATGATTTTCCAGAAAACTTGAATTCAGCTGTTGCTGGGTCCAAAACCACCTCGGGGCTTTCGTCAGTCCCTGTTAATCGTATGGAATCCATAAAGTAAATATTCGTTTTTAGGTTTGTCGCAAAGTTAGTAATTAGTATGATATACTTTACATGCCACTAAAAAAAATGTAGAAAACTTATATTGGTTGCATTGTAATGGTTTGAGGATTTTGCCAGGCAGATTGATGGTTTGGACGAAGGGACAGCGTGGCCTCTGCGACCGAGTGAAGGTCAACGAGTTGGCTACAAAAATTAAAAAAGCACAACATTTATTTTGAATATTTGACATTCGGGGATTTTTATTGATATCTCTTGCGCATTGTTGGCATGCTGTTTTTTTCAGCTTTTGTATTTCTCCAGTTGAATTATGCGTTGCTGTAGTGTTGGATGTGAGTAGTTGACCCAAACGTAGATGGGGTGAGGCGTGAGGTTGGTCAGGTTGTTGCTTGCCAGTTTTTTCAATGCCGAGATGAGCTCCTGCGGATTGCTGTTCATCGCGCAGAATTCATCGGCTTGGTATTCGTTCTTGCGCGAGAATGCGTTCATCAGCATTTCCAGCAATGTCGATATTGGGTTGTAAAGCAAAATGAATGCTATCAGGCTGATATGAAGCTTTGGCTCGCTTACGCCTAGCGCGTTTGACAATTGGGGGTTGGATGCAAAAATGGAGAATATGAAAAGCATGAGCCCGGTTTGCATGGTGCCTAGCAGAAACGACCATATGATGTGGTGCCTCTTGTAGTGGCCGACTTCGTGTGCCAGAACCGCTACAATTTCATCAGTGTCCATCTGCTTTATGAGCGTGTCGAATAGCACAATGCGCTTTTTGGCGCCTATGCCGGCGAAGTATGCGTTGGCACGTGTCGAACGGCGTGAGTTGTCGATGACGAAAATGCCGTCGAGGTTAAATCCGGCTTTTCCGCAGAATTGGCTTATGGCTTCACGCAGTTCGCCGTTTGGCAACGGTGTCTGCTTGTTGAATAGCGGTACTATGAGTGTGGAGTAGAACATCGACATGAATAGTGAAAATGCGGAAACTGAAACTAGTGCATAAATCCAAAACAATTGTCCTGCAATTGTGTACAGCCAATAGATTAGCGCGTACAGCCCACCTGCAACGATTGCCGAAATAAGGTAGCCTTTCAGTTTGTCATTGACGAATGTTGACGGAGTGGTGGTGTTGAATCCGAATTTCTGCTCAATGACAAATGTCTCGTAAATGCTGAACGGCACGCCGATTATTTCCATTGCGGCGTACATCACAGCCATGAACAGCAAGCCTTGCGCCAGCATGTTGTGTGTTATGCCACTGACGATTCCGTCAATAAATCCGAATCCGCCTAGAATGATGAACAGAAGCGTTGCTGCGGTCATGACCGACGATTCGATTATCGAGAACCGGCTGCTGGTTTGCGCGTACGATTGCTGTTTGTGGTACTTTTCGTCATCGTAAATGCCTTCAAGTTCTGGAGGTATCGGCTTGCCTCGCCATTTTGTGTTGAGGCAGTTGAGCGTTTGTTCAAAAATGAAGTCTGCCGCTATGATGGCTATGATTATGTAGAAAAGTGTCATTTCGCTAAGTTTTTGTGGCTTGTAATTGTCATGTCCATTGCAATGTCGTTTTCGTTTGCTGGTATCTGCTGAAACAACTGGCAGTCGAAAGCAACCCCCACCTTGTATGCGTTTGTCGCGGAAAGCATTCTGTCGTAGAAGCCGCGGCCTCGTCCCATGCGGTTGTTGTTTGCGTCAAATGCGATGCCAGGCACAATCACAATGTCTATTTTATCCAAGTCGCCGATTTCCGGTCCCGTAGGTTCAGATATTCCGAAAGCGCCTGCTTTCATGTCGTTCATGCCGGTATATTGTTTGAAGATAAGGTCGTTGCCAACAACTACGGGTAGATATACGCCTTTTTGCCGATGCCATTTTTCGATGAACCGGTGAGTGCATACTTCGTCGTCGAGCGACCAATATATGGCAATGTCTTTTGCCTTGGCAAAAAATTGAGTCTGTTCCAGTTTCGCGAATATCGAGTCGGACTGGGCTTGCTTGTCGCTTCCCGTCATTTGTGCTTTAAGCTGGCGGACAAGTCGTCGAAGAGAATTCTTGTCGAGTATTGATATTTGCTGATTCATGGCTGGTGATATTGAGGGCTGAATATACGCAGATTTTTGGTTGATGTTGCTGGCCGGTTCTGCAAAAAAAAAGCCTGACGGTTGGCCAGGCTTTAGTTTATGTCATTGTCTTTTAGAAGTTGAATTCAAAACCACCATTCATTGTCAGACGCTGGTAAGGCTTTCCGTAGTTGTCTTTGACTATGCCACGGAAGAAAATGTTGTATTCAGGAGTCAATGTTATGGCAACGTGTTTTGCAATCTTGTACTTGCAAAGGAATTGCACATTGCCACCCAAAATGTGTTCTGGGTTTTGGGCGCCGATTTCCGGATATTTCTTGTAGCTGTAAGTGTCATATTTGTGAACGTTCGGGTTCACGTAGTGACGCTTCAGGTTTAGAGTCTCGCGATTGATGTTGAACTCGTAGAGTAAGCCTGGAGATACGAACAGTTTCCATTTCTCGTTCTCGAAGTATTTGTAGTCGAGACGCAGGTTAAGTCCCATGTTCCAGACTTTTACCCTTGTTTCATAGATGGGGCTTAAGTTCTTTGGTGAAAGGTTTGTCGTGTCCCAAATGGCCTTGTAGTGAAATTCTTCGTGTTCGATTTCGAAACGGAAACGGGTCTTTGCTGATGTCTTGATACCTAAATCCAATGCGATGTTGTATCCGGGAATACCATTCTTGAAAGTTTCTCCGTTGTGGTTTTTCCGCATCTTGTATCCATTGATATTGTGAAGGATACCGCCATTAATACCTAATGTAACATACTCTTCGGTTTGGGCATTGGTCATAGACAATGTCGAAACCAAAATCAAAGCAATTATCGATAATCTTTTCATCCGAATATTTTTTGAATGGCTATCTAATACTTTTTAGAAAGCCGTTGCAAAACTATAATAATAAATTAAACCGCCATCAAATTTTGACTATTGTTGTTCACTTGATGGCATATTTATTACGTTTTGACGCGTTATTTATTGTGTGTGTGGCGGCATTCATTATGCATTAAGACGCAAGTCGTGAAGTTTTAAGCTGCAAAGCCGTTTTTTTTGGAACGCCACTTTAAATGAAAAGTGCGATTGTCCAATAAATTTCTACCTTTATCACGCTATATCAGGCATGGGTTTTGCTTATGCCGGAATTGAGAAATCGATTACATTATGAAACTACTTGAAGGAAAGGTTGCACTCATCACGGGTGCCGCTCGAGGAATAGGAAAGGGAATTGCACTGAAATTTGCCGAGGAAGGTGCAAGTTTGGCACTCACCTGCACGTCGTTGCGTGATGATGTGCTTCAATATGAAAAGGAATTGAACGATATGGGCGTAAAGGCAAAATTTTACGCTTTTGACGCTTCCGACTTTGCATCGGCACAATCTTTTGTCGGGCAGATCGCTTCTGAATTTGGCCGTATCGACATATTGGTAAATAATGCAGGCATTACTCGTGACGGCGCGTTGAAGCGTATGACCGAGGACCAGTGGGACGACATTATGCGTGTCAATCTCAAGTCGGTATATTGTATGAGCAAGGCCGTTCAGCCTGTAATGTGGAAGCAGGCTTGCGGTTCCATTATTAATATGAGTTCGGTTGTGGGCGTCCGCGGAAATGCCAACCAATGCAACTATTCCGCTTCAAAGGCAGGAATAATCGGCTTCACCAAATCTGTCGCGCAGGAGTTTGGCGCCCGCAATATCCGTTGCAACGCCATTGCGCCAGGCTTCATCCTTACCGAGATGACGGAAGCGCTTCCCGACGCCATCCGCGACGAATGGGTAAAGAAAATCCCATTGCGCCGTGGCGGAACACCTGCCGATGTGGCAAACGTGGCCACGTTCCTTGCTTCCGACTTGTCGGCGTATGTCACAGGACAGGTCATCAACGTTTGTGGCGGAATGCTCACCTGACAATAATCCGCATTAGTCTGATATGGTAGTGCTTTGGTTGTTGTTGTGCTTGGTAGTGGCTTTCGCGTTGGCGTGGCTACAGTATTCAGGCAGGCAGTTGAAATCGCGTGCCGAACGTTTTCAGCGCATCGTGTTGATGTCGTTGCGGTCCTTGGCCATAGCGATTTTTCTTGTCGTTTTGCTCGGTGTGGCTCTCAAAAGGCATACGAGCCAGGAACAACCGCCGTTGGTGGTGTTGGCGCAGGACAACTCGTCGTCGGTGGCTATGAATGCCGATTCGGCTTGGGTGCGTAATGCTTATTGCCAGCAGTTCAATGCATTGAAACAGCGTTTGGATAAAAAGTTCGACGTGCGTGTTTTGGCGTTCGCCGATGCCGTGACTGAAACTGAAAGGTTCGCGTTCGACGGGCAATCGACAAATATGTCGTCAGTGTTCGACTATGTGCAGAACAATTTTTATGGTGAAAATGTCGGGGCCATTGTCATAGCATCCGACGGCATTGTCAATCAGGGTGCCGACCCGCTTTACAGGGCGGGCGCTTTCAGCAAGCCTGTCTACACTATCGCTTTGGGCGACACATTGCCACATCCCGACTTGTCCATCGACAGGGTGGCGTCAAACCGTACTGCCTATCGCAATTCGCGTTTCCCGATTATGGTCTATCTCAAGGGACAAAAGGTGCCAAACGGCGATTATGTCTTGAAAATAAGCGAGAAAGACAAGATTATTGAACAGCGTACAATCACCATCAAATCCGATTATTCTTACCAAAAGGAACTTTTTTATCTAGAAGAAGACGAAGTCGGTTTGCATCAATATATGGTTCAGGTTGATGTCCCGCAAAACGATGTCAATGCCCAGAACAACAAGCATAATGTGGTAGTCAATGTCAGCGACGACGTGCTCGAAGTGCTGTTGCTTCAAAACTCGTGGCATCCCGATGCGTCGGCTATCAGTCAGGTGTTGCGCAAGAATCAACGTTACAATTTGACAATCAGTAATGTATCGGATTTCGACGGCAATGTGGGCAAATACTCATTGATTATCCTTCATCAGTTGCCATCGTTTGAAAATGACATTCAAAATATTGTCAGTCAGGTAAAAAGGAATAATATTCCGTTGTTGGTGATAGTCGGCGGACAGACTAATCTCAAGGCACTGTCAAGTGCGGGTTTGGGTGTGGATATGAGGCAACGGCATAGCGACTATGAGAATGCTTATCCAGCGCTTAATGCTGATTTCAAGTGGTTTACTGTCGATTTTGACGCCACACAGACATCGCTTTTCCCGCCATTGAACGTTCCTTATGGCGACTATGGCGTTGTGCCGACGAGTCAGGTGCTTTTCTATCAGCGGATTGGCTCTGTGGCTACTCAAATGCCATTGGTCTATTTCTCGCAGACAGCCGACCAAAAGATTGGCGTGGTTTGTGGCGAGGGCATTTGGCGTTGGCGACTCATCGACTATATGTCAGAAAAGTCGCATTCCGTTACCGATGAGATTGTCAATAAGACAATTCAGTATTTGAGCACGCGTGAAAAGCGCGAGCGTTTGGCGGTCACAATCGACGACGTGATTCCTGCTCATCGTGATGTGGTGGCGGAGGCTATGCTTTACAACAAGTCTATGGAACTCGTCAATTCCGTCGATGTTGATTTTGTTGTCACTGATGAGTCGGGATACAAGTTCAAGTCGGCATTCCAGCCGTCGGAAATGGGGTATGTGCTCAATTTGGGACGCAAGCCAGCAGGAAAATACACGTATGAGGCATCTGCTAAAATTGGTGACGAGACATTTGTCAAAAAGGGCCAGTTTGTTGTAGTGGAGGAGTCGGTTGAGATGAACAGCCTTCAGTCCGACCACAGCCTTTTGTACCAACTAGCCACCGACCACGGCGGGCAAATGGTCCCCGCTTCGCAAATGGACGAGATTGTCCAAATGATTGAAAATGATAAAAATGTGGCTCCTGTCGCCATTGTCGTCTCAAAGGTCTTTCGGGCAGTCGATTCGGTGTTTGTCCTTTTGCTGTCAGTCGTTCTGCTTTGCGTCGAATGGTTCCTGCGCAAGTTTTGGGGAATGGATTGATTCCGCTAAATCTCGCGAGCGAACATTTGGTCGAGTTGGCTTTGCGTGAAAGGGCAAGGCTCCTGTCTCTCTTTGGCCAGTTGGAATTGTCGGCAGGCGTTTGCCACCGATGTCGCGTCAAAGCATTTGAACATAGTCTCCTTCAGTTCGTCGAGTCGCTCAGCGTCGGCAGGCGAGAACTTGCCACTCTGCCTGTAACTTGCGTTTTTTTTAGGTTCGATGCCGTGAAAATAGTACGACCAGACGAGAAACTGCATACAAACGTCGGGTGTCATCAGTATGTCTTGCATAATATTATAGGTTAGATGCCGTGTTTTCGATAAATGTCAGTTTTGTGCCGTCAATGTCTTGATTGTCAGTGATGTGCCCCGACAGCGTAGGGCTTTTTACACCATCTTTGAGTTCCAGATTGCCTTTGAAGATGCGTGCTTCGTCCCACAATCCGCAGTCGATGAACGATTGCAAAAGTCTGCTTCCGCCTTCTACTATCAGTTGGTTAATGCTTGATTCATAGAGTTTTTGCATCAGAGCAGGCAACATCTCGCTATCCCAAGTCAGTTTCACGTTAAGCAGATTTTCCGTCGCATTATCGTTTAGGCTGTTCAGTCGCCACGTCGGTTGCGAGTGGTCGAATAGCGCAAGGCTGTCAGGCAGTTGAAGGTTTCGGTCGGTGACAATGCGGAGCGGATTCGGGCCACTCCAGGCGCGAACGTTAAGTTGCGGATTGTCGAGCAGTGCGGTGTTGTAGCCAACCATTATTGCGCCTGATTCGGCACGCCAGCGGTGCACAAGCGTACGGCAGGCATCATTCGTGAGCCAGACGGGCTTGTTGTTGTCAGCCGTGCGTTTTGCGTCGATGAACCCGTCGTTCGACTCGGCCCATTTCAGTATGATGTAAGGGCGTCTTTTTTCGTGAAACGTGATGAACGCGCGGTTCAGTTTTCGGCATTCATCTTCCAGAACGCCTACTTTCACGTTGCAACCTGCGTTCAGCAACTTGTTGATGCCGTTTCCGTTGACTTTTCCGAACGGATCGACCATTCCGACAACTACGTTTGGAATCTTTTTGCTGATGATAAGGTCGGCGCAGGGCGGAGTCTTGCCAAAGTGACTGCAAGGCTCAAGGCTGACGTAGATTGTGGAGCGTTCGAGCAGTTCAGGCTTTTTTACTGATGCAATGGCGTTCACTTCGGCGTGCGCTTCTCCGCACTTGTGGTGATAGCCTTCGCCAATTATCTTTCCGTCGCATACAATCACAGCGCCCACCATTGGGTTCGGTGCGGTGGTCCCTGCGCCCAATTCGGCCAGTTGCAGGCAACGTCGCATAAAAAATTCGTCGTTCACTTGTCCTTTCATCGCTACTAATTACATTTGTGCTATGGACACAACGATAGCCAATATCAAGGTCGAAATTCGAAACCGTCTCTCAAAAGTCTTCGACTCCCGTGAGTTACAGCAGGTGACGTCAATCTTGCTCGACCAGTTTGGCATTTCGCGCGTTCAGTCCATCGCCTATCCCGATGCAAAAATATCACAAACTGATTATGAACTGCTTGTCGGGTTGCTAAAAAGACTCGAAACGGGTGAACCAATACAGTATGTCATAGGAAATGAATGGTTTATGGGGCGCAAGTTTCGCGTTTGTCCAGATGTGCTCATTCCGCGTCCCGAAACCGAGGAACTTGTGCAACTTGTGTGCGACAAGTGCAAGGCCGATGCGCCACTCATTCTTGATGTGGGCACGGGGAGCGGTTGCATCGCCGTGTCATTGTCGAAGACGATGCTAGGCTCAAAGGTGACGGCTCTCGACGTGTCGGAGCGAGCCATTGATGTGGCCCGCCAGAATGCTATTGAAAACGATGCGATAGTTGACTTTGTCTGCAGGAGCATATTCGACGATGATTTGCCGTTTGCGCCTGCCAGTCTCGACGTGGTGGTGAGCAATCCGCCGTATGTCACCGAGTCTGATAAGTCGCAGATGCATTCAAATGTGCTTGATTTTGAGCCACATTTGGCGTTATTTGTACCCGAATCCGACCCACTCGTCTTTTATCGGAGAATTGCGCAGTTGTCGGCTGTTTGGCTGAAATCGGGCGGAATGCTTTTCTTTGAAATAAACGAGCGCTTTGGCGAAGCCACAAGGCAGATGCTTGAATCGTTGCAATATGCAAATGTCGAGGTGCATAAGGATTTTTATGGTAAAGATAGAATGGTGAGCGCCTTATGGAAAGTGAATTGACATACGCGGAGGTGTTGGCCAAATGTCAGTTTCTGTCGGCCAAATGCGAGTATTGCATTTACGATATGAAGCAGAAGATGTATCGTTGGGGTGTGCCTGCCGATTTACAGCAGAAGGTTGTCGATTCGCTAGTCGAGGACAAGTTTGTCGATGATTTGCGCTACGCCACGGCATACGTCAAGGACAAGACTCGCTTCAACCATTGGGGAAGAGTCAAGACAACCATAATGTTGCGCCAGAAGCATATTGCGCAAAGTGTGATAAACGATGCATTTGCCGAATTGCCCGAACAGGACTACCAGCGTGCATTCGAGGTGGAGCGCGACAAGAAACTCAAGCAGTTGCGCACATTGGAACCTTTCCAGCGACGTCAAAAAACGGCTTCATATCTTATCCAGAAAGGCTTTGAACCCGATATGGTATTCAAGGAACTTGATGTTGAGTTTTAGTGTCTCAAATCCAGTTTGTGCTTATCTTGCCAGAAAATCGTTGAAATACTGAAGAATGCGTTTGAACAGGTGGACACGGTCTGGTCCGACAACGTTGTGCTCGTGTTGAGGATAGACGGCGTAATCGACAATGACGTCGGCATTTACAGCATTCTGCAATAGCTTCAGGCTGTTTTGCCAGACAACGGTCCCGTCAATGTCGCCGTGAATTACCAGCAAACGGCCTTTCAGATTGCCAATCTTGTCGGCTACGCAACTGTTGGCATAGCCTTCAGGGTTTTCTTGCGGAGTGTCCATATACCGTTCGCCGTACATTACTTCGTAAAGGCTCCAGTCGCATACAGGACCTCCAGCAACGCCTGCCTTGAATTCGGCATTGTGTTCTTCCATCATTGAAATCGTCATGAACCCGCCGAAACTCCAGCCGTGAATGCCTATCCGTGTAGAGTCGACGTATGGCAGGCTCTTGAGGTAGTTTACTCCAACCATTTGGTCTTCCATCTCGCATTTTCCTAATTGACGGTGAATGCAATGCTCGTATTCAACGCCACGGTTCTCGGTTCCTCGGTTGTCCATTGAGAAGACGATGTATCCTTGTTGTGCAAAGTACATTTTCCAGTCAGACGTGCCGTAGTGCCAACTTGCGTTAATCAGTTGCGAGTGCGGTCCGCCGTACATATAGTCGATGACAGGATAAGTCTTTGTCGAATCGAAATCGGCAGGCAATATCATTACTCCGCAAAGGTCGAATTTTTTGTCAGCGCTTTTCAGCTCCACAGTTCTAAAAATAGGCAATGTATAGCCTTCGTAAGTGTTGCCGACATCTTTCAGAGTGTCGGTCACGGCGCCGTTACGGGTGTCGCGCAATGTGCTCAGCATGGCGTGGGTCGGTGCGGAATGGTTATCGACAAAATATTCGCCGTTGGGACTGAAATCGGCATTGTGAACGCCATAGCCGTTGCTGATGCGAGTCATTTTGCCTTTCAGGCTGACTTTGTAAATGTCGCGAGTCAGATAACCTTGTTCGTTGGCCTGAAAGAATATCTCGCCTGTGTTTTTGTTGACGCCGTACAGCTCGCAGACACACCAGTTGCCCGATGTCAGTTGCCTGCATTTGCCGTCGCTGAGGTTGTATAGGTAGATGTGCTTGAATCCGTCGCGTTCGCTGATCCATGCAAATTGCCCATTGTTGACGAACATTGCGGGTGTGCATGGCTCAACCCATTCATTGCTTTCCTCTTCAAAAATGGTTTTTGCCAGAGTGCCGTCTGAAGTATTGTAGGCGTTCATCCACATGTGGTTTTGCTCGCGGTTGATTTCGGCTACGAGTATGAATTTGTCGTCAGGCGACCATGCTATATTTGTGAAATAGCGGTTGATTGGCGATTGCGTCTTAAGGTAGAGCGTGTCTTGACTTTCGGCGTTGAATATGCCAATCTGCACGAAGTGGCTTGTGTCGCCGGCCATTGGGTAGCGTATATGGTTGGCTGTGGCTTCACGTTGGGTTATGTCGACTAGCGGATATTCGCCTACCATGCTTTCGTCCATGCGGTAGAAGGCCAGCAGTTGCCCGCTGTTCGACCAGAATGTGCCTTTCTCAATTCCGAATTCGTTGCGGTGAACCGGTTGTCCGTAGATTATGCCTGGCTTGCTGTCGTCGCCGTTTACCTTCCGTTTCCCGTTATGGTCGGCGACGTATAGGTCGCTTCCTGTTGAAAATGCTGCGTATTTGTTGTTTGGCGACATGTCAAAATCGTATTCGGCAACATGTGTGATTGAATCTTCAATGCGCTGTGCATCAATGTTTACCTTATATAGCGATTGGTCGGCCGTTGAGTATGTCCATACGGTGTTTTGGGCTGCCCATTTTACTGGTACCGATATTTTGCTCTTGCCCGATTGGGTGAGGATTGTATCAATCAGGCTACGGCTGATGGCTTTTTCGCCTATGTGGAAGCATGAATCGTCGGAATGGACAAATGTTCCGGAGCTGTCGATAAACATGCCTCGTGCATGGTAGTTTGCGTGTGCCCTGTACTCGGGGCTTCCGGGAACGGTAATGTCGAGTGAGAGAGGCTTTTGCGCCATTGTGCAGGTTGTTGCCGCCGATAGCAGCAATGCCAAAACTGCAGGCCTTGTTTTGCTCATTTTCCAAAATTTAGTTTCGGTAAATATACAAACCGGAGCATTTTGTGAAAAGATATTTGTCATTTTTTGCCCGATGCGTGTTTCCTGTGTCGAAAAAATGACGAAATTCAAATTTCGTTTCTGATATGGCCAAAATATTAACCGAAATAGTAACCAAGATATACAAGTTGCTGATAGCCTTTTTGCTGCTGCATGTCAGCCATGCGCAGTCGCAGGATGCCGACAGCCTTCTGTCGCAATTGCCGCTTATGCCAGACAATGCCGAAAAGCTGGCTTGCCTTGAAAGCATCTGCAAACAGCATGTCAGCGTTGATACTGTTTTCAAGTATAGTCGGGTGGAACTTGATTTGGCTTGCAAGCTGGATTCGGCAAGCTATCAGGCATGCGCATACGACAATCTGAGCTGGGCATGTCATTGCCAGTCCGCCTTTGACGAATCGGCGCGGTGCCGGCTGAATGCCATTGAAATATGGGACTCGTTGGGCAATGAGGGCAGGTTGGCATTCTCTTACATGAACTATGCCACGACTCTGATGACAATGAAAAACGACTTGCTCGCATCCGACAACTATAAGACAAGCCTTGAAATATTCATCAGGCTGAACGACTCCCTACATGTTGCACGTGTGTTCCAGTACCTTGGCTTGCTGAACATCAACAACAAGAATTATGACAATGCTGAGGACTATTACCGCAAGTCGTTGAACATAAACCGTCTTTGCCATGACAATGAAAGGATGGCCTATGACTATTCTGGATTGGCGCATATTGCCATTGGCCGGTTCCATAATCAGGGCGACACAAGCCGGGCCTTGATTGACAAGTCGAAACATCTGGCCTTGCATGCATACGACATAGCCGCTCGCGACGAAAACCACGCATGCATGCTGTCCGTCATTGCTCAAATATGCGATGTCTATTTGGCGGAGTCGGAATTGAGGCCAAGCCAGGCATCGGCATTGCTCGATTCGTGCTATCGGTATTATAGGGATGGCATCGGCATGGAGAAAAGATATGGATACGATTTTTCGCATGTCGACTTGCAAGTCATTTATATAGACTATCTAATCCGCCGTGGCGATAGCGCCAAGGCCTACCATGAGATTAAGCGCACCGAGGAGTTCATTCTTGCGCAAGACGACGGCGAGGCCAACTTGCCATTGCTGTATCAATCGTATATCGACTACTACGTGTCAGTCGGCAATTTCGCCAAGGCCTACGAATTTGCCGAGAAGAAGTATGTCGACCTGGAAAGTGAGACCGACCAAATCAATCAGTCGAAACTACTTCAGACCAAATACCAGGCCGAGTACTCGCTGAAAATGAGGGAACGCATGCAGGCCGAGCGCGAGCGAGAGTTGATGTATCTGGCCAAAGAGGATTCGCAGAAACAGAAAATGCTGTTGTATGTTGTGGCGTTGTCGCTCATGGCAATGCTCATGTCGATAATCCTAATCAACAGCCTGAAGCGCAAACTGCTCAACCGTCAGCTTGACGCAAAAAACCATCAGCTCGAAAGCATACAGGCGAGGTTGATGGCGCAAAACAAGCTGATAACCAGCGCCAACAGGAATATGATGTCGAGCATACGCTACGCAAAGCATATTCAGGAAGTGGCAATGCCCAACAAGAAAATGATGGAGTCGATATTTGGCGAATGCCTTATAATATATAGGCCACGCGACATTGTCAGTGGCGATTTCTATTGGGCAACAGAGGTCGGACGCTACAAGGTTTTTGCCGTTGCCGATTGCACAGGGCATGGCGTCCCTGGCGCGTTCTTGAGCATGCTGGGCATATCGATGCTGAACGATATGGTGGCGACAATAAACATGAACTCATCCGACATCAGTGCGTCCATGATGCTGAACACTATGCGTACAAACATCAGAAAAGCTTTGCGCCAGTCGACCGACGACTATACCAACCAGGATGGCATGGATATTGCGCTGTGCCTATTCGATATCAATTCAGAATGTCTGCAGTATGCTGGTGCGTTCCGTCCGTTGCTGCTGATTCGCAACAACGAGGCGATTCAGTACGATGCCGACCGTATGCCCATAGGAGCATATATGCAGCTCAATAAGCCGTTCAGCAACAATATCATCGACATTGAGCACGGCGACGTGGTTTACCTGTACACTGACGGCATCACCGACCAGTTCAACGCCGACGATGACCCGCAAAAGTTTACGGCTCCGCGTCTGCGCGATTTGATTCTGAAAAACCACGAAATGCCATTCAGCAATCAGCAACTCATCTACGAGCAGAAAATAGACAATTGGCGCACATCGCCAAAGACGCATCAGGTCATTCATCAAACCGATGACATGCTTTTGTTGGGTATCAGATTTTAGACATATTATTCTATATTTGTCTAGACTAATAAATTTATTTATTTTATCATAAAATGAAAAAACTGCTTCTTCTATTGCCCGCCCTGGCGCTTACATTCTCAATGTGTTCAAAGTCAGATGACCCCATTGAAGAGGATTTACCAGAACCAATTACGGATACTTTGCCAACTGTCGATACATTGCCAGTTGTTGATACACCGATGTGTGTAATATTTTCTAACCGTGGAAGCGAATATGTCGATTTGTATATTGATGGTGAGCGTATGGAACGTATTAGTAAATATGGTGTCTATGGTTTTGAATATTCCATTAAATTGGAATCTGGCATTCATACTTTTCAATTGTATCGATGGAAACATTATTGGCCAGTAGAGGAGTTTGTTGTAACCAAGGACACTACAATTCTTTTGCAATATGATGATACTGGAATTGAAAATGTCCTTTTTATTTCAAATGAAAATTCCAATGTCCAGGTATATGATAATTATTCGTATTTGGGGACTTTGAGTGACGGTTCATTGTTTTATGGCACCGGTTATGATTTTAGTTATATGGCAATGCGTGAAAGCGACGGCGCCATTGTCAGAGGTAATGTTATACTGAATGATTCGTTGACTGTAGTGCCTGTTGATTTTGAAACAAGTGAAGATTTGTTTGTCCCTAAACGAATTTGGATGAATTCGCATAATTATGCTAATATAGTTACTGGTGAAATGTTTTTTTCTGGTCATATATATATGTCTAATGGCGAAATAGAAAAGGATGGACTTGTTTGGGAAAAGGTATATCAGAATGTGGATATGGATTTTTATGGATATTTGCGTATGTCTGACAACAAAATGTATTGGACAAAAGACTTCTCTGAAATTAAAGTTATATGTGATTGGAATTTAGAGAAAGGTGATACCACTGTATATAATTATTATTACGGTTCTTTTGGTTCCCAAACGGAGTTTGTTGATACAGTTGTCAATTATGTTTTCCAGGATGGAATTACGCGCAAGTGCATTCTTGAGTTGAAAGTAGATTATTATGAAGACCCAAGATGGGAAATGCTTGTCGTTGATGGAATAGGTTCTCTTGATGGTTTTATGGAGTGTTATCAAGGCATTGCTGATGCTGGAGGAAAATTGAATTTTTATTATGAAAATGGGAAATTGGTCTATTCAATAAATGATTATTGGAAGATTGGAGAGTTGTTTGATTGGGCATATTCTTGTAAATGAATTACTTCAGCCCCTTCTTGAAATTAAATGCCGATGAGCCTTGAATGCCTTCTGATGTGGTAAGGAGTTTCAGAATGTGAGCCAGTCGGTTGTTGTCGGCTTTTTCAAAACACATATCAATCAGGAAACGGTTGAAGTTTTTTCCACGCAGCTTGTTGGCATATTGGGTTATGCATACAGGCTGTTCGGGGGTGATGATGGTTATCCCGTTAAGCCTGTGGCGCTCGTACCTGTTTTTCCTCTCGTCGGAAAACATGTTGTCGGTCAGTTTTACGGGCATGCGCGATGAGAATAGCCTAGGCCTGAAGTAGACCGGTATGACAATGTCGCGGCAGGCGCCTGTCAGCAAGTTCTCATATTCGTTTTCGACAGGACTGACAAGCCATTCGGCGCCTTGTTGCTTAATCCACATGACCGAGGCGTCGTTGTACGCATATACGGTTTCGTTGGTGGCGAATCGGCTTTGCTTTGGCAAAAATTCAGTTTGTGACAGGTGGCTGACCACGAACCGGTTTAGCCCTTTTTGGGCAAATGCGGCGCAGTCCTTTTTCACTTTGTCAATCTTTTTCTCGCTTACGAACGCAGGCAATTCAATCCAGATTTTTGACGTTGTGCGGTTGCCATTGATGTTGATGTTCAATATTTTGTCCCATTCCAGCGTAGTCAACGACACGATTATTATGTCGGCCTTGGAAATTGATGTGCATTGTAGCCATTCAATATTGTCGATGCGCACTATTGTCATTGGCTTCGCCTTGACAGCCAGCTGTTTGCGGATTTTTTGCAGGATTTCTCTCTTTTGGGCAAGTGGCATGCGTGGCTCGCGAATGTTTTCTGCATGAAGCTCGGTGTCGAATTTATGGTTGCGGTATGCCGTCAGGTAGATGTCGGTGCCCGCTGTTGCCGAACCGCGAAAGCCCTTGGCTATGTACGTGTTGCCGGAAATGCGGAAATTGTCGAGCACGAAGGCGTTCTGCTCGCTGTCGTTATCGGTGCGTACGCGCAGACGGTTGCCTTGCGCAAGTTCAATGTCCGATGTGAATGAAATGGTGCCGTCGTGGCAATCGGTAACCTTGCCAATCAGGATTCCCGTGTTTGGGTTGTCGGCGATGGCGTCTTTTATCGGCCTGTTCATGAACCATTGTGTTTTCGGTCGGCTCAAGTCGTTGATGTTGTCTGCGACATTCTGTCCGTCAATGGCTTTTCGGTAGGCTTGCGCAACAGTGTAGACGTATTCTCCCGATTTCAGCCGGCCTTCAACTTTAAGCGATGTCACGCCAATTTGCCCCAGTACTTTTATCTTGTCAATCAGTTGGTTGTCCTTCATGCTGAAGAATGTGCGTTTTTGCCCTCGGCAATTGTAGAATCGTCGGCAAGGCTGTGTGCACAGCCCCCGGTTTGCACCGGCGCCTCCCAGATAGCTGCTAAACTGACAAAGTCCTGATATTGAGTAGCATAGCGCTCCGTGGATGAACGTTTCGGTTTCTATTGAGGTGCGTTGCTGAATCATTTTCAGTTCGTCGAATGTCAGCTCCCGGGCCAGGACAACTCTGTCGAATCCTATGCGTTGGCTGTAGTTGGCACCTGCCGAGTTGTGGTTTGCCATTTGGGTGCTGGCGTGAGCCACTAGTTTCGGAAAATGGCGTCGCATAAGGCTGAAAACGCCCCAGTCCTGAACTATGACGCCCGCAATGCGTTGCTCCGACAGAAATTGCAGAGTGTCGAGAACATCGGACAATTCGCCATTCTTTATGACTATGTTCAGCGTTACATAGACTTTTATGCCTTTTCTGGAGGCAATTCGGCATATCGACGCAAGTTGCTGTGGCGTGAAATTTGAAGCTCTGCCTCTTGCGTTGAACCCTTTTAGTCCAAGATAGATGGCATCGGCGCCACCTTCAAGGGATGCGTATAGGCTTTCGACATTGCCAACAGGCAACAGCAGTTCAGGCTTGGTGTCGGCAGACTGTCGCATTATTCGTTGCGTGAGGTTATGTAACTGCGCCAGCGGGCCACAACTGTGGCAAGGTTTTCCGGCAGTTCGGAATCAAACATCACCCGTTCGCCTGTCGCCGGATGGTCAAATCCGAGTTCCTTGGCATGTAGCGCTTGCCCTGGCAGCAGAGCGAAACAGTTGTTTACAAATTGCTTGTATTTGGTGAACGTTGTGCCTTTCAGAATCTCGTTTCCGCCATATTCAGGATCGTTGAAGAGCGGGTGGCCGATGTGTTGCATGTGGGCGCGTATCTGATGGGTCCGCCCGGTTTCCAGCCTGCACTCGACAAGTGTCACGTACCCTAGCCGTTCAAGCACGCGGTAGTGTGTGACTGCGTGTTTGCCATATTCGCTGCCTTCTGGGAATACATCCATAATCTGCCGGTTGCGCAGGTTTCGGCCAATGTTGCCTACAATGGTGCCTTCGTTTTCGTCAAAGTTTCCCCAAACAAGGGCCACATAGCGACGGTGTGATGTATGGTAGAAGAACTGTTTGGCAATGTGCGACTTGGCCTGTTCGTTCTTGGCTATGACCAACAGTCCCGATGTGTTCTTGTCGATGCGGTGGACAAGGCCAGGCCTGGCGTCGCCGCCATTAAATATTGGCAGGTCCTTGTATCTGAAAGCCAATGCGTTTATCAGTGTGCCGGTGTAGTGCCCGTAACTTGGGTGGACAACCAATCCTGCCGGCTTGTTCACTATTACGAAACTGTCGTCTTCATAGACAATGTCTAGCGGAATGTCTTCAGGTATGATTTGTATTTCGCGGGGCGGGTAGGTGAGCATGATTTGTATCACATCGCCTGGCTTCACCCTGTAGTTCGACTTTACTGCGTTTCCGTTTACGATGATGCATCCAGCATCGGCGGCGGCTTGTATTTTCGTCCTCGACGCGTTTTCTATCTTCATTTGCAGAAACTTGTCGATGCGGAGCATGCCTTGCCCTTTGTCAACGTCGAACCTGAAATGCTCGTACATTCCGTTGGCATCGCATTCCTCTTGATTGTCAGAGTCTTCCAGCTCGTCAAGCTCGTCAAATTCCTCGTCGGTCATCTGGTTATTCTTTAATGAATTTCAAAGATGTGATGTTCCCGTTGTCGTTTATGCTGACAATGTATAATCCTGGCTGTAAGCTGGATATGTCGATTTTGCCACCGTCGTGGCTCAATACTTTTTGGCCGGTGGCGTTGTGTATCGATATTGAACAGAACCCGTCTCCTTCCAATCCGTCGATTGTCAGTATGTCTTTTGCGGGATTGGGATATGCGGCAATGTGGCTTTCGGCAAGCCCTTCCTCGCAGATGTCGTCATTGAACGTTCCGAATATGGGACGCATCATGAGTGAGCCTGCAAAGCTTGTCTGGAGCCAGTTGCCTGTGGTGTTGTAGAATATCTTGCTTTGGCTGAACCGGTTGACATCCCAGCCAACGTTCAACCGCAGTTCCGATGTTTGTTGCCAACCAATGAAAATGCTTTTTTCGACATATATCGGCTCGTTGAATTCGAAGTTGAAAAACTCATTCATCTTGCCGCTGAATTCCGGACGTGTGGCTTCTTGGCAGATGATTTGCTTGCCAGGCTTGCCGTTGTTGCTTTCCCAGGCGCAGATGTATAGTCCGTCGGCTGCGCTTTCGGTTGGGTTGCTTGGCACGAAGCAGATGCTCAGTCCGCTAAGCCAGTCGGCCTTGTATGGCGTGTACAGATATGCCACTTGCGACGAGTTGGCGTCAATTCCGTATGCGTTTTCGGCGGTGCCGTCGTCGTATGCGTAGTAATTCCCGAAATATTGGTAGGTGTATGCTTTGTCGTTCATTGCTATCAGCTCGTCTTTGTCAGGATACAGCTCGCACTCGAACAGATATTCGGCGTCTTTCTGCTTTTCGTTGTAGACAATCGGGTTGTCGTCGTAGGTATAGACCATTTTAGTGTCGTACAGACCTTCGTAGTTCGATGTTCCCAGGGTTACCGAGTCGTTGAGGTATGTGCCGGTCGACAGGTCTTTTATGCGGATGCGCACTTCGGCTTTCATGTTGCGGTCCCAGTGGTTGCGCAAGTGTATGCTCAGGCGCGTGTTTTCGGCGTTTATGGCAGGTTCGTAGTGCGACCAGGGTACTGTCGTGAAGTTCTTGAGTATTGTGACTGCCGGCTCAACCAGGGCGATGTCGTAGAACAGGGTGTCGTTTGCCGAGCGTCCGTCGTTCAGATACACGAAGTCGATGTTCCAGTGGTCGCAGTTTATTGTTGCCGACGGATTGAAGCTTCCGGCCAGGCTGGCGTAGTTCATGAATCTGAATTGGAATTTGCTGGTGAAGTATTTCGGGTTTCTGATAGGAAGCATGACCAATGCAAATTCGAGCGTGTCGGGACGGTCTGGCTTGACGTGGAGAACATTCTCGCGGAACGACTCAAAGTCGGAGCCTTCCTTTGCCCAGATGTTTTCCCAAATGCCGTCGCCTGAAGTTATTTGCAGAATCAGCGAGTCTCCAGGTTCGGGCGCGTTGCCGTTGCCTTGTGGCTGATAGTAGAAGCTCAGGTATGTGCTTGTGCTGTCGGCGTTCGACATGTCAATGCTTTTTGAAGTCAGGAAATCGGCTATGAATGGCGAGCTTGATGCGTGCGAGTAGTGCAGGCCGTCAGAGTCGATTGCGTCAAAAGTGGCCACGCCGACAGAGTAGGGGTTTATCCCGAAGTTGTTGTTTATCCATACGCCTCGCGATTCCCATAGCGATTCGTCGGGAGTGTCCTGGTCGTAGCTGAAGTCGTCGATAAACGGCAGGTGCACTGTCGACGATACCGACCGCATCATTATGTGTCGGCTCGCCACTGGCTCCAGTGCCTGAATGGTTGGCGCGGGCATTAGGTATTCTTGGGCTTGCACAAATGTGGCGCCAAATAGCAAGGCAAGCGCAATTGCAAATCTTTTAGTCATTTAAGTCGATAGCCTCAATTTCTGTGTTTGGTTCAGCCGATAGCCAGATGTCGATGCGCGCGCCTAATGTCGAACGTGCGCCTTGTCCAAAATATGCAGGCTCTTGCCTTACGACCTTTGCGTTTATTGAATCGCTGGCATTGCCGGCGTTTTCGATAGTCACGTTGCCGACGTTCAGGTATGCATTGTTCAGCTCGTTTGTGGCCTCGAATAGTGTCATGCCTGTAAGGTTTGGCAACGGAGTTGAGTTGTTGCCGTGTCCGTCGCCAAGGACAAGGTCGATGGTCTCGCCTTTTTCAATTGGCGTGCCTTCCGCTATGGCCTCTCCATTGTGCATTTGCTTCAGAATGTTGTTTTTTGCGAAGTCGGGCCTGTAAATCAGTTTGCCTACACGCAAGCCTTGCATTTCAAGCGTGGCCTTGCCTTGTCTGTACGATAGGCCAACCAATTTCGGCATTTCAACTCTTGCCCTGTTAAACGCGTTTGTCGTGACGAATATTGTGCGGTTGCGCTTTACGTGCGTTCCTGGCCGTGGATTTTGGTCAACAATGCAGCCTTTTGGCATATAGTCGATGAATGTTGAGTCGATTATCTGCACCTGAAGGTTCTCGTGCCTTGCTATTTGTGTGGCACGTGCCGGCATCACGCCTTTGAATTCCGGCACTGATATTGTTTTCCCATGGTGCGTGTACAAGCGCAGGAAGATGCCAAGTGCTATGAACACAAATAGATAGAATCCGATGAATTTTCCCAGGCGGATAAGGTTGCGTTTGACAAACGAAACGTCTTTCAATTTCTCTTTTACCTTCATGACCATAAATTGTTGATTTGGCAAAAGTAAGAAATATGTATTATTTTTTGCAGACTCTTTGGGTTTAGTTATAAGTTCGATTTCCATTAATGATGAATCAAATGTGATGACGTTGTTTGGGTGTAGTTGCCTGAAACTTGCCACGTTCGCCAAATGTTGCCCATTTGCTTGAATTGTTGGCGAAGGTTTGAGAGAAAAATGAAAGATGTTTATCAAAAAGTTAAATGGAAATTTGGAGAATCGTTTTTTTTTTTTTTTTGATTTGATGCGCTAAAAACAATGCGCATTAAGTGAAAGATTAGCCACCAAGCCATGCGGTGGATTGTATGGCATTTAACTAAATTTTTAAATTTAAAAAAATGAAACTAAAAAAAACAATTCTTGGCATGGCCGTTGTGGCTGTAGCTGGAACTAATGTGTATCTGGCTAACGAGGTGCGAATTGAAAAGGACGAACTTTCGTTGCTGAACTTGGAGAATATTGCAGAGGGGCAGGAAAACAGGTCTTCTGAAGACAAATACACTTGTACGGAAGGAAAACTCGATTTCTGTAAGGAAGATTGTGTTAAGAGTGAGGGCTCAGGATACATCAATGGCACATATTACTCTCGAATAGAGTATCAGGATATATTTTATTTTTGCGATGGATCTTCTAAAGATGCATGCTCACCAAAAAATGAACGTCATTACTCTTATGGTGGTTAATGATTTGTTTGCATACGGTGCGAAAGTCGCACTGTATGCAAATAAAATAGCTTCACTTGTGCTTTTGGCATGTCTTATTTCGTGCTCATCGGGTTCCCAAAAAGCACACGACGAGGTGGAGGTTATTGATGTGAACCCGCATTTAACCGATAGGGCACTCGACAAACTGTACGGGAAATATGTTTCCGAAGTTAAAGTGGTGTCGCTTGAAACAACCGACAAGAGTCTTTTGCGGGCAGTGAGCAATGTCTTTTTTTCAGATTCGCTTATTTATGTAATGGCACCACGTCCTCGTCAGATTTATATATTTGACTTCGATGGAAAGTTTGTAAATAAATTGTTGGTAGGAAACGGGCCTGGCGAGATTGCTGACATGCGCGACGCTGATTTTGATGCTGAAAATAACGAGCTGATAGTGTTTCAACAGCCCAAGATAATGCACTATACTCCAACAGGCTATTTTCTTCGCAATGAAGACATTCCATACCATTTCTCGTCAATGAAAAAGGTGCCGGGTGGTTTCGTCTTGACTGACGATGGAGGTTACATGTGTGAAAAATATCCAGAAGCTACAGTGCTGTATGTTGACAACAAATTCAAACCAATTTCCGCGCATCTTAAGAGCGTTGAAAAGGTTGCGTACGGCAACTCAGATTGGGTGAACTTCAATCGGGATTTGAATGTGGCTGTGGTGCCGACGAAAGAAGGCGCTATATATTTCCTTGACCGAAGTGGATTCGTCCCCAAATATTATCTGGACTTTTCAAGTGACAGGTTCGACGATGCCGCCGCAGTGGACATGGAGCAATTCTCAAAAGGGATGTCGGAACACTATAGCTTTTTCTTTTATCATGAAACATCCAGCCATCAGTACTTCGGTCTGTCTAAGGTTTCTCTTTTACACGTTTTCAGGGATAAGGCAAATGGCGCAATTGTCGTAGGAAAAGGTTGGAAAGGCGACTTTCCCTTCGAAATGGACATACGTGGCGTTTACAACGATTATTTTGTCAGTGTTCAGGATTTTTCCGACCAGAGTAATTTTGCTGAATACTACAAAAATATGCTTTCGCCCGATGACCTTGCCAAAATCCGTAGCCAAAAAGAGGACGACAATCCGTTGCTGGTGTTTTTCAAGCTAAAGCCGTTTGACGACGATGAAAAGTAGAGTGTTGATTGTTGCCCTATTGGCTACAATGTTTGTGCTTTGCGGTTTGCTTGCATATAGAAATGCCGTGCTTACTGAACTGTTGTCTGTAAAAGATGTTATGGTGAAAAACCTCATAAGCTCCAATGTTACAATGTCCCCTCAATTTGATTTAAACATTAAGAATTGTGGACAAATATTAAATGAAGACATTATTGATTTACGTGACGTTAATGGTAGCAAAGTGAGTCTGAAAAAATTTTTCGAGGAAAATAATAATCTTTTGATATGTAGATACTCTGACAATTATTGTCAGCAATGCACTGATTATGCACTTTATAATTTGAGTAAAGTCGGTTGTGAAAATGTAATATTCATTGGGAATTGTAGCAAGGGAGAAAAGATTAGCGAACAAATAAAGGAATATGGTTTGTCGAATCGTATTGTCTTGAATTGCCGCAATATGTACATTCAAGCAGAACTAATGCAGTTTCCATACTACATGGCAATTGACAGGTCGCTGAAGATAAAGGGCATTTATATGCCAAATAAGGCATCGTCTCATCAAAAGATTGATTCGATTAATTTAGATTTACTTTACAGATACTGTGTAAGTGATGAGAAAAATGCAAATGCTGTAGAGTGAAATACAAATTGGTTACAGTGCTTTTTTTTAATCGCCATAAATTTGAAATTCAAAATGTTGCAATCTGAAACTTGCCACGTTCGCCAAATGTTGCCCATTTGCTTGAATTGTTGGCGAAGGTTTTGAAAAATAATTGCACTGAGATGGTTACTCTATTTATTTTATAACACCCCAACAACGCCCTTATTGCCAATTTTTGTTTTGATATTAGGTTTTAGTTTGTAGATTCGCATCGTTTTATGAAAACGAATTTTACAAAACGTGCAATCTGTCTTTTCGTTTTGCTAATCAGCATATTGATTGGCAAGGCATCTTTTGCGGGTGAATCGGAAAAAGATTCCGATTGGGTTTTGGTCACTCAAGACAAAGACATTAAAGTCTTCGAACGTTGGGTGTCGCTCGATAAGCAACGTGCCCGCGAGCGTTCGGGCAAGATGATTCTCAAATGCAAGCCAGAAGAGCTTTTGGCCGTCTTGACCGATGTCGGCAAGATTGACTATTGGATGAGCAATGTCGATGAATGTCATGTCATCAGCCGAAACAGCAGTGACGAATGGTTTGTCTATACCATGATGGATGCGCCCTGGCCTGTCGGGAAGCAGGATTTTGTGTCGAAGTATGTGGTGACACGCAAGAACGACAGGATAACGCTGAACATATACCAGCAGACCGACCTGGTGCCAAAAAAGAAAAACATTGAGCGCCTCGACACGTTCAGCGCCAGCTGGGAGATTGTCCCAGTCAGCGAAAACACAATAAGCGTCAATTTCACGACGCAGTCAACGCAACCCAACAAATATCCAAATTGGGCGCAAGATCCAATCGTGCGCAAGACATTCCTTCAGAATATGAAAAAGTTGCGTAAGCATATGCATAAAATCTAAAATTCAGGAATAATGCGCATTGGTAGTCGAAAAAATGCAATCCGTATAAAAAATAGCGTCTGGCACCCTTCAGTGATTACATTTGGCGATTATCTGCTGAAATCGAAAACAAAAAAACAAAAACTAAAATAATGGACTTGAAAAAACTATGCGTGGCATTTACTGCCGCAATCGCAGTCATCTCATCTGCAAACGCACAAATCGTAATTAACGAGTATTGCTCCAGCTCCACATCGTTCCTCGATGAGGATGGCGACAATTCCGACTGGATCGAACTCTATAACAGTTCGGCCGATTCTGTAAACCTGAAAGGCTGGCACTTGTCCGACAAGAACAGCGACTTGCTCAAGTGGACATTCCCCGATGTGGTCTTGCAAGCCAATTCCTACTTGCTGGTTTTCGCATCTGACAAGAATAGGACCACTGTCGGCGAAGGAAAGTATCTGCATACAAACTTCAACATTTCAGCCGATGGCGAATCCCTGTATCTGACCGATGCCTCGGGTGCCGTCATTCACAAGACTGATAGCACGGTTGTCCCTAACGATGTCAGCCGTGGACTTAACCCCGATGCTTCCGATGTCTGGGCCTTTTTTGCAGAACCCACTCCGGGCGCATCCAATACGACAAAGGCCTTCAGCAACACAACAACAGCCAAGGTCAAAATCTCGCCATCTGGTGGCATAATGAATTCGGCCGTCACCATTACGTTGTCAACCGACGGTGGCACACCTATCTATTATACGCTCGATTGCTCTTATCCAACCGATTCGTCGTTGCTTTATACCGAACCAATCACAGTTGACACTACAACCGTAATCCGTGCCATAACCTTCAACGAGAATCTGATGCCGGCGCAGCCTACAACCCAAACATACATCTTCGGCAACAAATTGCATTGGGTCGATAGGAACGACCAAGGCGAGCCAATCACGAAACAAACCTCGTGGGGAGGCTGGTGGGGCCCGCAGCAAACCATTACGGTCAATCCAAACAAGTATCTCGACCATGCCTCTACATTTGACATGCCGGTATTCTCGCTGACAACCGATCCTGAAAACTTGTGGAATAGGCAAACCGGCATTTACGTGCTGGGCGACAGCTACGAGATGGCTGACCCACATAGGGGCGCGAACTATCACGAAGATTGGGAACGCCCAATCCACGTTGAGATGTACGCTGTCGATGGCGCAAAATTGCTCGACCAGGATGCTGGCGTGCAAATTGCCGGCGCCTACAGCCGCATGAACAAGCAAAAGTCGCTCTCCCTGCATGCCCGCAAGTCGTACGGAAAGAAGACTTTCGATTGCAAGCTGTTCGATGAAATCGACATAACCTCTTTTCGCGCCTTCACACTTCGCGATTCTGGCAACGATTTCGGAAACACCCACTTCCGCGATGCAATGATTACACATCTTGTCCGTAACGACAATGTCGATATTCAGGCTTATCAGCCGTCAGTCGTGTTCCTTAACGGCGAGTATTGGGGTGTGCTCAACATTCGTGAAAAACTTAATGAGCATTATGTCGCCAATCACTATCCATATGTTGATCCTGATGAGGTCAACCTGATTGTGGCAAGCGATGTCACAAGAGATTTGTCGGCATCAGAGGGCACCATCGATGACTACGATGCATTGATTGACTACATGAACTCTAACGATATGACCGACAATGCTTGCTATCAGTATGTCGCTACGCAAATCGACCTTGACGAGTATATAGAGTACATGGTGTCTGAAATATATGGTGGCAACGACGACTGGCCACACAACAACGTGAAATTCTGGAAGTCGCAGGACCGTGGCTCTCGTTGGAGATGGTTCCTTTATGACACCGACCAGTCTTATTCAATTTGGGGAAATCAGGCTGGCAACGACAAGCTAGGCTCGTGCCTGTCGGAGCGTGACATTCATGGCAACACTTGGGCAAACGAGCTGTTCCGCAATTTGACGCAAAACACAAAATTCGTGAATGATTTGTCGAACCGCTTCGCCGACCGAATGAACTATGAATTCCTGAAAAAGAACATAGTTGCCCTAATCGACAGCCTTAACGGCAATATCCAGTCCGAAATCGGCTATCACAACAGCCGTTGGGGTTTGGGCGACAATCGAGGAAACGTCGAGAACATGAAGAACTTTGCCGCAGATAGGCCAACCACGATGCGTGAAAACCTACGTACTCATTTTGGTGTTGGCAAGGACATTCGTGTCACCATCGACGTCAACGATGCAAAATGTGGCTACATACAATTGAATTCATTGACGCTTAAGTCGTTCCCTTGGAGTGGCAAGTATTTTGAAAATGTGCCAATCTCAATTCGCGCAGTCGCCCGCCCTGGGTATAAGTTCGTACGTTGGGAAAATGGCGATGGCGAGGCTTTCGAGACACATGCCGGAATACAAGTCAAGTTAAAGTCGGCAGATACATACAAGGCTGTGTTCGAAGCTGAAGATAATGATTACAACAGCGTGGTAATCAATGAAATCAACTATAAGTCGAGCGACGGTCAAGATACTAAGGACTGGATTGAGTTGTACAATACAACTGCCGCCGCAATCGATTTGTCGAACTGGGTCATTGCCGACGACGATATGGGCGATGCATATAAGTTTCCTGTCGGTACAAAAATCGCACCTTATGGCTATCTGGTGATTTGCGAAAATCAAAACAAGATGCTGAAGTTTTGGCCGAATCTGTCAAACACCATCGGCAATTTCCAATTCGGTTTAGGCAAGGCCGACATCGTCAAACTATACGACTCTGAGGGTGCTTTGATTGACGAGGTGGAATATGACAGCAAGAACTGGCCCGACGCAAACGGCAATGGCTATACAATGTCACTTGTCGACCCTTATGATGACAATTATGAAGTGTCAAATTGGACTGAAGACGACATATACGGAACGCCAGGCTACAAAAATGGCGTTTCGCGTCCTTCGCATTCCGATTTCAGCATTGCCGATTTGTCATTTGTAGATGTTGAGGAAGAACCTGTAGCTGAAATATATGCAATGTGCTACCCAAACCCATTTGCCGACAATGTGGCAATCGTGTGGGAGCAGTCGGCTGATGCCAATGTCGTGGTTGAGCTGTTCACGGCGCAAGGCCAGATGCTGTCGCAGCTTGCCGACGAGGTGTACATGCAAGGCTTGCACCAAATCGACATCTCGCATGTCACGTCAGGCCTAGGCGCAGGCTTGTACTTCGCTAAAGTTACAATAGCAGGTCAGGAACCGGTAATAATAAGAATGATAAAGCAGTAGCCTTAAGACGACTGTTAAAGACTAGAATGGCAATCTTTCGCTAGGTTGCCATTCTTGCTTTATATGGAGTGCTTATATGAGTATATCGATTTAAAAGTCAAATGTCGGATATTCATCCAATGCCTTTTGTTTTATCTTTGAGAAAACGGAAGAAATGTTCAGAAAGATATTTCTCTCAATATTGATATTGTTTACGGCATCCATTTGTGCAGATGCGCAAGTTGTCATAAATGAATATTGTGGGTCAACGACGAATATGGTTGATGAGGATGGCGACTATTCCGATTGGATAGAACTGTATAACGTTAGCGACAGCGATGTGAATTTGGCAAATTGGCATTTGTCTGACGATGTCCGGAACCTGTCTAAATGGACTTTCCCTGAAATAACCATTCGTTCCAAGTCGTTTTTGTGCATATACGCTTCAGGCAAAGATAGGTATGAGTGCAGTGAAGGCAAGGTTACATATCCCGTCCCTCTTATAGGAAGGTCAACTGAATTCCGATACGCCGTTGGTTCAAAGCTGATTGATGCGAAATGGTATTCCGATTCTTTTGATGACAAGGAGTGGGAAAAGGGTGTCAGTGGGTTCGGTTACGGAAACTCAAATGTTGAGACTCAGGTGCCTTCTGGCACAATGTCAATATTCGTGCGCAACAAGTTTCAGGTAAATGGCATTGACAAGATAGACAGGCTCGTCTTGAATTTGGATTACGACGATGGTTTTGTCGTATATATTAATGGAGTTGAAGTGGCTCGTGAAAACTTGGGGAAGAGTGGCGTTGACCCAGTTTTTGACGAAGCGTCGCCAAGTTATGTCAATCCGTTGATCAGCAACGGGAAAAAGACTCTTCGCATAAATTTGTCTGATTTCAGAAATTACCTTCGTGAGGGCGAGAACACATTTGCTGCACGAATCCATAATGTATCAAACACTTCTAGCGACTTGCTGCTGATACCATTTCTTACGGCAATGTCAACAGAACCAGGTAACGGCAGTGTCGATGATATATTGGATTTGTCTCCTGAAAATGACAGCAAGAATTTGCATGCGAATTTCAGCCTTTCGTCTGAAGGCGAGAGTCTTTTCTTGACAGATGCCAGCAATAATATTATCCATAAGACTGATGGCAGGTCTGTTCCAAACAACAAGTCTCGTGGCTTGCTCGAAGATGGCTCCGGAACGTGGGCTTTTTATGAACAGCCAACTTTCGGCTATGCCAATACGACAAAGGCATACTTGACGGATAGCGCATGTGCAGTCTTCTTTGATCCGCCAGGAGGCTTCTATGCCACCGACACCGTCGTTATGCTTACGTCTAATGTCGGTGGCCCCATTTATTATACAACAAATGGTGAGGTGCCGACGCCGGAGTCTGATGTCTTCACTGAACCAATTGAAGTGTATAAGACAACGGTCATAAGAGCTATCGCTTTTGGCGACTCGTTGCTTTCGGGCCAGCCATCTACGCAGTCATACCTGTTTGTAAGACAAGACATCAATTTGCCTGTGTTTTCGTTGGTCACTGACCCTTATAATTTATACGACTACAATTACGGCATATATGTCGAGGGGCCTAATGCGGCCACAGAAGATCCTCATTACGGGGCAAACTACCACCAGGATTGGGAAAGACCAATGCATGTGGAATTGTATTGGACTGATGGCCGGCAAATCCTAAATCAGGATGCTGGCGTCAAGATTGCAGGCGCATGGAGTCGTGCATCGGCACAAAAGTCATTTGCGTTGCATGCCCGTGGCGCATACGGAAATGACTCCTTCGATTTCCATCCGTTCAACAGTAAGGAAATCTCACATTTCAGGTCATTCCTGTTGCGAAATTCCGGCAACGACATTTATAGCACGATGTTCCGTGATGCAATGATTACCGGCCTGGTCCGAAATCGCAATATCGATATTCAGGCATATCGTCCTTCTGTCGTGTATTTGAATGGCTCGTATTGGGGAATTCTCAACATGCGCGAAAAAATCAGCAAGTATTATCTGGAAGATAACCACTCGTATGTGTCCTCTGATGATGTCGATTTATTGGAAAGCCAAGGCTCGGTAATTGAAGGTGGCAATTCCCATTATAGGTCGATGAATAGCTTCCTGACTTCGAACTCAATGGCCAACGATAATAACTATGAATATGTGAAGACTATCATCGATGTCGATGAGTTTATGGAGTATATGGTTCTTGAAATTTATTGCAATAATGACGATTGGCCAGGCAACAACGTCAAATTTTGGCATCCACAAATGCCAGATGGCCGTTGGCGTTGGGTGGCGTATGATACTGATTTCGGTTTCGGATTATACGATAGCGAGTACGATAACGATATGCTGTCGTCTTGCATTGACAATTCAGCGGTGTCGGCGACAATATTGCGTAAACTGCTTGCCAACAGCCAGTTCAAACGTGATTTCATAAACAGGTTCGCTGACCGGTTTAATGTCGAGTTTAGTCCAGCTGTAGTTACAGCATATATTGATAGTCTGGCAAATGACATATCGGATGAAATTGTATATCATAATCGTAAATGGAAAGCCATTGGCAATTGGAAAGAAAACGTCAATGCCATGAAAACATTCGCAAGGAATAGACCACAATACATGCGTGACTATATACGGTCCCGATTCTCTGTCGGAAATGATGTGAGCTTGACAGTAAACGTCTCTGATTCTAATGCAGGTTATGTGCAGCTTAATAGCCTTATTATTGATGAATTCCCGTGGAAGGGTACGTACTTCGCCTGGAATCCAATCGTTTTACGGGCAATTCCAGCGCCGGGGTATAGGTTCGTCCGTTGGATTGAAAACGATGAGGAATCTCCGGAACTGATAGTCGCATTGGGCAAAAACTCGACTTTTACCGCTTTGTTTGAACCTGATGACGTGCCTTATGGCGTTGTGGTAATTAACGAAATAAATCATAAATCTGCGTCGGAACAGGACACACGGGACTGGATAGAGTTGTTCAACACTACTGCAACCGATATCGACATTTCAGATTGGACAATGAAATCGGCATCTGACACTTCAAGATTCGTGTTCCCTAAGGGCACGGTCATTCCTGCGTATGGATATTTAGTTGTTTGCGAGAACAAAAAAAGGTTGCTTGAATTTTGGAGTGAAACCAAAAACGCCATCGGAAATTTCAAGTTCGGAATGAAAAAAGATGATGCAATCTTGCTGTATGACAGAAAAGACATTTTGATTGATGAGGTTGAATATGGTAATAGTCCGGTTTGGCCCAAAAAGAGCAATAATGCAGGCGCTACATTGTCTTTGTCCGATCCTTTTGCCGATAACAGCAAGGCGTATGTTTGGGAAAAATCTGTGGCGTATGGGACTCCTGGTTTCGAAAATGACAATTTTTACCCATCTCGAAGAATTCATATTGCCGATGCAATTGATGAAAATGCCAATGTAGCTGAAATATATGCAATGTGCTATCCAAACCCATTTGCCGACAATGCGGCAATCGTGTGGGAGCAGTCGGCTGATGCCAAAGTCGTGGTTGAGCTGTTCACGGCGCAAGGCCAGATGCTGTCGCAGCTTGCCGACGATGTGTTCATGCAAGGCTTGCACCAAATCGACATCTCGCATGTCACGTTAGGCCTAGGCGCAGGCTTGTACTTCGCTAAAGTTACAATAGCAGGTCATGAACCGGTAATAATAAGAATGATAAAACAATAGCCTTAAAACGGCTGTTAAAGACAAGAATGGCAATCTTTCGCTAGGTTGCCATTCTTGCTTTATATGGAGTGCTTTTGCAATGGTATCGGCTTAAGGCTTGGAGAATTCCTTTTTAAGCACCTTGTAAATGCACAGGATGATTGTTGCGCATGCAGTAAATGTCAATATTTGATATAGCGGTCCGTTGATCCAATCCGTAACAGACGTGTTGATATCGTTTGTGATGTAGCCAATCATGAACCCGGTGGAATTGTTCACCCAATGGATAAATATGCCGATCCAGATGCTTTTTGTGTTGTAGAATAGCCAACCTATGGCATAGCCAATCATAAATGCGGCAATGAATTGCCATGGGTTAAGGTGTGCAATTCCGAATATCAGGGCAGACCAAAGAATTGCCTTTTGTGGGTTGTATCTTTTTAGAAGCAGCGACAGTATGATGCCACGAAACAATATCTCTTCCAGAATTGGCGCGGCGACGCCTACCGTGAGGTATCCTGCAAAGTCAAGTGTGATTGCATTTTCAAACAATTGCTTAATCATGTCGGGCATCGGTATCTGTGATATTATCAATTCTGCCATTGTCGACATTGCATACAAGCCAAAGAAGGAGATGATGTATATTTTCGGACGTACTGCAGCCGTATCGATGGATTTGATGCTGAAAAATTGCCTTGCAATGATTATGGTCAACAGAAGTTGCGCAATGTAGCTTACAAGCGAAATCAGCGATTTGCATCCTGGATTATGGACCAGGAAATATCCAGCAAGCAGTGATAGTGGTATTGTTATAAAAATGAATATCGCCAAAATGGCAAATGCCTGTCCAACTGTTGCTGAGCGTTCCTCTGTGTGTCCCATCGTTTTGCTTTATTATTTCACGTACAATTGTCCTATTTCGCACCCTACGACTTCTATTTTGGAGCCTTTCTCAACAAATCCCGATACTGATTTTGCGTCTAGCGAATGTCCGTCGATGTCTATTTTTCCAGAAGGTCGAAGATTGGTCTCAGCAATGCCTTTTTTGCCTATATATCGGCTCAGATCTGGCTTTACGGCAATGTATCCGTCCTTTGTCTGTTGGTTGGCAGTTAGTGAAAGCCTGTTGCCGAATATTGTGGCTGTGTAGAATTTGGAACTTATCCAGATGCATCCGGCAATTGAGACTGTTGCCGATACTATTACCGTCAAGAATGCTTTTGCAATGTCGTCAGGATTTATGGCATAGGCCGGTCCCTCATTGCCGAAATTTCCAATCATGGCCAGTGTCAGCCCGGCCACAGTCAGTACGGCGCCAGTTATCCCACATACGCCAAATCCTGGAAAGGCGAATATTTCCACAATTATCAATATTATGCCTAATATGAAAATCGCGATTTCCCAGTGAGCGGCCAATCCTTCAAGGTATAGTGGCGCAAAGTACAGTATTGCGGCCAGCAGCGCCACAATGCTTGGAAAACCCAAGCCCGGCGATTGCATTTCAAAGTATATGCCACCAATGATGGCCATGATTAGCAGTCCTTGCAAGGTCGGTGACATGAGCCAGCCTAGTAGATTGTCCATGCCCGATGGCTCATATTGCTTTATTACCGCAGGTTGGTAGTCTGATTGTTCCAGAACTTCCTGTATGGTTTCTGCCATTCCTTCACAAAAACCGAGGCGCATGGCTTCGCTTGCAGTCAGCGTCAGTACTTTTCCGCTGTCAATTACATTGGCAATGTAAAGGTCTTGGTCGACCATTGCCTCTGCAATTTGCGGGTTGCGCTTCCATACTAGTGATGTGTCGCCGTTGGTTATTATAGTGTCGCACCCGTGCGATTCTGCGGTGGAGCGCATCATGCTTCGCATATAGCTTTGGTATTTGTCTGGCATTGCTTCGCCAGTCTGGTTGACAACTGTGGCGGCGCCAATGTTTGCACCTTTGCGCATGTATATCTTGTCACACGACATGGCTATAAGTGCTCCTGCCGAGGCCGCGTTGTTGTCGATGAATGCTATTACAGGAATCTTGCTGTTCAGTATTCGTGTCCTTATCGAGTCGGCATCAATGACGGCACCTCCGTAGGTGTTCATGTGTATCAGTATAAGGTCGGCGCTGTCTTTGGTTGCTAAGTCGAAGGCTCTTTGGGTCTTTAGCCATAGCTTGGGCCCGACTTCCTCGTCCATCTCAATTTGCACTACCAGCAAAGTGTCTTTTTCTTGCGTGTATGCCGATAGAAAAAGCATCAGCAACAGTATGGTTAAGGCATGTTTCATAATCACATTTATTCCTGATTGCAAAATAAAATTATTTTCGAAGTGTTTTTCTGAATTCTTTTGCAATATTTTCATCTATTGACAATGAGTTTTTCTGCATAAAAGATATTTTTACATCAAATCTTATGCTCTTTTCTGCATTCGATTTAAGGGTCGTTCTTGAATTGCTTGTGGCGATTCCGAAAATGTTGTCAGACAGATTGAATGACGTGTGGAGCAGGCAATGTGACAGAGAAAAGACCTGCAAAGGTGACGGCAAAAATTCGGAATTATTCAGAAGATTGTTGATCGGTCTGTTTTGTGAATTTTCATAATTGGGAAATATATATATCCCATTAAATGTAATGTAAGACTGTTGTTTAACTTGTAAGTAAATGAAGAAGGAATTTTTTCATTCCAAAAATTGGATTTTCTCGTCGGTCTTGGCAGTGCTCGTGGTGTTTGCCGTAGTCTTTCGCCTATATTTTTCCAGCTATTTCACGTTTGCAAAAGAGATGGATTTGTCATTCTCGCAGATGTGGAAGGTATATGGCGCGCCTACACCTGAATCAGAGTGGCAATTTAGCCTGATTGTTGAGGCTGAGCACGGTAATTGGACGGAAGTCGCTCGCTTGACTGAAGAAGATCGGGAGACTTTGCTTGGAACATATTTCCATAACATTGCAATGGCCAAACAGGGACGGCTGAGCCAGGAGCTGCTGAACTATTACCAGCCTTTTGAAAACGGTTTGTTCTTGCCTATAAAGCAAGGCTCCAGGCCATTGTATATCAGTTGCGCAGGCGAATCTTGGTATCAGCTTGGCGAAATCATATTGTCGGAACATGCAACAATGTTAGGCTTGGCATTCTCTCCAAGTCAGTCCGGCGCCCGATTCTATCGACGTCTTGCACAAATTGCGCATATCAATGGCGACGATGCCTCTGTCGCCAAGTACGAGCGTTTGCTGGGTTCGCCTGTTGATGATGTTTGGAAGGAAAAATTGCCATTCGTGCCAAAGACTGACACCGTGATTTTTTCTGGTCAGAATAGATTGGCCTTGCTTAATCTTCTTGAGTCGAACCCTGACAACATGATGGCTTACGAGTATTTGCTCTGCTATAGCCTGTTAAGAAAAGATATAGCGACTTTTATCGAAGATTATCAACCGGGCAAGGTGAAGTCTAAATTATATGATGAGGCTGTCATCGTATACTTGGCAGGTGACAATCAGCTTACAAAGGAGAATCTCGATAAGTATGGCGTCAGCAAGTATTTGTTCAACGATTTCCGTACATATTGCGACTTTTACATGGCGCCATCCGACGAGTCGTTCGAAAAGTTGCAGACTAGGTTCGGCAACTCTTATTGGTTTTATTTCAATTTTGCAGGAAATGAGTAGTAGTAGATTTTTCTTGTTATTGTTGGTTTTGCCGTTCTGTGCGTGCTCCGATAATGCGGGAGACGCAATAGGCATGTATCCTGATTATCGCAATGTGGTTGTGCCTTGCAATATCGCTCCGCTAAATTTCTATTATACAGGAGGAAAGGCAATTACGACTTTTACCAGCGGAGATTTTTCATGTACCATCAAAGGTCGCGATGTGTGCTTGCCGCAAGACAAGTGGGCGTCGCTATTGTCGTCGGCAAAGGGAGGTTGCATAAATGTGCATAGCTCGCTCATGGGCGATTGGACAATTGCCGTAAGCTCCGATTCCATTGATCCATATCTTACGTACCGTTTGCTGGAGCCTGCCTACGAGGTCAGCAACTGGGTGGAAATATATGAGCGCAACATGTCGAATTTTGATGAAAGACTATTGTCGTCATACTACAATACGGCCAATTCTTGCATGAATTGCCATATACATAAGGGCGACAACTCCATGTTTTACCTGCGTGGACCCAAAGGCGGTGCAATCTTGAGCAGTAAAGGCACGTTGCGCAAGCTGAATCTGAAAACCGATTCAATGTTTGCAGGTACGGTATATGGCGAATTACATCCGGGCGGTCGGTGGGGTGTGTTCTCATATAATAAGGTTATCCCGTCGTTCCATACAAAGGCGGAGAATAGACTAGAGGTTTATGACTCAAAGTCTGACGTTTGTTTGGCCGATTTCGATAATAATCGAATCCTTCTTCCTGAATCATTGAACCGGGCCGATGTGCTGGAAACATTCCCTTGCTTTAGTGCCGATGGACGTTCCATATTCTATTGTGCAGCCGATACGCTTCCATTGCCTCAAGATATTAAGAGGCTTCGTTATTCATTGTATAGAATGCCGTTTAATCCGGAAACAGGTGAGGTGGGAGAGCCTGAGCTGATATGGGATGCCAATCAGTATAAAGGCTCGGTATGCCATCCAAAAGCATCTCCTGATGGCAAGTGGCTGCTATATACTGTGGCTGATTACGGAACATTCCCGATATGGCACCGAGAATGTGATTTGCAAATGATGAATCTATGCGACGGCTCATTTGCCGATATGTCAGACGCCAATTCCGACAGGTCCGACACTTATCATAGCTGGTCATCAAATTCGCGTTGGTTCGTGTTTGCAAGCAAGCGTGGTGACGGACAATATGGCAAGCCTTATATTTGTCATGTCAGCGATAGTGGCGTTGTGTCAAAGGCTTTTGTGCTGCCACAGCGTGATCCTCATTTCTACGATCGTACATTGAAGTCGTTCAACATCCCTGATTTGGGTGAGCATGCGGCACGTTTCACAGTGGAGGAAATAGGCAGAATACGGAATCATGCCGATGCTGAATTGTTTGAGTAGCAGTTGTTGAAGTATAGGTTCGCGACAATATTTAAATATTCGGCTTTGTGAAATACGGCTGCGTGACCCATTTTGCATAGGCATTGAGCTCAAAAGCTATAATTTAAATGCCATAAAACAAAAAAGCCTGCAGATGCAGGCTTTTCTGTTTTCGTTTCATCAGTGTTATTTCTTGGCGTTACGTGCTTCGTTTAGGAAGTTCACGGCTTTTGCCAAATTCTCTTTTGAATACATGTTGAATCCGTGTCCACCATCTTCAACAGGCACAAATTCGGTTTTTACGCCTTTCTCCTTTAGTGCATTGTAGAAACGTTCTCCTTGACAGAAAGGAACAACATTGTCTTTCTTGCCGTGGCAAACAATGATAGGAGGGTCGGTAGGGTCGATGTAGGCTGTTGCGCTTAGTGCCTTATATCTGTTTTCGTTTCCTGCCATAGGAACGCCCAATACTACTTCTTCTGGCGAGGTTGGCATTTTCATTGCTTCTCCGCAATCCATGTTTTGTAAATCGACAGGACCCGACCAGTCACATGCGGCATCAACGTTGCTGCTGAATTTGGTGAATGCGCCTAGGTTGCCTTCAAGGTCAACTTCATATCCATCTACGTTTGCGATTTTTTCATTGCGTGTTGTGGCTGCCAGTGATGCAAGGTGTCCACCCGATGAGAAACCTGATGTGGCTACAAATGTGGTGTCAAAATTGTATTTGTCGGCATTGCCCTTGACAAAGCGGATTACTGCCTTGATATCATTGATTTGTGCAGGATATTTGGCGTCGTTGCTTGAACGGTGATTAGGTGTCACTACAGCATATCCGGCGTCAAGGTATGCCGCGCAGATGGTATTCAGGTCAGCTGCGCCTTTCGAGTTGTTGCTGAACCATGCGCTTCCGTATATGTGGATAACAACTGGATAGCTGTCTTTCACTTCTTTCGGAAGGTAAATGTCAAGCATGTGATAGCCTTCAGTGTCGCCTGCGTAGTTTATGTCAATGAATTTTTGCGAATAGCGCATTGTGTCTGCTGCGTTCTGTACTCCGCCAAATCCTCCAAAACCTCCGCCTGGCATTTGGGCAAAACTGTTTACAGCCATAAAGCCTGCAACTAATTGTAATGCTAATTTTTTCATGTTCATTTGTTTAAGTGATAATTAAAATATAATTCAAAATCTTTTTTGTAAAATTTCACTACAAATTTAATAAACTGGCCCGATGAAGACCATTTTTGTCTATAAGTTTTTCTATTGAAGACAATGAATATGCTCCTATTTGCATTATATGTTGTATGGCTCATTTTGCCACGGCCCCAAATGTATTCCCAGAAACCGGACTTCGTGATTGTCGCTTTTGGATATTATAAAAAAAATAGGCCAGCAAAATGCTGACCTATTTTTATTATAAGCATGTTTTGATTACCATCCTGGATGTTGAACAATATTCTTGTTGATATTGACCTCATCAAATGGGAATGGGAAGTACATGAACTTTTCTGCGCTTGTGAAGCCTACTTGCTTGCCTTCGTTTGGCTCGCTGTATTCAACGTAGAACTCGTGTACGTTGCCAGCTTTGCCAATGTCTTCTTTTGCAAATGAGTACTTGTCATACAAACTTGGAATGTGCTTTCCGTTGTCCTTAAGTCTGTCAAATATGGTTGCATCGTTATCTTGTTGATACCAACGTACCATATCTGGCCAGCGGCAACCTTCAAGGAACATTTCGAATCTCTTCTCTTGCTTAACAGCGTCAAGTGTCAATTCAGAACTTTCAGTTTTTGAACCTGCACGTTTTTGAATTTCGTTCAAGTATTGCAAACCATCGTTGTCGTTTGTTCTTGCGCAAGCTTCAGCATACAACAGAAGAACCTCGGCATAGCGGGCTACCAATGTGTTTCTCTTTGCAAAAGCCTGACCAGTGTAGTTTTCGTCTGTATTGAACTGGCGTTTCCACTCTAGCCATTTGCCTTGTCCGTAAAGAGATTTCTTGATGCCTCTATTGCTATCTGCTTTCTTTTCGTCAAGAGTCAATGCACGGCCATCTATAGAGTCGCTTGCACCATAGCTCATTTCGTACATTATATCGTCGATGTACTTCAAGTAAGCTTGTACACGATAAGAACGTTCAGCAGTTGGTATTGGATCTACCTTTCCGTTATCGTTCATAAGGAAGTCAGCAACATAGTCTTCGCGTACGCCAAGACCACCCCATCCAGTGTTAACGTTCTCTGGTGCAAGAGCAAGGTGGTCAAGACGCCAGTTCATGATGTTTGAGTACATCCAGTTACTGCGTTGGATCATGCCACTCCATGCGTCGATGTTGGTGTTCTCTGCAATGTTTGAAGCAAAGATTACCTCTTCGTTAGCCTCTCCGTATGTGTGGAATGTCTCTCTCATGCGTTCGCCTGGTACAAGCTCGTATTTGCCTGATGCAATCACTTCCTTAAGAGCTTTTTTTGAACCATCAAAGTCACCTGCGAACATCAAAGACTTACCTTCTACAAATTTTGCAAAGCCTTTTGTTACTTTAACGGTAGCCTTCTTGTCTGCAGGGCTTTCGCGTTCAGTAAGGTCGTTGTATGCTTCAGCGCACTCTTCAGCACACCAAGTAAGAAGTTCTTTGTGGTCACAATTGGTGATTGTCTCATTACCTGTAAGCACCTCTGTTACTTTCGGAGGGTCATTCCATACTATGGCAAGCATCATGTGTGAGAAGGCACGCAATACTCTTGCTTCAGCAACGCAACGCTTTTGTGTTGTTGACATGCCATTTGGATTGTGCTCTGGAACGTTGTTGATTATCAGGTTTGCTGCATAAATTATTCTGTAGAATGATTTGTAGCAAGCAGTCAAGTCTTCGTGGTCTGTTGCATAACGGAATTCGTTAAGTGTAGCCATGAAGTCGTTGTCGCCGTAGAACTCACCAGCTGCCAAGATATCGTCGCCGCAAAGGTTGTATGTGAAGAATGTTGCGTTGTGGATACCTAGCAAGCCTGCGTTAGTGATGTTCTGTGCAAATTGGTCGTACAAGCCTACCAATGCATTTTCTGAATCTTCATCGGTTGTGTAGAATGTCTCCATTGAGATGACACCCTTCTGATCCTCATCAAGCTTGTCTTCGCACGATGTTGCCATTATGGCACATGCGCCTAATAATATTGATAATTTTAACTTATTCATATCGTTTCAGTTTTTTAGAATGTTACACTAACACCGAAGACTGTCTTCTTTGCTGTTGGGTATGTACCCATGTCGATACCCAATTGTGAAGCAGTTTTTGTAGTTGCTGTTTCTGGATCAAGTCCTGGGTATTTGGTGATTGTGAAGTAGTCTTCAAGTGAAACAAATATTCTCATGTTCTGGATGAAGGCTTTCTTTGTCAATTCAGCTGGCAAAGTGTAGCCCAATTGGATTTGCTTGATCTTGAAGTAGTCGCCCTTGAAGATGTTTGCGTCTGATCCCCAATATTTGGTATCATTTGCATACAACTCTGGGTTGCCGAATTTTGCATTCTTGTTGTTTTCTGACCAAGAGTTCTTGCGGTAGTAGTCCAATGTGTTGTTGAACATACGGTCGGTACGGTACAATATTGGGAAGATGTTGTTGCCACCTACACCGTTGCCAAACAATGTGAAGTCAAATCCTTTGTATTCCAAGTTGATGGTCAAGCCGTAAGTGTACTTTGGCATGCCTTGGCCAATGTCTGTACGGTCAGCATCTGTAATTTGGCCGTCACCGTCCAAATCCTTAAATGTATATGAACCATCTTCTGGGTTGACTTTGTCAATTGCATATCCGTAGAAGTACCAAAGTGAGTGGCCTTCCTCAAATGCGTTGCGGATTGAGTTTACGTAGTATGAACCTTCAAGCACGCGACCTACAGTTGGATCTACGTATGTAACTTCGTTCTTAAGTGATGAGAAGTTGGCGTTGATAGAGTAGTTGAAATCACCAATTTTGTCTTTCCATGCCAATTCAAATTCCAAACCCTTGTTTTCGATTTCGCCACCGTTCTTTGTTACTTGGTCGATACCTACTTCCAATGGAGGTTTTACGCTAACCAAAAGGTCTTTTGTTGTCTTCTTGTACCAGTCGATGCCAAGAGTCAAGCGGCTGTTAAGGAAGCGTGCGTCAAGACCAAGGTCAATCTGGTCTGATGTCTCCCATTTCAAGTCTGGGTTAGCCAAACCTGTAGGTAGAGAACCCATTACCTGTGTTCCGTCTTCTGGGTCGTATTGATACCACTTGCCGTTGTATGCAATTGATGTAGTGTATGGGTAGTTGTTCAATACGTTGATGTTACCGTTACGTCCCCAAGATGCACGTATCTTCAAGAATGAAAGAAGGTCTTGGCTGATGTTGTCCTTTATGAAGCTTTCGTTGCTGATTGTCCATCCTGCAGAGAATGCTGGGAATTTACCCCAACGGTCTGATGCTGGAAGTTTTGATGTGTCGAATGCGTCAGCACGGAAGTTTGCCTGCAAGCTATACTTGTTGTCGAAAGAGTAAGTCAAACGACCATAGTAAGACATGTTGGCAGAACGGCCTGGGCTGTTGCTGATGTTCTTTGTCGTGCCGTCTTTTGCGTTTACGTAGCTCAAATATTGGAAGTTCTCTGCGTAACCGTTCAAGATGTCATCGCCATTAGCACTACCACTGACATTGTCGTTCTTGTTTTCAATGAATGACATACCAGCCATTACACCGATAGCGTTCTTGCCTATTTCAGTGTTGTAGTTGATGAAGTTCTCCCATTGATAGTACAAGCCAGTGTTTGCGTTAGCTGAAATGCTGTATTGCTTGTTCAATGCCATGCTGTTTGCATAGTATGGAGTTGAGTAGCTGTGTCCAGCGCTGCTGCTGATTCTGTAGCCCAAGCGAGATGTATAGACAAAACCCTTGAATGGAGTGAAGTTTGCGAATGCTGTTCCACGGATTGTTGTACCACCATTGGTTGAGTTTGTACGGTACAATTGGATAAGTGGTGAACCGTGGTCGTTTTGAACATACTTTGATACGGCTAGGTATCTGCCTTCGTCGTCGGTTACAATCAAGTCAGGGCCGTTGAATGCCTCAAAACCTGCTTGCTTGCCGTCGTATGCCTTTTTCATATCATTGGTGAAGTCATCATAGCTGTCAAAGTAAACTGGAGTCAATGGGTCGTTCTGGATAACGGCCATCATAACTGAGTTGGTCTCTGACATGTGTGATACTGATTTGGTTTCCCATTTCTCGATAGAGGTGTTAGTGCCTACTTGCAACCAATCCTTAATCTTGTAGTCGGCGTTGATTTGAGCTGACAAACGTTTGTAAACATCTTTGTCGCCAATCACAATACCGTTGTTGTCAAGTGAGTTCAATGATAGGAAGTAATGTCCGCGTGGGTTGCCACCTTGCATTGACAAAGAGTGTTGTTGCATGATGCCCTTTTCGAACAAAGCGTCAGCCCAATCAGTGTCTTCGCCATTGTCATACAATGACATCATGTCGGTAACGTCTTCGCCATAGCCCTTCATGTTCATGAATTCAATGAATTGCTCGCGGTTCATTACACCTGGCTTCTTTGCCAATTTGTTTTGAGTCAACTTGTAGCTGTAGGTGATTGTGCCGTCGCCTTTGTCTGCGCCACTCTTTGTGGTGATAAGTACAACACCGTTACCTGCTTCAGCACCGTAGATTGCTGCTGATGCGGCATCCTTCAAGATTTCCATTGACTCAATCATTGATGGGTCTAGGTATTGGATGTTGTCAACCTTCAAACCATCGACAATCAACAATGGGCCGATGTTACCAGAGTTTGAAGAATAACCACGAACGCGGATTGCGGCACCTTCACCTGGGGCACCAGAGTAGTTCAAGATTTGAACACCTGAAGCCTTACCTTGCAAAGCTGATGCGGCGTCTGTGATTGATAGTTTCTTCAAATCGTCAGAGCGTACTGAAGCAACTGAACCAGTCAAGTCGCTCTTCTTTTGTGTACCATAACCAACGACTACAACTTCGCTCAAGCCTACCATGTCTGGTGCCAAAGCAATTGTGTAAGGACCATTACCGCTAACGGTAATTTCTTCATTAACGTAGCCTACATAAGAAATTACAAGCACGTCACCATCGTTTGCTTTCGTGGTGAATTCACCATTGCCTGCGGTAATGGTACCTGTTGTAGTTCCTTTAATAACTACTGTTGCTCCCGGAATGGGAGCTTGCGATTCGTCGAGAACCGTACCCTTTACTTCGTGTTGGGCAAAAGCTCCGACGGATAGCAGCATCGTCGACAGTGCTAACACTGCGTTTTTCCATAATTGATGCATTTTCATCATACAAAAGTTTTTGTTAATTATTAATAGATATTAGTCACTAGCTGATATGACCCGAAGAGCCACATCAGTTTTTCTTATAGTTTTTTGCTGTTTTCAGCGTGTCATTGCTCATTTTTTTTGCATCCACGAATATCTATATTGCCTTTTTCTTGCCACAATAAACGCGTTTCACGTTTTTTACGCATTGTAACATATTTCGTGGTGTTTGTTACATAATGTTTCTTATACGTTTCTTGTTGTGAATTTAAATTATTGGATTTTAGTTTAATAATTTTTATTAATTGTGCTTTTTATATTTATTTTTGCATTAGTTCGTTTGTGTCATGTCTGAAACAAATGTATGAAGTGATTTTTTTTTGAATGTTTGCATTTCGAAATATAGTGAATTATATGAAAACCAGATTATTTGTCAGCATTGTCGTTGCAATAATGTCTTTTTCGGTGGTATCTCGTGCTAATAATTGCGTCGTTTTTACATCGGAACATGAATTGTCGTCTAGTATGGTCAATCAGGTCTATCAGGATCTTGACGGCGTGATATGGGTATCGACTGAAGACGGTTTGACGAGTTACGACGGTGCTGGATTCGTCATTTTCCGTAATAATGAGTCCGATTCTTTGTCTTTATGCAACAACTTCGTGCGGTTGACATACGAGGATTCTAACAACAGGTTCTTTGTCGGAACGCTGGCCGGGCTTCAGCTCTACGATAGGGCGACTCGTCAGTTTAAGAAGATTCAACCTTATATTGATGGTTTCGTGGTTTCTCAGGGAATTAACGTTTCTTCGCTTGTGGAGGCTAATGATGGTACATTGATTGTGGGCACTTCTGGTCATGGTCTATTCTGTCTTTCAAGTGAGGAAGGCGGGCTGCGCTTGGTTCAGAATTTCGAGATTCTTCCGAATTGCTTTTATATCGAGAAACTGTTGCGCGACAGTGCCGGCTATATATGGATAGCGACTTTGGATAATGGCGTCTATGTTCTTGACTCAAGCTACAGAGTCGTGAATCATTACGATTTTGACGGCAACGAATCGTGCTTTTCTTTGTTGGAAACCGCTGATGGTTGTGTTTATTTGGGCTCATCTACGGGAAATCTTGTCCGCTACATCAGAGACGAAAACGCTTTCGAATTGGTGGCGGACAAGCAGAGACAACTTGGCGCTATAGCCGATATGAATGTTGAAGATTCATGCTCGATTCTTCTTGGCACCGATGGCGGTGGTCTTAAGGTGTTCAATACGTGCACGAATGAAATCTCGGACTATAATCTAAATATGCTCGGCTTCAACAGCCATAAATTGAAGGTCCATTCAGTCATGCGTGACAATCACAAGAATTTGTGGCTCGGGTGTTTCCAGCAAGGCGTGCTTCTTGAACCGGTATCCGAGAATGACTTTATATATATAGGTAGCCGTTCTTCAACGACAAACAATGTCGGTTCGTGTTGCATAATGTCTGTTACATGTGACAAAAATGATAACATTTGGGTTGGAACAGACAACGATGGCATTTATTTGCTAAATAAGGATTATTCGCTCAAACGTCACTATTCTCTTGACGTTCCGTCGAATATGGTGCCAAGAACGGCTTTATGCGTGTACAAGGATTCCCGTGGCAATGTTTGGGTCGGCTCTTATTTGGAGGGATTGTCCAGATTGAATCCTCATACGGGTAAGTGTACGCCGTTCCATTTTGCCGACAACGGAAATGTGAAACAGGCGACAAGCGTGTATGACATAGTGGAGGATGAACATGGAAACTTGTGGGTTGCCGTGTCAGGCGTGGGCATTTACCGGATTAATCTTGGCACGTATGAACAAAAGCTCTATCCGGCAATATCTAATGGCATTAAATGCTCGCCATTGGCGAATCAATTGCCTAACGCTTGGGTTAACGTGATGCTCTTGTGCAAAAACAAGCTGTACTTTGGATGTTACGATGGGCTGGGGTGCCTTGATATCGAAAACGATGATTTCCTGTCAACATTCGGCAAGAACAGGTTGCTCTCGGGTGAGGTTGTACACGCTTTGCATGAGGATGGCGATGGAAAAATCTGGATTGGAACATCGAATGGCTTGTTTTGCTATGACCCGAGGACGGGCGCCAATGACCGGTTTACCACTTCATACGGTTTGCCTAGCAATTCCATATCTTCCATCGAGAGTGATGCTGACGGCAATTTGTGGATCAGTACGAACAATGGCATATCTTGCTTGATCAAGCAAAGCTATTTCTTCTCCAATTATTATGCTTCTGACGGATTGCAGTGTAACGAGTTCAGCAAGTCGGCTTCTTGTGTCAATTCACAAGGAACGTTGTTCTATGGCGGTGTCAACGGCCTTATAAGCTTCAACCCACAAAAAATCAAGAAGCATTATTCGATACCTAAAGTCATCATCTCAAATTTCTACATCCACAACAATGCAGTTACAAAGGGGATGATGTCTGGCAACCGGCAGATTGTCGATTGTGATATTACAAAGGCAGATAAGGTTTACCTTTCTTATTTCGACAATTCTTTCAGTATCGAGTTCACGGCAATGGAGTATGCCAACCCAGAGCGTATTGGCTATATGTACAGTCTTGACGGAAATGGCTGGATTCACATGGAGTCTGGTGGCAACAAAGTGTCGTTCAGTAACTTGAAGCCAGGAAAACATCAGTTTTCGGTTAGGTCGGTTGACGCGAATTCGTATTCAAAGGAAAGAAAGCTTTACATATATATTGCCGCGCCATGGTATGCTTCGAAGCTGGCATATATATGTTATGCGCTGCTTTTTGTCATAATTGTAGTTTTGGTGTCAATGTATCTGCGGTATGATTACAAGATGAAGCAAAAGATAATTGAACATAAGCATGCTGAAGATATAAATGAGGCTAAATTGCAATTCTTCATTAACATTTCGCATGAAATAAGAACTCCTATGACTTTGATTATTGGTCCGTTGCAGAAAATGTTGAGGTCGGATTCCGATCCGGAACGCCAGAAAAACTATGGTATCATGTATCGCAACGCTGATAGAATACTTGACCTGATCAATCAGCTGATGGATATACGGAAGATCGATAAAGGCCAGATGAGATTGCGATTCCAGGAGGTTGACGTTGTCAGCATGATACGGGACATTTGCATCGATTTTGAATATCAGTCGGCTCAACAGAAAATAAAATTGAACTGCGTTCACGACAACCCACAAATTCCTGTATGGGTCGATTACCGTAATTTTGATAAGATAATAGTGAATATCTTGTCTAATGCATTTAAGTTCACTCCTGCCAACGGAGAAATCAACATCAAGATAACTGAAGGTGCCGATGCTAAGGCAAAGAAAACGCCGTTAGCCAATTATGTCCAAATTGACATAGAGGATAGTGGCACAGGTATCGATTCGGATGACTTGACCAGAATATTTGAGCGTTTTTACCAATCTCGAGGCGCTTTGAACATGTCGGTGTCGGGTACGGGTGTCGGCTTGCATTTAACCAAGTCGCTTGTCGAACTTCATCACGGAACCATAACCGCGGCAAACAACGATGGCAAGCCAGGCTGCCATTTTACCATTAGGTTGCCTAAGGGCGCGGAGCATTTGTCTAGCAATGATATTGCAACTCCGGAGGAAATAGAAACTCTGGCAGTGGAACGCGCTTCGTTTGTCGAGAAGAAAGAAATGGTGAAAGATGTGCAAGGTGAACAACAGTCTAAGGTTAAGTCAAAAACGAAATTTCATGTTTTGTTGGCCGAGGATGATGAGGAAATTCGGAAATATATAAAAGAGGAATTGTCTTCCGATTTCCATGTTCAGGAATGTGCCAATGGTCAAGACGCTTGGACATCTATTTTGCGCAATGCTCCAGATATTGTCGTCAGCGACGTTATGATGCCTTTGATGGATGGCAAGACATTGTGCCAAAAAATAAAACAGAATATAACCGTAAATTATGTGCCAGTTGTCTTGCTGACAGCATTGTCAACTGAGAATGATAAGATAGCAGGTCTGGATGTGGGGGCTGATGCCTACATTACCAAACCGTTCAACATTGAAGTGTTGCGCCATACGGTACAAAATATCATTAAAAGTCGCATGACGCTGAAAAACAAGTATCAAGGAAACCAGAGCCAAGAGGAAAAGCTTGAAAAGATTGAGATAGAAACACCTGACGATCGTTTAATGCAACGTGTGATGAAAGTGATTAATGCAAATATCAGCAATCCAAAATTGAGCGTGGAAATGGTCGCAAATAATGTTGGCATTAGTCGAGTGCATTTGCATCGCAAACTTAGGGAACTTACCAACCAGGCTACTAGTGATTTCATACGTAATGTTAGATTGCAGCAGGCCGCCACATTGTTGTCTGAAAAACATCATTGCATTGCCGAAGTAGCCTCAATTGTTGGATTTCCTAATCCTGCATACTTCTCTACAGCTTTCAAGGATTTGTTTGGTGTTACGCCTTACGAATACATGAGCCAACAGCAAAATTCCAACAAGCCGGCAGTGGAAAAGGCAGAACAAGACGATATCGCTTCGGAAAAATCGGAATAGTTTGATGATTGGTTTTTTATACGTCTATATAAGATTTCTTGCCATGCCTGTTCGTGGCTCAGAATCCGCCAAATGCGATGCGGATTGGTACGTGAATTGTTTATTTGTAAGCAGGAATGTTGCGCGTGAGTTTTTGTGCATGAGTGATAATGCAGACCGTGCAATTCTCGTTTTTTTTATAGGCAATAGAATACACTGAAAATCCTATTTTCTTTGTTCGTGTAACGGATGGCTATATTTTTGATTTGCTTTTTTTTGCTGAAATCAACGTAACGTGATGCCGATGTTTTTGTAACGCACAAAAGCGGAAAATGTAACACTCGTGGAGTGAAGTGTAGCCATAAAAGATGTTCTCGAAAGATTTTTTTTGCAAAATTTGGGGCGTGAAAGGGTTCTTTCTGTGTTGGGAAATTTTATTTTTGATACGATAAACAAAAAACGTGTGTTGCGTTTTTTGAAAGTGACTATTTAATAACCAAACTAAATTTTATGATGAGGAGACCTCGACTATGGAAATTGGCAGTCACTATGCTGCCAATGTTGTTGCTCTCATTCAGCGTTTTTGCCCAAAGACATCAGGTTACGGGTAAAATATTGGATGAGGAGCAAATGCCAATTCCGGGTGTAAGCGTTGTAGTAAAAGGTACAACGTCCGGAACGATTACAGGTGGTGACGGTACTTTCAGTATGCAGGCTGCCGATGGTGATGTTTTAGTTTTCACCTACATTGGTTATACTCCAGAAGAGATAACCGTAAAAGGTTCTACACCGATCAACATCTCACTTTCGCCTGATATGGTTGGCTTGAGTGAAGTTGTGGTTGTCGGTTATGGACAACAGAAGAAAGCGTCAGTTGTGGGCGCTATTGCACAAACAACAGGTGCCACATTGCAGCGAGCTGCAGGTGTCAACGATTTGGGCTCGGCCCTCACTGGTAACTTGCCTGGCGTTATCACTTCGCAAGGTACTGGCCAGCCTGGTGAGGAAGAGGCAAAAATTGTAATCCGTGGCTCAAGTACCTGGAACGACAGTGAACCGTTGGTTTTGGTCGATGGTATCAAGCGTTCCATGAGTTCGGTCGATATTTCATCTGTTGAAAGCATTTCTGTATTGAAGGATGCTTCGGCAACTGCAGTATTCGGCGTTGAGGGTGCAAATGGCGTAATACTGATTACCACTAAACGTGGTGAGGAAGGCAAGGCACGTATCGATGCAGGCTTTACTGCAACTATGAAGCGCGTGTCAAAGCTGCCTAACAAGATGGATTCATACGACGCTTTGATGGCACGAAACAAAACTCTTGAAATGGAGTTGCCAGTAGCTGCAAAGGATGCATGGGAATATGTCACTCCGCAAGAGACAATCGAAAAGTATCGCAATCAAACTACAGTAGAGCAAAAGGAACGTTATCCAAATGTCGATTGGCAGGAGGAATTGTTCAAAAAACAGGCAATGTCATATCAGGCTTATCTGAACATTAGCGGTGGTACAAAGGCCGTAAGATATTTCGGTTCTGCAGACTTTGCTGATGAAGGTGACTTGATGAGAGTGTTCGATAATGGCCGTGGATATGAATCAGGCTATAGCTACCAACGTATAAACGCCCGTAGCAACTTGGACTTCTCAGTAACTCCAACAACAGTATTCAAAATGAACTTGGCAGGTTCTCTTGGCATTAAGAAGCACCCAAGAATGAACAGTGGCGATGAGTGGCAAATGGCTCAGCGTTGGGCTGGTGCCTACAATATCGCTCCTGACGTATTCCTGCCACAATATTCCGATGGATCATGGGGCTATTACCCTCAGATTTCAAACGTTTCAAACTCAGTAAGTAACTTGGCGTTGTCTGGTATGACAAAAACCACAAACAATACAATTTTCACAGACTTTGTCCTTGAACAGAAATTGGATTTCTTGATTAAGGGTTTGAGCGCAAGGGCTAGCTTCTCTATGGATAACAATTTCACGGAAGATGGTCGTGGCGTTTCTGACGATTACAACGATTCTCAGGAAAAATGGATAGACCCAAATACAGGTCAGGTTTATATACGCCACGATATTGATGGTGACAATACCGGCTACGATTGGGCAGAGCAAATCAGCTGGAGTACCCAAGGAGGTGCAATGGGTAGTGTTAACCGAAATTTGACATACGAAGGCCGTTTGGATTGGGCTCGCGATTTAGGAGCACATAGCGTTACTGCAATGCTTATGGGTTCTCGCAAGAAATTTGTTATCGGTGACCAAATTCCTTCTTACCGTGAAGACTGGGCATTCCGTGCAACATATAATTATGCAGGACGTTATTTCTTGGATTATAGTGGCGCATATAACGGCTCAGAGAAATTCGCTGATGACAATAGATTCGCATTCTTCCATTCTGGAGGCTTGGGATGGTTGCTTTCTGAAGAACAATTCATGACATTCTTTAGGGAAAACCATTACATCGATATGTTGAAGTTGCGCGCATCATTCGGTGAAATCGGTAACGATAACGTCAATGGCAATTTCCTGTATATGGATGAATGGTCGTATGGAGGTAAGACCGGCATGACACTTGATGGCGGTGGCGATAGTATATTTACGTGGTACCGTATGTCTAAGTTGGGCAATCCAGATGTTCACTGGGAGACTGTTAGAAAGTTCAATTTCGGTATCGATTACTCAATGTTGTCTGGCCTGCTAGCTGGTTCTGTGGAAATATTCAGTGACAAACGCTATGATATCTTGATTAACGGCAACGACCGTGCCATTCCTGCATATTTCGGCTTTGATGTTCCAGTAGCCAATATGGGCGAGGTTAAGTCACATGGTTACGAAGTTGAACTTCGTCTGAACAAGCAGTTCAATCGCGATACACGTTTGTGGGGCAACTTCAGCATAACTCATAACGAGAATGAGGTTATTGACAAGGATGACGCTCCATTGGCACCAAACTACCAAAAGGACGAAGGCTATTCAATCGGCCAGACAAGGTCGTTTATTGACGCCGGGTTCATCAACAATATTGATGAATTGTATGGTAGTCCTTCATTTGAGAGCGACGACCGTTTCCGCTTGCCGGGTAGCTACAATATCATCGATTTCAATGGCGATGGCATTATTGACAGCAAGGACCAAGCTCCATACGGATATACTTCAACCCCTCAAAATACCTATAATGCGACTTTGGGCTTTGAGTGGAAGGGCTTCAGCTGCTTTGCACAATTCTATGGTGTAAGAAATGTAACTCGTGATGTGACTCTTGCAAGTTTCGGCAATAAGCTGAATACGGTTTACGACATGGGCGATATCTGGACAAAGGAAAATAACAATGCAGATGTTACTCCTTATCGCTTTACAACAGCACCAGTCAGCAAGGAAGGTGGTTCTTTCCCAGCTTACGGAACACAGTATCTGTTTGACGGCGCATACTTCCGCTTGAAGAATGTTGAGTTGGCTTATTCTTGGTACGATGGCTGGATTAAGAACATCGGTTTGACCTACCTGAAGCTGTTTGTCAATGGCAACAACTTGTGGTTGTGGACCAAGATGCCTGATGACCGTGAAGTAAACCAAGGTGGTGCAGGTTACCTTGGCGCATATCCAACGGTTAAGCGTTTCAATCTTGGTATTAAAGTATCACTATAAAACTTGAAACGATGAAAAAGATATATAATTCATTCATTTACGTAGGCATGTTAAGTCTTGCATTGGGCGCATCGCTGACCTCGTGCAAAGATTACCTTGATAGGGAACAGAATACAACAGTATCTCCTTCTGATGCCTTCCAAAACTTTAATAACTATCAAGGATTTGTTGAAGAGATAATTAACTGTATCCCTGATAAGGAAAAATGCAACTGGTGTCCATCGTGGAACTGGGGCGACGATGAAATCTTCAACCCAGAGGCTGACGACCGTATGACACACCAGGTTGACCTTGGCAACTTCCGTGCCTGGAGTCAGACCGGTAACTGGCTGTTGACTGCAACCAATAATCCTACAGACGCTTCTGCGCCAAAGAACCATTCATTGTGGGGACATGCTTGGTATTGCATCCGCAAGGCCAACATGGGCTTGGAGCACATTGATGAAATGCTGGGCTCAGAAATGGAGCGGAATCTTATTCTTGGACAGTGCTATTTCTATCGTGCATGGTGGCATTTCGAACTTATGGAGTACTTCGGAGGTCTTCCATATATTGATAAGGTGCTTGATGCAACCAATATAGAGAAGTTACCTCGTCTGTCATTCCAAGAGTGTGCTGACAGGTGTGCTGAGGATTTTCAGCGTGCCGCCGATTTGTTGCCTATAAACTGGGATGACATAGACCAGGCTTCAACACACGGACAACCTGGTAAAAACGACTTGCGTGCCAATAAGATTACTGCATTGTGCTACAAGGGCAAATGCCTTCTTTGGGCTGGCAGTCCTCTTATGAAGAATGGTGCACAGCTTGGAGCAATCGCATCAGGCAAGACTTACGAATATGATGCTGACTACTGCAAGAAGTCAGCTGAAACGTTTGGCGAGGTTCTTGATTTGGTTGAGTCAGGCGAGACTCAGTATTCTCTTGTTGAATTCAATTTTTCAAACATTTATGACCATGAAAAGGCTTCGGGAGCGGCAAACTGCTATTCCGATTTGTTCTATACAAAGAACAGCGGTTACCGTACGCCAGGTTCTACTGAAGCCATTATGCGTGGCCCTTCAAAGGACTGGAACTCATCTAACTGGAATACTACAAAGGTATTCGGTCCTAAAGTTGCCGGCTTGGTTGAGCATGATAACGTAATTCACCAGCCTACTGCCAATTTGGTTGAAATGTATGGCATGGCAAATGGTCTGCCAATAGATGACCCAAATTCAGGATTCGATCCGGAACATCCTTTCAATAATCGCGACCCACGTTTCTATCATGACATTGTGTTTGATGGATTCAAGTACTTCAATGGTGCGACAACCGATAAGGAGGCTTACCGTTATTGCGAATTGTTTACAGGTGGCAATATGCGTCCCGTGGCAAATGCAAGCCAGACTGGTTATTTCATCCAGAAACTTGTTCCTCACACTTGCAACATCATTGACAAGGATTACGATTGGGGAGCCGGTATGCATACATATCTGTCATATATGCGCTTGGCTGATATTTATTTGATGTACGCAGAAGCATGTGCCGCTGTAGGTGGTTCAGGCTATAGCGCATCAACATTCGACAAGACGGCAGCTGAGGCAGTCAATGTTATCCGTGCTCGTTGTGGCGCAGGTAAGGTCGGTGCAAAATATGTGGCAGACGATAAGCTGTTCATGGATGAAGTTCGTCGTGAACGTGCAGTTGAGCTCTCGTTCGAAGGCTTCCGCTTCAACGACCTTCAACGCTGGTTGTTGCTGACAGAGTATCCTTACAACACCAAGTTCTCGCAAGAGTTTGACCGTTTGGAAGATGTGAATTTCTTCAAGACACATGACCCCCGTGAGGCAAAAGTGGCAAACTACCGCAAGGAAGTGATTTTGACCCGTTCATTCGGAACAAAGCACTATTGGTTCCCATTCTTGGATGATGATGTTTATTTGTATCCAGAATTCAAGCAAAACCCAGGATGGTAGTCTATTGAATGATTGTATAATTAATAATCAATAAGAAATGAAACATAAACATAATATATTAGTCATGTGTGCCACAATGGCCATCGCGCCATTCGCATTGAGCGCCCAGACTGACACTCAGGCAGAGTCGGAAATCGCGGATTCTGCTTACATGGTCAAGACGGCATTCCGCAGCGTGGCACAGAACGACTTGCTTGGAGGTGTTTCTGTAGTTAATGTCGAGGAAATGCTGAAGACTAACTACACCACATACGGCCTCGACAACATGGAAAGTTTGGTTGGGGGCTGGAACGGCAAGTCAATTTGGGGTATGGATGCCGATAATAACCAAGGATATTTGGTACTGATAGATGGTATTCCTCGTGATATCAACAACGTAATGCCATCTGAAATAGCTCAGATAACCTTCCTTAAGGGAGCAAATGCACTGGCTCTTTACGGAAGCCGTGCCGCTAAGGGTGTCATACTTGTTTCCACCAAACGAGGTGTCGCAAGCGATGGGCTTCGCATTGACCTTCGTGTCAATACGGGTTTCGACGTGATTAAGGAACTTCCTGAATATCTTGGATCTGCTGAATACATGAAATATTACAATCAGGCTCAGATATATGATTGGAATGACCCAGAGGCATATGAATATGAACAAGAAGAAATAGAAAAGACAGAGAGTGGAATCAATCCTTATCATTATGTAGATGTTGACTACTATTCGTCAGACTACATCAGCAAGGTGCGAAACAGGAGCGAGGCTACTCTTGAAATGTTTGGTGGCGGTCGTCGTGCACGTTTGTATGGCAATATCAACGCATCAACAGCTGGTGATTTCGTCAAGACGGAAAATGGCCGTGACTGTAGGACAAACCGTTTGAGTGTGCGTGGTAATGTCGATATGAATTTCAATGAGTTCGTAAGTGGACACATTGACGCTAACGCAACATTCTACGACAAGACCCACATGCAGTTTAGCGATACGCCATCAGATAATGCAACTTATTGGGGTGTTGTTGCAAATGCAAGGCCAAACTTCCCTTCGGAAACAGCACCTTTAATTCCTTTAAGTTTGATTGTTTCCGATTCTATTCGTGCCATTGTGAATAACTCAAACAACATTATTGATGGTAAATTCCTTGGTGGCGATAATGGAAATACAAAAACCCCTATCAGCATGTTGTATGCAAGTGGCGAATTGACATATACAAGTCGTCAATTCCAGTTTGATGGTGGCTTGAATTTCAATTTTGACAAATTGTTGCAAGGCTTAATGTTGAAAACAAATTTCGGCATGGATTTCAAGACATCGTACAATACACGTTTCTCTCCGAAGTATGCTGTGTTTAAACCGGAATGGGGTGAAGGCGAAAATGCTGAAAAAATTGTGGGTATAACGCAAATAGGTACAGACGAGGAAACAGGTCTTAAGAACTTGTGGGGTACAGAGGATTTGCGTACGCTCGCTCTCTCATTCCAATTGGATTACAACCGTAGTTTTGGTGAGCACAACGTTTATGCAATGGCATTAGGCAATGGCTTCCAGCAGTCAAAGGATGGCCAATACCATAATACGACCAATGCAAATTTGGGCTTTGATGTGAACTATAATTTCTCACATCGCTACTATGTTGAATTGACTGCAGCTGTAGCTCATTCAGCAAAATTAGCAGAAGGCCACCGTAATGCATTGTCCCCATCGGCAACCATAGGTTGGAACCTTGCAAAGGAATCGTTCCTTGAAGGTTCGATCTTCGACGACTTGTTGCTATCGGCATCAGTCAGCCAGCTGAACGAGGATATCGACATTGACGGCTACTACAAATATGATGGAGCTTGGGACAAGAATACTTGGGGCTTGAATTGGGCAGATGGAAAGTCAACTTCTTCTATCGCACCAAACCGCGGTGAGAACGCCAAGCTTGAAATGATTAAGCGTAAGGAGTTCTCGGCAACTTTGCGTACATCAATGTTCGACCATTTTGTAAATGCAGAATTTACATTCTTCAAGAACAAGATGACAGGTTATCTTGTCAACACCACAGCAGAATGGCCAAGCCACATGCAAAAGTTCATTCCATTCCTGAACAATGACGAGAATGGCCGTGTAGGTTTCGATTTTGCAGTCAGCGTAAACAAATCGCTGAATGACGATTTGAAACTTTCGTTAGGCTTGGTTGGCACTTATTATAATACTGAGGTTATTAAAAAGGAGCAATCAGATCTTGATAAGGTCAATCAGACACAACTTGACAAAGAGGGGCAACCTATTGATGCAATCTGGGGCTACAAGAATTTAGGCTATTTCCAAAGCCAAGCTGAAATTGATGCCGCTCCGGTACAAAAAATCGGGAATAAGTTACTTCCTGGATACCTCAGGTATGCTGATTTGAGCGATAACGGCGAAGGAGATGGCTTTATCAATGAAAATGATAAGGTTTATTTGGGTAAGGATGGCAGATTCGGTTCTCCATTTACCATGGGCGTTAATTTGACTGTCAAGTACAAGGACTTCACATTTGTTGCATTAGGATCATATAAGTGTGGTTCGTATGGAAGAAAGAACAATTCATACTATCAGCCAAAAGGCTCTAACAAGTACTCTGTATTAGTTAGGGACACATGGACACCTGAGAACCCGAATGCCAAGTATCCTGCACTTACAGCTACAGATGGTGCAAACAACTATGCTGAGTCTGACTTCTGGTTGTACAAAGACAATGCGTTCCAACTTACAAAAGTCCAGATTACATACGATTTGCCACAAGAATTGCTGGGCGACGGTATTGTAAAGGGGCTTAGCGCATTTGTCAGTGGCAAGGATCTGTTGACAATATCAAAGGAGCGTAAGGTCATGGAAACCGTAATTGGCGGTGAACCAAAGACTCGATTCTTCAATGTTGGTATAAAGGCAAGCTTTTAATGTCTGATTTAATACGAATTGAGATATGAAATTGAAAAACATAATAAAAATAGCGGTCTTGGTTCCTGCCATTGTTGCATGTGACGACATGTTTGAGCCTGGCATTGAGAACAACCAAGATTTTGAAACCTTGACAAAAATTCCGCAGAATGCTACAGGTCTGATGACTTACGGCTATGATTTGCCATATCAAGGTGCAGACGATCAAGCGAACGGCTTTAGTGACGTGGCAACAGACGATGCGGTGTCGAATAATGATAATGATTACAAAAAAGTCGGAAACGGATTGTGGAGCTCGAAAAAAGGAGGAGTCAATCCTTTTGATAGATGGACCAAGGCCCGTACCAACATACAGTATGTGAATCGTTTCTTGGATGAAATGGATGGGTTCCATTGGGCAGGTATCAAGGTTGTCGATGACATGTTCAGAGAGCAGTTGACTGGTGAGGCTCACGCAGTACGAGCCATGCAAATGTTTTATTTTCTGCGCACGTACGCAGGCTATGCTGGCAATGATTTGCTTGGAGTACCTTGCCTGACAAAGTCGGAAACTGCCGGCGACGACTTTAATGTGCCACGTGCATCTTTCAAGGAGTGCGTAGAACAGATATTCAGCGACCTTGAGATTGCACAACAATATCTGCCATACGACTACGTGGATATAAAAGATGCGCAATTGCCACAACGCTATCGTGAGATGGGCGTCACCAATGCCGAGGATTATAACCGCGTATTCGGTGCAAAAAGTCAAGGCCGAGTTTCAGGTCGCATAGCTCAAGCTGTTGCCGCACAAGTGGCTTTGTTTGCTGCAAGCCCAGCTTATAGCGATCAGTCTGGTGTTACCTGGGAAGATGCCGCAAAACGCGCCGCTTTGTTGATTGATGCAATCAATGGTGTATCAGGCTTGGATGCAAACGGAAACCATTGGTATTGCAACATTGATGAAATTCGTGACATACGTGGAGGCCGGGTTCCTGCTGAAATTATCTGGCGTGACAATGTAGGTGAAAACAATACATTGGAAACAGCTTGCTATCCTTCTTCATTGTTCGGCAGGGCACGTGTAAATCCTACACAAAACCTAGTTGATGCCTTCCCAATGGCAAATGGCTATCCTATTACAGAGAGTGCTAGTGGCTATGACCCACAAAATCCTTATGAAGGTCGTGACCCTCGTTTTGACTTGTACATTGTGCATGATGGTTCAGATTTTGGCCCGTATAAGAAAGATTCTGATTATAAGCCAATAAACACATCTGTAGATGACAATAAAAACATTGATGGTTTGGATAATGCACAAACTACGGATCCAACACGTACAGGTTATTATATGCGTAAATTGCTTAACGAGGATTGTATAATTAAGGCGAAGAATGGTGCCAGTGGTATTAGTGCACAGCACCATTATACAGCCCGTATTCGTTACACTGAAATATTCCTTGCATATGCAGAAGCCGCAAACGAAGCTTATGGCCCAACATCTGGAGCGGCTTCATCAACTGGCTGTAGCGCATACGATGTGGTCAAGGCAATCCGTCAACGTGGTGGTATCGAGAATGATGAATATCTAGAGTCAATCAAGTCTGATAAAGACAAGATGCGCGACCTTATCCGCAACGAGCGTCGTATTGAGCTTTGCTTCGAGGGTCATCGTTTCTGGGATCTCCGCCGTTGGAAGGCAAATTTGAATGAGCAGGTAAAAGCCATGAGAATAGAAACCATAAATGGCAAGAAAACATATACGGTTGTTGACGTGAAGAACGAAACACGTAATTATGACGATTGCATGTACTATGGTCCACTTCCAGAAACAGAGCTTAACAAGTGGTCTGCATTGAAACAGAACGATGGATGGGAGAAATTCTAATCATAAAAAGTAAAAGTAATGAAAATGAATAAATTAATTTCAGTATTGTCTGCCGGAGCCTTAGTGGTCGGGTTTGTAGCTTGCGAGAGCGCAGAGCAGTCATTCCCTGATTCTGATAGTGGAACAACGGCATACTTCGCGTATCAATACCCAATACGTACATTGATACTAGGCAACGTTGAAACTTATGACAACACGAGTGACAACGAAGGCCGTTTTACAATCTATGGAACATTTGGCGGTTCATATTCTGGTATTAACGCCAAAATTGATGTTGCTGTCGATGAAACCCTTACTCAAGGTTTGACGTTTGAAGATGGCACACCAGTTAAGCCTATGCCAAAGGATTACTATGAGATAAGTGGCACCCAATTGGATTATGCAGGCGGCTATCGTGGAGGTGTGGAGGTTAAGCTTAACCAAAAATTCTTCGATGATACATTGTCTGTATCAAACAACTATGTAATTCCGGTTGTAATGGGCGATTTCACAGGTGTTGATAAGGTGTATCGCGGAACTCCTATTGTTGAAGGTTCTTCTCCATTGCGTCAGGATCCATCAAAATGGGACCCGACACCAAAGGATTTTACCTTGTTCTGTGTAAACTACATCAACAAATACACTGCAACATTCTTGCGCCGTGGCGTAGATAACTATGATGCGTTGAAATTCAAGGATGTGGAAAAGGAAATCGACGACATGTGCATCGTTGTTCACTCGGATGACAAGCAAGATCAAGTTTGGGACTCTCAATTTTGGATTGACGCCGTTAATGAATTTAAGGAAGGTGACGCATGGACATTGACTATGGATATCAAGGCAACTAAAGCCGCAGTGTCAACAACCCAAGTACACAAGGCCGCAGGTGAATATTTGCATTATGTTGGTGTCGGTGATATCAATTTTACAACAGAGTGGACTAAGTTTGAGGCAAGTGGTAAAATTGATGCAAGTCAAGCAACTGGTCACTCAATCGCTTTGAACCTTAACGATTTTGCCGAAGGTAATGATTACTATTTTGACAATATCAGTTTTGTCGTAGCAGGCGTGGAACAGATTTCTAATGTGGCTTGTGATGAAAAGGACAGCGAAAATTTCTGGTCAAAGGAAAAACGCGGTGCTACATTGAAGAGTTCTTTTGAACCAACAGGCAAAAAACAAAAAATCACAGTATCGGAACCTGATGGCTATGAGAAGAGAACTGGTGTGCGTCATGGACAGTTCATTGAAAAAGATGAGGTTGTCTATACAACATCTAAGTCGAAGAATCAAATTATTGTTCCAATTGCAACAACAGAAGTGTCGGGTGTAATTACACCATGCGAATTGATTCTTACTTTTGATGAATCGGGCAATTGTACAATTGCATCTAACACTCCTGGTGTTAAGGCAGAAGGTACAGGTAAGTACATTGAAAATTCAGAAAAGCTAGCTTGGGGCAACAAAGATCGTGATGGTCTTTATTTGGATTACAACCTTGTATTTGACCAAGACGATATCCATTATGCAACCAAAGATACATTGGTATGGCGTGATAGAGGTGCCGCAGCCGCAATTCAGACATTCTCTCCAAAATTTGTTGGTGAATAATTGAATTAGTACAATGATAAAAAAGGTCTTGGCTTGCCAAGGCCTTTTTTTGTGTCATAAAGTCAAAAAACGAGATAAGTAATGCCATTGATGGTACAAAAACCTATTTTTGCATAAAATCAAAAAACAGATGGAAGTAGATATCGAGCAATCGTGGAAAAGCCGTTTGCAGGGTGAGTTCGAAAAGCCTTATTTCAAGGCTTTGACTGATTTTGTCAGGATGGAATATGGGACAAATGTCGTATACCCTCCAGGTAAACTTATCTTCAATGCGTTTAACTTGTGCCCGTTCGAAGATGTCAAGGTGGTGATTATCGGACAAGACCCATATCATGGTCCAGGTCAGGCACATGGCTTGTGCTTTTCGGTACAGGACGGAGTAGACTTTCCTCCTTCGTTGCGGAATATCTTCAAGGAAATACAAAGCGACTTGGGTACGCCAATTCCACAGTCGGGAAACCTTACGCGCTGGGCACAACAGGGTGTCCTTCTGCTCAATGCAACCCTTACCGTACGAGCCAATCTCGCGGGCTCTCATCAACGGCATGGATGGGAAACTTTTACTGATGCAGTGATAAATGCTGTCGCTACTGAAAAGAAAAACGTCGTTTACATCTTGTGGGGCGCGTATGCACAGCAAAAGGCGTCGATGGTTGATAGAAACAACAATCTGGTGTTGGAGTCGGTTCATCCATCTCCATTATCGGCATCAAGAGGATTCTTCGGCAATCATCATTTCAGCAAGGCAAATCAATATCTTGTCGAGCATGGACTGAAACCAATAGTCTGGTGAGCTCCTGCTTGCAGTAATCGGTCAGTATTTTATTTTCAAAATGGATAAATTCATTTCCGTAGAAAGCTATCGGCCACGTATTGATGGCTCGATATTCCAATATCCAATAGATTGGGAAATCAACAAAGGCGAGGTTTGGTCTATAGTTGGCGACAATGCCAGTGGCAAGACAACAATGGCAAACATGTTGCGTGGTAAATTTTTTGCCGAGGAAGGACAGATAGTTTACCATTTTCTGGAGGCCATGCGGACCTCGGAATACCAGACGCTTTGGCCCGACAAATTTATCAAGGCGCTGAATTTCAAATCGGCATATTCGTCAGCAGATTTCAAGCAAATGTATTATCAGCAGAGGTTCCATAGCACCGAAGTTGATGAATGCCCTTTTTTGTCAGATTTGTTCAAGCCCGAGCAACAAGATGAGCTGAAGAACAATCCGATATTTGCGACACTTGACATGGAAAGCCTTCTGAATCGCAGGATAATCCATTTGTCGAGTGGCGAAATGCGCCGGATGATAATTGCGAAATCATTGCTCGAACGGCCATCAATGATAATATTCGACAATCCATTCAATGGCCTTGACGTGCAAATGGTCCCGCAAGTGGACGAATTGCTGTCGAAGTTGCCACAGACAGGCATTCAGACAATGTTCATCTGTCCAACGGCCGACAAGATACCATCGTGCACTACGCATATCTTGCATCTAGATAACTGCAAGGTTGATTATTGTGGCCCGATAGGCGGATTCAAGACAACCCATGACAATGTGTCCAAACGTGTGGATATCGATTGGGGAAAAGTGCCTGCAATCGCCCCTTGCGATAGCGATGAGGTGGCCGGCATGCGAAACATCGAAATATCGTATGGGAAGCATGTAGTCCAGAAAAACCTGAATTGGACAATACGCAGAGGTGAAAAATGGTCGTTGCAGGGACCTAACGGGACGGGCAAGTCAACGTTGCTCAGCTACATATTTGCCGATAATCCGCAAGCCTATGCAAAGGACATATCGTTGTTCGGCAGGGCGCGCGGTACAGGCGAAAGCATTTGGGAAATCAAAAAGCGCATAGGCTTCACGTCATCGGAGATGCACCTGTATTACAGGGAGCCTGTCGATTGCCTGAAAATTGTGGAGTCGGGGTTCTTTGACAGCATAGGACTGTTCAGAACCTGTAATGAGGCTCAGGAGCAAACCGCCAAGTACATTATGGAAAAGGTAGGCATAAGCCATTTGGAAAAACGTTCGTTTCTGAAAGTGTCGTCGGCCGAACAAAGGCTGGTGCTGTTTGCCCGTACGCTTGTCAAAAATCCTGAAGTGCTCATACTTGACGAGCCGTTTCATGGCCTGGACAGCCATAATCTGCAACGGTGCATTGCCATTGTCGAGGATTTCTGCAGGCAACCTGGCAAGACATTGGTGTTTGTGACGCATAATGCGAAGGAGCTGCCCAGCTGCGTAGATAAGATGTTTGAATTGCATAAGAATCAAAATGATTGAAATGTTGCCGATATTGGATAGATATAAGGTGGTTTTGGCTTCAAAATCGCCACGCCGTCAGTCGCTGCTGAAGGAAATAGTGCCTGATTTTTCGGTCAGGCTTCGTGATACGGAAGAAAAGTATCCGAAAGAATTGAAGGGCGCAGAAATAGTGGAGCATTTGGCCAAGTTGAAGGCTTCGGCATTTGAAGGTGAACTGTCCGACACCCAACTGCTGATTACCGCCGATACGATAGTCTGCATAGAAAATGAGGTTTTGGGCAAGCCGTCGAATAGGGTGGATGCCATGGAAATGCTACGCAGATTGTCTGGTCGGACGCACACAGTATATACCGGCGTGTGCCTGAAGACTAGTCTGAAGCAAAAAACCTTCAGCGTCGGGACTAATGTCAGCTTCCGTGCATTGGATGAAGATGAAATTGCGTATTATGTTGATAATTACAAGCCTTATGACAAGGCGGGCTCGTACGGAATCCAGGAATGGATAGGCTACGTTGGAATCACCAAAATTGAAGGTTCGTATTTTAACGTAATGGGGCTTCCTGTCCAACGCCTATATGAGGAGCTGAAAACATTCTAAACATTTGGCGAGGGTGCGAAATATTTTCAAAATATTGGCGTTTGTTAGATTAATGTAGTTATTTTGCCACGGCTTTGCCGTGAAGCGCAATGTCAATGGTAGAATTATAAATCCTATCGAAGTGAGATATATGAAATTTCGCAATTTTTTGTTGGTCGGATTAGTGGCGACAATGTTCTCCATGTGCGATGCAGGTGGCGAGTCGTATCGAGTTGGAGATGTCTTTACCGACACAAAGACCGTTTTCGGATACGTCGATACCTTTTCACTCAAAATGTCAACCATCAGGCTTGATAGCTTTGTGACGTCAGGCAACCAGGATCTGTTTATCGGGTATTACAAGGACGAAGAAATCGGCAACGTATATACGGAAACATACGTGCCGATAATGTTTTCTGCAAAGAAATCAATTTCGGAATACTCAATTTACGACAGCATGGTAATCTGCTTCAAGCCTAATGGAGAATGGCTGGGCGACACTGTCTTGAATAGGAGGGTCAACATTTATGAAGTGCAGGAAGAGATAAAGCCACAAGTGATTGCAAACCGGCAATACATGTTTAACAACCAACGGTTGCAACGGAGCGATGAGTGCCTGGCAACAGTTGACATTAAGCCATTCCCACGTCAGGGACTCGTGTCATGGGCTCGAATGTCGGACAGCTTGGGCCAGACTTGGTTCGAGAAACTGCGCGTCATGGATGAAGAAATGGCTAGCAATGTCGATTTCCAGCGATATTTCAGGGGAATTTGCATCGTTCCTGAAGCAACAGACTATACGTGGGGGCTGAACTTTTTAGGCCTTAACACCAGCACCTCTTACGACCCAAACGAATTGTCGGGTTATGCAGAATATGCAAGGCAATTCGAAATAAGGCTTTACTATCGTGAACCAGGCGACATGGAGAACGACTCGTACATGACATTCGTGCTAAACCCTAATGGCTACATGTATAACCACATGGTTAGCGACGGAACAGGAACAGCGTTCGAAAACCTGCAGATTGACGGAGATAGGGTGTTCTCATCGGAAAGTGGGCACAAATCGTATATACAGACAGGTAGCGGTCTGGCTTTGCGCCTGGATTTCCCGACATTGTCGGAGCTGCGCGCTTCGTCGGAATACATGAATGTCGTTGATGCAAGGCTAGTAATCAGGCCGAAGGACGGCAGTGTCGACGAAACCTATAAGTTGCCATCGACATTGTACGTGGCCGTTACTGATGAGTCAAACGATTTGTACGTCAACTTGACCGATATGATGGGAAATGTTGTGTCATCGCCAATATACTATGGCAACGCACAACAGCATGAAGACCCATTCTACAGCTTTTCCGTGCTTAAGTTCATTAGGAGCTGGATAAAGAAGCCGACAATGGATTATTCGTCATTGATAGTGTTGCCGTCGGACATGGAAAACGCAACAACATTCAAGCGCGTGGTCATGGACGACAATACGTATTTCGGCGAAAACGTGCAACTTCAAGTTTATTATGTAACATATTGATGCAACTATGAGACGTTCACTTAAAACATTAACCTCAATAATAATGTCGATGGTTGCATTGTGTGCTGTTGCACAAAACAACACCATCTCACCATATTCAAAGTTCGGCATCGGACTATATGAATCGGATGGCTTTGGACGAAACCATGCAATGGGAGGGACAGGAATCGCATTGCGCTCACGCATGAATACAAACAATATAAATCCTGCATCATACGCGTCGATCGATTCCACAATGGTCATGTTCGACATAGGCATGCATCTTGATTATGAGTACGTGGAATCTTCGTTGGAGTCGGGTAGCAGGATGAATGGAAACATATCGTATTTCTCATTCACGATAGCGCCGACCAACCGTTATGCCGTTTCATTCGGAATTGCGCCATATACAAGTACCGGCTATTCAATCCAGTCCGAGGAATATCTTGCGGGTGGCGGACAGCAGAAATACGTATCGTATGTCGAAGGCCTCGGCGGACTGACAAAGGTATATTTGGGTACGGGCATCAATATTTTCAAGAATACGTCCATAGGCATGAATGCATCGGTGGTCTTTGGCCCAAAGACGGAAAACCAGACGTTGTATCTGCCGACATCAAGCATGGCGTCGGGTGTGTTCGTCGAAAATTCAGATTATTATGTTGGCGGAAAACTCGATTTTGGCCTGCAACAGTCGTTCAAATTGTCAAAGAAAAACGAAATGACAGTCGGCCTTATAGCCAGCACTCCCGGAATTTTGCGTTGCGACCGTACCGAATACATGTATAACACTTACGGGCAGATACTTGACACGATTTACTACGATGACGACGATGCCGACAGGTACACCAACATACCTGAAAATTACGGTGCGGGCATATCCTTTGTCAAGGACAACCGGATAACAATATCGGCTGATTTCAGGTACAACCCATTGTCGAAATTCGATGTCAAGGACCATCGCTCAAAATTGCTTGACAGCAAAACCATTTGCGTAGGCATGGAATATATTCCGCAACGTGTCGGCCGTAATTACGACTTGGCCTTCAGGTTTGGCGGTTGCTATGAGACCGGGACATATAAGGTCGACAGCTACACGTTGAATTCGTTGAGCCTGACGGCAGGTGTCGGATTCAGGATAAGGTCGATACGGTTCAGCACATTCTGCATGTATAAGCGTCAGGGAACACTTGACAAATTGCTGGTATTGGATCAGAAACTTCGGTTTGGACTAAACCTCACCTATATCGACTATTGGTTCCAGAAGCGTAAATTCAACTAATGCTTGAACTAAACTATAGCGGCTTCAGGCTGGAAGCCGGATGCGACGAGGCTGGCCGAGGATGCTTAGCTGGACCGGTTTTTGCCGCCGCGGTGATATTGCCCGATGGCTTTTCAAACGGCATCTTGAACGATTCGAAACAGATGACCGAAAAAAACAGGTATTTGCTGCGCGATATAATCTATAAGGAGGCATTGGCCTATGCTGTGGCTAGCCTCGATGCTGAAACGATTGATGAGATAAACATCCTTAACGCATCGATAATGTCGATGCATAAGGCTCTCGGACAGTTAAGCGTAGAACCCGAGTTCATCATAGTCGATGGCAACAGGTTTAAGCCATTTGGCGGAATCGGACATCAGACAATAGTAAAAGGAGACGGCAAGTATATGTCCATAGCCGCCGCTTCGGTTCTCGCCAAAACCTGCCGTGACGATTTCATGAAACAGATTGCAACGGAATATCCTGAATATAACTGGGCGAAAAACAAAGGGTACCCGACAGCCGATCATCGTGCGGCAATAGCCAAATATGGCATTACACCATATCACCGGAAATCATTCAGGTTGCTTGACCAACAATTGGAGTTGCAGTTTTGACGGTGAAGCGTTATCTGAAAATGAGCGTCGAAAAATTTCTTTCGTCGAGCATTTCATTCGCAACATCGAGGATGTCGCTGCTGGTCAGGTTGTTGATTTTGTTGCAGACTTCACTTAACGGGTCTATGGTGTCGAACAGTAGGCAGCTGCGTCCCAGGTTTAGCATTAGTCCGGAATAGTTTTCGGTACTTATGGCCAGCTGTCCAATCATTTGCTTTTTAGCCCGGTCAAGTTGAAGGGTGCCCATACTGTCTTCGCGCAATTTGCGGAGCTCGTGCCGAATTATTGCCATGCATTTGTCGATTTTTTCGTAGTCGGTCCCGAAGTATATGCCAAATGCACCGGTATCGGTGTAGGGTGTGTAGAACGATTCAATGTTGTATGTGTAGCCGTGCTTTTCCCGTAGGGCCAGATTAAGCCGGCAATTCATGCCCGGGCCGCCAAGCGTGTTGTTTATCAATTCAAATGTCAGCCGGTTTTGGTGCTCAATGGAATAGGCGCGGGTTCCGTATATGCAGTGAGATTGGTAAGTGTCGAGCTTTACTTCAAGTTCGCGTGGCGTATATTCGTTTATTGGCGTTCTTGCAAAGCCTCTCAATTTGGCAGGTATGGCTCCGAAATAGCGTTCGGCATATCGCACAATGGTCTTGAATCCGACAGGCCCGACTGAGCAAATGGCGATTTGATCGGTATTGTATGTTCTGTCGGTAAAGCGAAGAAGGTCGGTGTGATTGTATTTCGCGATTGATTTTGGCGTGCCCAATATGTTCCTGCCGATAGAGTGCCCGGAAAATATCAGGTCTTCGAAATCATCGAAGATGAGGTCGCCGGGTGAGTCTTTGTATGAATTGATCTCATCTACAATTACGGCTTTTTCCTTGTCGCATTCATGGTCGGGGAATGTTGAGTTGAATATGATGTCGGCAAACAGCTCCATTGCACGGCCATAGTATTCCTTTAGAAAGGTGGCATAGACGCAAGTCTCCTCTTTGGTTGTGTATGCGTCAATTTCGCCACCAACATTCTCCAGGCAACTGATGACATTGTATGAGTTTCGTTTCCTTGTGCCTTTGAAAATGACGTGCTCGATCATGTGGGCGATGCCGTGTTCCGACATGAGTTCGTCGCGTGAGCCAGTGTTTATGACAATGCCCATGTGCGCAACTGGTGTACATGATTCGCTATGGATGACGCGGATTCCGTTGCTTAATTTATGATATTCGTATTCAGCCAATTTCTGCAATTTTTTGAGGATGCAAAAGTATGCAAAAAATGATGTCGGATTTAGGCAAATTCAACAAAATGGGTCGTGTGAGACCTATAATTCATCAATTATTTGATGGTCGCGGGATTGTGATGCGCGTGTTATTGCTCGCTAGGCTTCAGCAAGTCGCCGACATTGTGCTTTATCAGATTGTTGTAGAATAGGATGTTTAATGTGAAGCCTTCCTTCTCGTTTCTCTCAATGCTGATGAAGCTTTCGCCGTTGCCGATAGTCCAAAACAGGTCGTATTCGTTGGCATTGAAATAATCAGCTCCTGCTTTTGCGCAAATTCCACCATCGTCAAGACCAAAAAACTCTGATATTTTCTTCGAAAGGTTGTAGGCGGCTTCTGGCGTATAGTCGGTTGCCAATAGTTTTACGTTTATGGGGTTGTCGCCGGTGATTACTTCCTTGTCGTAGAAAATGCGGAACTGAAGTCGGGTGAACAGGTCGAATTCTTTTGTGTCCAATTTCTTTTCATACACAATCATGAATGTGGCAGGCGTTTCTACGCTGTCAACTTCGGTGTATTCGTCGTGGAAGAATGATGCCAAGTCGTAATTGAAACATTTGAAGAATAGCTCTTCAGCCGTTTGTTTTTCCGAAGATTCCATAATGATTGGTTTAAAACAATTTTTTAAAGGTAATAAAAGAATTGACAATTGAGCAAGTAGTGCCTGATAAATAAAGAAAAATCCAAAAAAACTTACAATCGTGTCGATTCTCAAAAACAGGCTGTCCTACGATCTTTTGCTTGTTTTTGAATTTCTTCCGACCATTTGATGCCTTTCAATCTGCCATGGCGCCCGCACCGTTTCTTCGCCCCAAACATCAATCAGTCTGGCACTCAAAATCGTAATAAGCTGTTTTATTGGACGCTCCTAAGCGGTAGCCGATGAACGGCCCAAAAAAAGCCGTTCCAAACGGTTGGAACGGCTTCGCTGTATGTCGGTTTGCTGTTATGCAATGTTTGTATATACTGCCTGAACGTCGTCGTCGTCCTCAAGTTTCTCAACCAGTTTGTCGATGTCGGCCATTTGCTCGTCGGTGAACTCGACTGGGTTTTGCGGGAAACGTTGTAGAGTTGCTTTCGATACTTCGATTCCAAGTTTTTCGAAGGCTTGAGTGAGTGATCCAAATTCGGTGTAGTCGGCGTAGGCGTACACTGTGTTTTCGTCAACGTCGAAGCTTTCAAGACCTGCATCGATAAGTTCAAGTTCCAGCGATTCCAGGTCCAGGTCAGGCTTCTTCTCGAATTCGACAACGGCCTTGCGTGAGAACATGAATTCAAGTGAGCCGGTTGGCACCAATCCGCCGTTGGACTTGTTGAAGTATGATTTTACGTTTGCTACGGTGCGAGTTGTGTTGTCGGTCATGCACTCAACAAAAATCAAGACTCCGTGAGGACCTTTGCCTTCGTAGTTTACTTCTGTGTAAGCTTCAGCATCTTTGCCGGCCGCACGCTTGATGGCTGCATCGATGTTGTCTTTAGGCATGTTTTCACTCTTGGCATTCTGGATTGCTGTACGAAGTTTCGGGTTCATATCAGGATCCATACCACCTTCTTTTGCTGCTGCTGTAATTTGTTTTGCCAATTTAGGGAACATTCTTGACATGTGACCCCAACGTTTTTCCTTGGCTGCTCTGCGGTATTCAAACGCACGTCCCATATTGTGTTGATTTTAATTCTATTAAAATAATGTTTCGATCAATGGCGCAAAAGTAAAAGTTTTTGGTTTAAAATACGTATTGCCGACAAAGTATTTGTTAGCGAAAATGGCTGCAATTGTTGAAAAATGTGCGTTGATTTGATATCGTTCCATCCGTTTGTGTGTTACACCATTTCACTATGCCTTGCTAAACAACGAATTCCATTATCTGCTTTGCCAATACCGAATAGAGTATCCCGAACAGCATTATCGCCTTTATGATGTTGCTTATCCTATGGTATTGCTTCACTTCGTTTGCCCTGATTGTCAGTATGATTGTGAGTATAAGTGGCGCAACGATGAATATCAGCATGTAAAGCAACGTCAGTGCTTCGTGGAAGAAAATGTAGTATGTCAGCGCCAATGCCACGATTGTGAAAAGCGTGAGTGCTACAACTACAATTTTTGATGTCTTGATGCCATAGGAAAGTGGCAGGGTGTTGCATCCGTAGTTGCTGTCGCCCTCAAGATCTTCCATGTCTTTTATTATCTCACGTATAATATTGATGATGAATGCGAAAAAGGCGAATCCGGCCATCCAGTACATTATCGGCATAAATGACAGGCCTTTGACAAGCATGTCGAACCCATATTCGCGGGTCAAGGTTAGATATTCGAATATGCCAACTTGTAATGGAATTGTGGCTGTTCCACAAGCTACAACTATGTTGCCTACAAACAGCTGTTTCTTGTAGTTGGTGGAGTAGAGCCAGAAAATGCCGGCTATCATCAGGTAGAGGACGAAAATCATTTTCATGTGCAGGTGGTATGCAAAAACGCCTGCAAGGATGAGTGCAATGATGTTGAGCACAAAGTGGTAGACAATGGCAATCCGGCGTGGCAGGATCTTGTCTACGACAACACTTTCGGGGCGGTTTATGGTGTCTATCTTGCGGTCGAAATAATCGTTTATCACATAGCCGGCAGCGCCTAAAAAGACGTTAATCAGCACCAAAATCAGGAAATAGCCTTCGGAAAGCTGGTGCGTCACCTGTGTGCCGAGTTGTATCGAATATTGGTAATCGAGCATTGGCTGAATGATGCAATAGCGCATCAGGTACATTGTTAGCGGCACCATCAGCAGGTTTGGCCAGCGTATTATGCTCAGATATTTTTTCATTTGCCTAAAAAGTTTTCGGTTTCAAAATTTGCCCAGCGGCCTTGAGCCTTCATTACCTGCTCAATGACATCGCGGACGCAGCCGTAGCCACCAGGATAGTCCGACACGTATTTCACTATCGGCTTGATGTCGTTGGCGGCATCGGCGGGGCAGGTTGGAACGCCTGCACGTTTGAGCACCGGATAGTCGGGAATGTCGTCGCCCATATAGAGCACGTCGTCGGCTGTCAGATTGTGCTTTTTCAGGAAATCGTCGAATGCGGGCACTTTTGCCAGACTGCCTATGTATAGATCGGTCAGGCCAAGGCTTTCGAAGCGCTTTACAACGCCAGTGTTGTTCTTGCCGGCGCTGATTATCGCAATGGGGTATCCTTGTTCGTGGGCAAAGCGCAGGGCAAAGCCGTCGCGGGTGTGCGACTGCCGTACTTGTTGACCGTCGGCGAGGCAAATCACCGTGCCGTCGGTGCAAACACCATCAACGTCAAATGCAAACGCTTTCACCTTCATTAGATCTTCCTTGAAATTGCTCATATGAATATTTGTAAATTATATACTTTATTGTTGTTTATCAGTCTTTGCGACTATATCGGTCATGAATCTGCTGCGACACAAAGCTATACATTTTTTTCAAGTTTTCAGTGGGCAACAATTGCCGCTGACGGTCCATTACTTTCATATCGCCACGCCTTGCGGGACCTGTCTGCGCATTGGTCGGGCCAAGGCTGAAGGCCTTGCCTGCAGTTTCCATTACAAGCGGCTCGAGCATGCTGAACGATAGTCCGCAGTCTTGCATTATTTGTTCGGCTTCGGCATACATGCAGTTGGCGAAATTGCTTGCAAAAACTGCTGCCAGGTGCAGTTGACGGCGTTGTGCGGTTGTTAGCAATTGCACGTTTGCAGAAAGGGTGGAGGCCAGTTGTGTCAGTGCCGATTCGGTTTTGGCGTTGTCGCCTTCGATGCAGAACGGCACGTTGCCGAGTTCGATTGCGCGGCTTTTGCTGAACGACTGCAAGGGGTAGAGCACGCCGTGGTGGCTGAATCGGCTTACAGCCTCAATGCCTACGCTGCCCGCCGTATGGGCCACTATGCCTTTTACAAGTGGCATTTGCGATGCAACGTCGGCAATGTTGTCGTCGCTTATGCAAATGAGGTAGAAATCGGCGTCGGCTGGAATTTGCGATAGTTGCTCAAATGTCTTTGCGTCAACTTTTTGCGCCAATGCTTGCGAGTTGCCGGCATTGCGTCCGCAGATGCCGACAATGTTGTGCCCCGCCTTGTGCAGGCCTGTGGCGAGATGTGTGGCTACGTTGCCCGAACCTATGAAAATTATATCCATTACTTGTTGTAAAAGTCTGGTCCCAAGGTGATTGAGTACTTTAATTTGTCATCGGTGCCGATGAATCGGAAATCGATAGTGCCATCGTTGAGCATAGCCATCTGAACGGCATAGTTTTCGGCCATTTCGTGCCAAATTTCTGTTTTAACTATTTTCTCGTAATCACTTTGTGAAGAAATGCCTTGCCTGCGTGCTCGCAATAAGATTTTCAGTGTGTTGGCGCCATAGTCGAATTTAATGCTCGACATTTGTATTTTGCTGACTATGTCGAATGGCAAGAATAGGTTTTCGGATTTGAGCACTCGGTCGAAATCGGCGTGTGAGCAACGGAATGGAGCGTTGCTTTCAAGCGCGTTTGATATGTCGTCGGGATGTAATACAATGGTGTACAGATGTATGGATGTGTTTATGAAGTACGTATAGTGAAGGTCCATTGAATCTTTCAGGCATAGTTGCAAAAATTCACGATTCTCGTTTTTGAGATTTTTTAGACGCTCGCAGTGGCGCCATTTAGCCTCGCAAATTCTTTTGTCGTTGTTGTCGGCATATTCTTGTATTGATTTGCCTGTAATGGAAATATACCTTTTTACAGTCCTTTTTGTCAGTGTGATAGAGTCAAGAGATTCGTTGTTGTTCAAACTTGTTGGCAATGTGCTGTTGATTGAGTCGACAATGGCGGAAATTGCTTCGTGGTTGTCGGCACGTTTGGTTTGTGTTTGAGATGTCTGTTTTTTGTTGAAAATGAATGCAATGCCGACAAACAGTATCAAAAAGAGCGCGATGAACAGTTTCAGGTTGTTCTTCTTTTGTGACACCTGATTTTTTCCTTCCAATGCCGAAAGGTCTTCGGGTGAAGCCTGCAGATTGTCGCATTGTTCGTCGAATGTCGGCTTTTCGTCGGTCAGTCCGCAGACAATGCCACGTTTCATGTCGCGCTTTAAGTTCTTGCAGATGGAGCAATACTTGATTTTTTCTGATAGTTCCATACCGTTTGTTTTAAGGATTATTTTGATGAGTTGTAAGGTACGCGGTTCAATATTGATCGTCCCAGTGTTATCTCGTCAGTGTATTCGAGTTCGTCGCCGATTGACAGCCCGCGGGCGAGTGCCGTTATCGGGACACCGAACGGGCTGAGACGTCGGAAAAGATAGAAGTTGGTCGTGTCGCCTTCGATGGTGGTGCTGGTTGCCAGGATTATCTCGGCAATGGTGTTCTCTCTTACACGCTGTTCAAGGCTGTCGATGTTGAGGTTCTTGGGTCCGATGCCGTCCATTGGCGATATTCGTCCGCCCAGCACGTGATAGACGCCTTTGTATTGGCCCGTGTTCTCTATGGCGATGAGTTCCCTGATGGTCTCGACCACGCAGATGAGCGAGTGGTCGCGGTCGTCGTTGGCGCAGATGTCGCACAGACCTTCGGTCTCGGTGATGTTGTGGCATTGCGGACATATTTTTATGTCGGTCTTCATTTGCGTAAGTGCTGTCACAAACGATTCTACATCTTCGGCAGGCTGATTCAGCAAGTGCAGTGTCAGGCGCAATGCCGTTTTCTTGCCTACGCCTGGCAGTTTCCCAAATTCGTTAACCACGTTTTCAAGCAATCGCGACGGTAACTGTTGCATCGTTTTACGTTATTATTTGTATGAGCAAATATAAAGACTGTGGGTTAAGAATCGACATTGATATTAAGGGAACTTCTATAAATTCCACGATATTTATTTTTTTTTAAATATGGATTATTCTTCAATCTTTTGTGCGCTTTTGAATTTTTGTCGTCATCTTGTTTGGTTTCACTTAGTTACATTGCTCGCGCTGATCCTTCGTTCAATCAATCAATCTACCTGACAAAATCTTCAAAATCACTACAAAGCAATTTATAGAACTCTCCTTAATCAATACTCAATTTCTTGTCAACTTTTACGTGTTTGGCAAACGATTTGCTAGATTTGCCAAAAAACAAATCATTATGTCGCCACTACTGATAGTAATTGTATTGCTGGCCTATTTCGGGTCGCTGTTTGTGATATCGTATCTTACAGGGCGCAATGCCAACAACGAGTCGTTCTTCATAGGCAACCGCAAGTCGCCGTGGTATCTGGTGGCGGTGGCAATGATTGGCACAAGCATATCGGGTGTCACATTTATCTCGGTGCCTGGCGAGGTCGGGTTCAATCAGTTCGCCTATATGCAGATGGTGCTCGGATTCTTCTTCGGGTATCTGGTCATTGCGAAGGTGCTGTTGCCGATATACTACAAGTATAGGCTGACAAGCATCTATACCTATCTTGAGAGCCGTTTCGGGCGAGTGTCGTACAAGACAGGTTCGGCGTTCTTTCTGCTGAGCCGTGTCATAGGGTGTTCGTTCCGTCTGTTCCTGATGGCAAGCGTGTTGCAACTGGCCGTTTTCGATGCATGGCACATTCCGTTTGAATTGACGGTGGCGGTCATTATGGTGCTGATATTGCTTTACACGTTCAAGGGTGGCATTCGCACCATCGTATGGACCGACACTCTGCAGACTCTTTTTATGATTACCGCACTGATAATCACCATTGTGGCTGTCAAGAATTCGCTTGGACTGTCGATAGGGCAGGTGGTGAGCGAGATACGCAATTCCGACTATTCGCGAATGTGGTTCTTCGACAATCCGAAGGAGAAGACTTTCTTCTGGAAGCAGTTCCTGAGCGGAATGTTCATAACCATTGTGATGACTGGCCTCGACCAAGATATGATGCAGAAGAACCTGAGTTGCCGTAACCTGAAAGACGCCCAGAAAAATATGTACTGGTACAGCGCCGCGTTTGTGCCCATCAATTTGCTTTTCATGTCGCTAGGCGCGTTGCTGTATATTTTTGCAACCCGTAACGGCATTGAGGTTCCTGCACAAACCGACAACCTCTATCCGATGCTTGCCACACAAGGCTATCTGCCACCTATTGTCGCGCTGTTCTTTGTCGTCGGGTTGGTGGCCGCGGCCTATTCGTCGGCCGATTCGGCACTGACAGCACTCACCACGTCGTTCTCTATCGACATACTCGAAATTGAGAAACGCAATCTCGACGATGCCCGGCAGACAAGGCTCCGCAAGCGGGTCCATATCGGCATTGCAGCGCTTGTCTGCATAGTGATAATAATCTTCAACCGTCTGAACGACCGTAGCGTCATCAGCGCCATATACACTATTGCGGGCTACACCTACGGGCCTCTGCTAGGCCTTTATGCCTTCGGACTTTTCACCAAGTATGCGGTGCGTGACCGCTGGGTGTGGCTTGTGGCCTTAATCTCGCCTGTCGTCTGCGTAGTGCTGAACAAGTTGGCCCCGATACTGCTCGACGGCTACAAGATGGGCTACGAGCTTCTGATAATAAACGGGGCATTGACATTCCTCGGATTGTGGATTCTGCGAAAAAAATAACCGGCAGGGCGCAACCAAAAGCACCCACTTTGCATCTATATATTGCAACTGATTAAAAACTAAACGATGAATGACAGTATTGACTTAAACGAATTGGTGCGTATGTGCAAGAAAGGCAAGCGTGAAGCCCAGCAAAGACTCTACCGACAATTGTCGCCTGTGCTCTTTGGCGTGTGCCTGCGCTATGCCAAGGACAGAACCGAGGCCGAAGACATCTTGCAGGAGGGCTTTGTGAAGATATTCACGAAACTCGACACTTTCAAGTTCGACGGCTCGTTTGAAGGCTGGGCCCGACGCGTGGTCGTAAACAGCGCCCTCGAACGCTACCGAAAGATGAACCTGATGTACACCGTGGGCGAGATTCGCGAGTACGACACTCAGTACTCGGCTTCAGACGTGCTGAGCGAGATGTCGTACAACGAACTGCTGGATATGGTTCAGGAACTGACACCGCAATACCGCACCGTTTTCAACCTTTATGCCATCGAAGGATATTCCCATCAGGAGATAGCCCAGATGCTCGACATATCGGAAGGAACGTCAAAGTCGAACTTGTCGCGCGCAAGATGCATCTTGCAGGAAAAAGTTGAGTCGCTTTATAATAAACGTCAGTGTAATGTTAAATATTTAAGCCTGTGATTATGAGCATAAACAATATTGATAAGATTTTTCGGGATGGAATGCGAGACAGCAAACCTGAAGTTCCTGGATATGTTTGGGACCAGATAGCCGACAGTCTGGACGGTAAGCGCAAGAAGAAACGCACGGTGTGGTACGTCGCCGCATCGGTGGCAATATTGCTTGGAGCAGGCGCCTTTTTGATGAACACCGATGCAAGCCAGCCGATGCCAGTTGCAACGGAGCAGTCAAGTCCTTCGGGCGAGCCAGTGATGCATTCGGCCGAGATTATGGCAACGCCAATGTATGCCGACAGCGCGGTGTACGTGTCGGACTCTGCCAGGTAAAGGTGAATTTCTGTGGGGTGGCCCCAGATGTGGAACATCCATTTCCGAAACCGTAAAAAGTAGTCCCGATAACAATCGGGACTATTTTTTTTAATGTAACCGTCCTAATCCCGATAACAATCGGGGCTAAATCGCTAAAACAGGAAAAAGCAAAATCCTACATCCTAAATTCTACATCCTAAATCAATAGAAGAATATCTCATATCCATCATAACTGTCGTATATACCGCAATGTGACGTGAATGTCCTGCCATAAGCCGATTCGAACGAACTGACAGTCATCGAGTCAATCCTTATGCATTCAATGGTTTCCATAATGTGTTCGGACGTTTCGCCTATGAGCGATGTAGCGGGGGTGTGAACGCTCGGGAAAATGTAGGGTTTGGGAATGTAGAAGAAAAATGCCATCTGGGTAGTGATGTCTTTCTTCGGAATCATCTCTACAGTCACGGTGCAGGTTACATATGAATTGTCATAGCTGAAGGTCTTGATGTAACAGTTGTCGGTTACTGATGATGCGTTCGTCGCACAAAGGCTCGCATTGTTTTCATAATCACATTCTTCTACAGATGTTCCATCATAGCTTCCCTGAATGGTGTCTTTGTTTTCGGCATCAAGTGTTATCTCGATGTCATCATAGTTCCAGTCATTTACAACTATTCCACCATAGCTTCCCTGAATGGTGTCTTTGTTTTCGACCCCTCGGTTGTCATAGTAGTGAATGACATAATCGGAATACTCCAAATCTGAAGTTTGGATTGGTTCGACCATAGCATTGGCGTAGTTCCATTCATATACAACTATTCCATCATAGCTACCTTGAATGGTGTCTCTGTGTCCGGCATCAAGAGTTATCTCGATGTCAACATAGTTCCAGTCATCTACAGATAATCCACCACTACTTTCCTGTATGGTGTCCCTGTTTTCGACCCCTCGGTTGTCATAGTAGTGAATGACATAGTCGAAATACTCCAGACTCGATGGATGGATTGGTACGAACACGGTCATGTCGACCTGTTTTGCAGAAATATCATTGCTGTTTTTGGAATTGTCATCAGCACCTAAATTGATATCGATGTCGGGAATGACATCGTCATCAGAATCACCGTCGCAACTACCCAATAGGAGCATGCAGATGACGCTTGCCGTCAAAAGAGAAATCTTGTTCATCATATTCCATTGGTGGGTTCCAAAAGTTGACTTTCCCCTTGTCGGAACTCGTTAAGCAGGAGAAAAGTGACGGCTACCTTTTAGCCGACAAGTAAATTTACAAAAACAAAACGTGAAAAATGACACTTCTGCGCTCTTGAATTTACTTATATCTGTAAGTGTTTAATATGATAAAATGCAGATTCTGGTTTTGGCGGGATGTCTGGGATGAATGATTGTTTTGATACTTGCTCGGTGTGAATGATAGATGGCGACAATAGAAAAAGCATGCCGAAGCATGCTTTCCCAAACTTTACAATCTGACGGTTAGGAGTTGTAGAGCATTGCGAATACGAATCCGCGCAATGAAGTGTGCTTGTCTTGCGAGACAAACAAAGCCTCCCACTGGCTACGCTTTTCGCTGTCGGCAAGTTCCTCTGAAACCAGCCTTTGCACTTCGGCAAACCGCTGGCGTGCTTGCTGTTGTTGGGCGGTGTTGCCACCGTCGTACTGATTGTAACACTTGGTAAGGCAAGCCTTGCCATTACGTACTGAAAAGTAAGAGTTGTCGCTCTTGCTTAACTTCCCCTGAACGTATTTCACAGGGGTTTCAAAAGTTATTTTAGACATAAAGAAATAATTTAATCATTGACGACATTGTCAATGACAGGACAAAGATATGGTGGTGCAAGTGTGTGGTTTTGAATGCTTTGTGATGCGGTTGTTTACTTCGGAATAAAGTTGTTTTCGGCAGATTGCTTGCCTTTCCTTTCGGATGCTGTTGGAAAATGCGGAAAAGTTTGGGTAAAGCCGTCGAGGGGATTACTCGGGGCTTTGCGGGAGATTGTCGGGATCGCATCTGCCGTATGTGTGAAATATTGTATGGGAATAATTTATTGAGAATGTGGTTATTGTGTAATTTGTTATCTAAAATAGATAACCGAAATTGTTATTTTATTGTTGATAAAAATATGGTTACAGGTAATCTGTATTAATAGATTGTTCGCTATTTTTGAGCATAAAAATATAACTAATTATGAAAACGGCATCAGAAACCGATATGAATCAGCAGTCTGGCATTGGAGCATTTGTAAAGCAAGTGCTTGAAGAACGATCAATGAAGCAAAGCGATTTGGCAGAACTGACAGGCATACAAAGACCGATAATAAACGATTTGATCAAGGGGAAGCGCAGTATGACTGCAGAAACAGCGGTGCTTTTTGAGGTTGCGCTTGGTATCAGTGCCGATTATCTGATGGGGATACAAACGGAATATGATTTGAAAATGGCCCGTAATAACCCAAAAATGCGCGAAAAGATTGAGACAGCGACGGATTGGTCCATATTGAAAAGTTGCGCATCGATTCCGGTATTGAAAAGCAAGGGCATTATAAATGACGGAGACTTGAAATCGAATGTCAGAAATGCACTTGAGGTGTTTGGTGTGGAAAACGGTGATGAAATACAAAGCCTTTACGATAAAGAGCAAGACTCGCTGTTCAGGAAATCGTCAACGTTGACTACGGACGATAAAGCCCTGTTCACATGGAAGTACTTGAGCATAAACCAATCGAAACAACATGAGATTAACAAACCATTCAGCAAAGATTCAATAGACAAACTGATAGAAAAGCTGAACGAGATTTTCAGGGAGAATTCTGACACGATGAATCGTACGCGCGAGGCTGTCGAGAATTGCGGAATAAAGCTGATTCACGAAGAAAAGGCCGGACAAGTGCCAGTGGACGGAATGTCGTTTTGGAAAGGCAAAAATCCGACAATAGTATATACGTTGAGGATGGGCACTATCGACAATTTTGCCTTCACCATAATGCACGAACTGGGACATCTGAAACTGCATTTGGAAAGAGGCGGCGAGGAAATGATAAATGTGTATGGTGCGGATCTTGATGATAAGGAAAGGGAAGCCAACGAGTTTGCAGACAACTCGTTTATTGCGCAGGAGCAATGGACTGCATTGATGAACCAGTTAAAGGCTTGGAATCCATTTACAGTACACGTTGCAATAAAGAAGGTGGCTGACGAAATTGGAGTAAACCCGCAGATTCTGTATGGCAGATACATGCATGAGACTGGGCTTTACAACTTGCGCCGTGTGTTTGAAACAGAAATAAAATGATTATAAAAACAATTAAATGCCTATGAAAAGTTAACGGATAAAAGGGCGAAAAAAATCTCCTGTGAATCTTGGCGGACCAACAGGAGACCAATGTTTCGGTGACCGATTTCCGAACTTGCGTCCTTAAAAGGGTGACACCAAAAACGAAAAGACTTGCGAAGATAATAAAATTCGCATTGCACTGGCCCCCGCAGAATAATAATCGGAACAATATTATTAAATCACTATTTCAACGATATAAAGGAATCGTTGTAAAATTGTTCGATATGGAATCGGTATTCCCAGAAAAAGAAATGTATTTGTTGGCACACACGAACAAAGGTAAGCCAACATTTATAAACAGTAAGCATAAAGACTATAAGATGTATGACAATATGCATTTGGCTGACGGAATGGAAATGGTTGAATACCATGGGGTAGAAATACCATTGTTGAAACCATACGTTGGTACGACAGAATTTGAATATCAACCATTTTCAAAATGGAGAAAACTGGACGGCAAGGGTCAGGCTATTCATTTCTTTATGAATGATAATGAATTCAGAACAGCTGTGTGGGGCAAATTGGAAAATGCCACATACAACCTGAGAAAATTTGATGCGCTACTTACACCAGACTTTTCGATGTATGTTGACATGATGTCGTTTTATGGGTTACAGGCGGTTTTTATGACAAGGTTTGTTGGTGCATATTGGCAAAAATGTGGATATGAAGTCATACCAACTGCAAGTTGGGGTAATGTGGATTCGTTCAAATATGCATTTGTGGGATTGCCAGCAAATAGTGTTATAGCAGTATGTGGAGTTGGAAACAAACACCACAAATCGAGTTTTGAATTATGGAAATTGGCAATTCAACGCATTGAAGCAGAGTTGACTCCCATAATGATAGTTGTTTATGGGGAGCCTACGGAGGTGTCTGGAATCCGTACTCCCATGAAATTCATTCCAGATTATATAACAACACATTTTAGATATGGCAACACAGGAAAACAAGTTGCGTAAAGACGATTATTATCTTTTCGCTTCATTAAAAGGGGGATACAATACTGAAAATGAACGCATTTTCTTTGAAACCATGCGCCGTAAAATGGAAAGTGAACTTGCCCCGTCGAATGAACTTTTAATGTCGGAACTTGACAATGAAGAGAGAATCTACATTGTCAGAGTGGATTACGATGAATTTATTGTCGGTCATAAGGATGGACAGGATTCTAAAGAATGTCATACAATGAGTCTGTCGGAAGCGTTGAAGTTGAAATTGAACGAAATAGGAGCGTTTGGAAAAGAAACTGCTTTGTTTGAGTGGTTGCGTGAACGCGACTACAAGGGGTTGTGTTATGATAGGAATTTTGCAAGAATGTAATTATGGGAAATCAGCGACAATATATGGATGATGGCGGATTTAGCCAATATCTATATGAGGCAGTTACGCCAGCGGTAGTCGTCAATGGCGTAAAAGGAAGAATAGTAAAGAGTGTTTTTGTTGAAGCTGGCGGGCATGACAGTCTGCCAACTTATTCAAATTCATCTGACATCTATTTTAAGCAAAATGAGATTGGTGTGGTCATACAAGCTAAGGTGTATCGCGAAAGAAAGATGATTTTGGATTTTGATTGGGACCATACTCATAAAAATGCTGACGGAACAATGTTTGAAAAGGGAACGATTCACGTTCAGTCCTATATGATAAAAAAAGATGGTTCCTTTAAAAGATTATCAGGAAAGGCACGAAGAATGACATCTGCCGAAATTGAGAAATATGGACCGATTATCAGGCATTTCAATTCCAATGTCAAGTTTTAAACGCTGTTTAAATACAGATAAATTTTCATTTATGTCAAACAATTTAAAAGTAGAAAGGGGGTGTAAGAAATGGGTGTACGCATAATAAAGGCAATGAGCAAGGCAAGTCTGGCGGAGGCCGTAGGCGTGTCGGCGACGACACTGCGCAAATGGCTGAATCAATGCGACTCGGCCCTGAAGCGGATGGGCGTGAGCAGAAATGCGAAAATGCTGCCACCATGTGCCGTGAAGTATGTGTGTGACAAGTTCAGCATCGACTTATACGAGGATGAACTGTAGGCACAAGAGTCGTCTCGGGGGTGATTCCTGCTATAAAAAGCGTTGATATCCAGCGCCACAAAATTCAGAAACATACAACAAAGGAAACATTAACCTCGAGATATAGTGAAGCCACAAATTTTCAGCACAACAATGCTGAAGATTGTGGCTTTTGCTTTTACTGAAAATAGTATCCCAATAAATGCCAAAAGGCTAATATGTTTTTTGCTATCTTCGTTGCCGGCAATTGGATTTGCCTATTGCAATTTTGTTGAATTAAAAGATAAGACATTTTGATTTAAATTTTTAAAACATAACATATTAATAACATAGCAGCATCAGGCTATCATTGTGGTGTTCCAGAATAAGCTACCAACTATAATTCAGAATAAAAACCACATCAATGATGGTTGGCTGATATGAAAGTTCAAGAACAATATAGAAAATGCATGTCTAAAAAAATACAGAACATAGAGGTTAAGGAGACGCAAGTTCGAACTATGCGGCAGGATGGGGTGGATTATGTCTGTATAACAGATATTGCCCGCACTAAAAATGCGGAGGAGCCCAAAGATGTGGTGAAAAATTGGATGAGACTAAAAAACACCATAGAATACTTGGGCCTTTGGGAAAAGTTGAATAATCCAAAGTTTAAAGGGGTCGAATTCGACACCCTTTTCGCAGAGGCAGGAACCAATGCATTTACACTTTCGCCAACAAGGTGGATAGAAACAACAAATGCCATAGGAATTATCTGTACGTCAGGACGTAATGGAGGAACGTTTGCCCAAAAGGACATAGCTTTCAAGTTTGCCAATTGGGTTAGCGTTGAATTCGAACTATATCTGGTCAAAGAGTTTCAGCGACTGAAGGAGACTGAGCAAAAGCAAATAGGATGGTCGGTCAAGCGTGAGTTGTCAAAGATCAACTATCGTATCCATACGGATGCCATAAAAGAAAAATTGATTCCCATTGAAGTGTCTCCTTCATTGGCCGCAATGAAATATGCCGATGAGGCTGACGTTCTGAATGTGGCAATGTTTGGGATTACGGCAAAACAATGGAGAGATGCCAATCCTGAAAAGAAAGGAAATATTCGAGATTATGCATCTATTAATGAACTTATTTGTCTCTCCAACATGGAGAATCTGAATGCAGTGTTCATAAATGATGGAATGTCACAATCGGAAAGACTAATTAAACTCAATCAGATAGCAATTCATCAAATGCAAGTGTTGGAGAGTGCTGACGATAGAGCTCTATTGAAATAAATGACAAATTAAATAGTAAGGATAAAAATTAAAGTAAATTATTAAATAACATATTATTAACATAGCAGCATCAGGCTATCATTGTGGTATTCCAGAATAAGCGTCCCAAATTTATTCCTGAATAAAGACCACATCAATGATGGTTGGCTTTGGGCGTATTGTATGCGTTTCTGAGCCAATCTACTGGATAAAGATAGAGATGATGTCTTGCACCCGAATGGGTGTGGGCATTATTCTTATCCAGTAGAGAGGTTCAGAAGGGACGCTAGCCTCGGAATACCGTAAGAAGAAGTTCGCACCTTTTTTTTGGCGATAAAGAATACACCTATAGCAACTTATTTGATCGATAGTATTGGGCGCTGCTCAAATACTATCGAATTAAATGGCAAAACCTGAAAGATTAGAATTGCAGTCAGCCGATGGAGTACAGCTCAATCTCGATGCTCTCTATCAGATTGCTCCTTCATGCTTCACAGAGGCAGAAGACCCAAAGACTGGTAAAGTCAAGCGCATGGTGAACTTTGACATCTTGCGCCAGTTACTTGGTGATGAAACAATAGAGAAGCCAGAAGAATTTTATGAGCTTACCTGGAGTGGTAAATATGAAGCAAGAGCAGAAGTCTTACGTCCAATAAATAAGACGCTTCGTCCAGTGAAAGAAGATAGCGTTAATTGGGATAATACAAAGAACTTGTATATTGAAGGAGATAATCTTGAGGTTCTGAAACTACTTCAAAAGTCATTTTTGCGTGAAATTAAAATGATTTATATAGATCCTCCGTATAACACAGGAAGCGATTTTGTATATCATGATGACTTTTCTCAAAAACAATCTGAATATAATCTATCTACTGGAGCAGTAGATGAATTAGGCAACAGATACTATAAAAACA
>JAZUEN010000074.1:0-6797 GCA_045640185.1 Bacteroidales bacterium
TCGGCGCTTTTTGTTTTTTATCGGTATCTTTAAGGGTGTCAGTCGTCAACAGTGCCCGCACTGTATCCTCCTTCCGCCCATAAATCTACTCGATAAAAATTCAAAAATCTCTCGAAATCAATTTATAGAACCCACCTTAATTGTCCGCCCCACCCGCCCAAAGGGCGACTGCAAGCAGGATGTACAAATATAGGGAAAAAAATGTCGTTTAATGAAATAAAGGCCAATTTGTCAGAGTAGAATCGGATGAAGGCATTGCATAGTAATGCGGCATGTCATTCATGTCCATTCAGAAGAAATGGCAGTACGTGAGTTCTGCGCCTCACCACCAAACGCCAATGCCAAACGGCATTCGGCTTGGGCAAGGTTGACTGGCAACTGACATATTCGATGCCACCACAAAACAATTACAACTTAAACGCTTTTGATTACCTTTACCATATAATATTTGCGAAATGAAACTGGATGTCGATTCGTTGGCAAGGAAGAATGGCACGTTGCGCGGCAACATTATGTCGTACGTATATATATTGATAGGCACGTTCATACTGTCGCTTGGCTTTGTCCTTTTCATCAACCCGTACAAGATTGTTCCTGGCGGAGTTTACGGTATTTCAATTGTAATCCACCACTCCACCAAAGGCTTGTTCAGTCTTTTTCCCGACGGCACGCCCATAGGCCTTGTATCAGCCTGTCTGGACACTATATTGACAATCATCGGCACAAAGATTCTGGGCCCGAGATTCGGATTCAAGACTGTGCTCGGTTTCCTCTCAACCGCAATTTTTATGGACGTGCTGACGGCCTTCATTGGCGAGAACGACCCGCTGGGCCTTGCCAACGACTTGTTGCTGGCAAGCGTGTTCGGCGCCACCATAATCGGCTTTGGCTTGTCGATAGTATTCAAGTCGAAAGCCACATCGGGTGGCTCGGACATCATTGCGGCTATCATTGCCAAATACACACACCTACCTATCGGACAACTACTTATCTACGTTGATAGCGGCATTGCGTTGCTTGGCCTCATCGTCTTCAACGACTGGAAAATCCCATTGTACTCTTGGCTTGTGATATTCATTACCGGCAAAGTAATCGACATGTTTCTTGAGGGCAACGGACACGAAAAGATGCTTCTCATCATTTCAGACAAGCACGACGAGATACGCGAACGCCTGCTTTTCGACATGGGACGAGGCGGCACATACCTGAACGGCGAAGGAATGTTCAACGGCTCGCCGAAAAAGGTCATCTACACCATTGTGGACCGGCGCGAAGTGCTGATTCTGGAAGAGCACATCAGCAAGATAGACCCAAACGCATTTGTGGCTGTCATTGACGCGAAGGAGATTCTTGGCGAGGGATTCAACTCGCTGACGGAAAAGACAAAAAATTAATTGACAATTGACAATTATTCCAGATAGTGGTTATGGGCACAAAAAAAGGGAAGCATTGGCTTCCCTTAGGATTCTTTTTGTGTCGATGTCTTATTCTGCAACAACAGAATCAGATGCACAAGCTGCTGAATCGGCAACGCATGCTGCAGAGTCAGCTACGCAAGCTGCTGAATCGGCAACAACTGCTACTGTGTCAGTGGCAACAGGAGCTTCTGCCTCTGCCTGTGCCTTGTTTGGCTTTTGACCACATGATGCTACTGTCATTGCAACAGCGGCAACAACCATAAATAAGTAAGATTTTTTCATTGCTTAATGAATATTAAGGTTTTAACGAGACAAAAGTAGTTGTTGTCATAGTACGTTATTCACATAAACTGAAAAAAATTTTATTACCGGCTCAAGACATATTTGGCAGATGTCCGAAAAAAAACGCACATGGAGCCCATCTAACTAATCTTCAGTAACATAGCTTAATGGAATTTTTCAGAACAAAAAAATACGCGATCAATATATTACTGATTACATGTAAATTATGCATCACCACCGCATCGAAAAAAATAAAAAAAAGCAGTCAACGCAACCTTTGGAAATCACATATCATCTATAAGACAAAAATATTTATGATATTTGTATAACATTTTAAAATCAGAAACTATGAAAAAAATTTCATTTTTTGGCTTAATAGCCGTCAGCGCACTAGTGTTTTCAAGTTGTGGCGGAACACAATCTGTTACAAAAGGCCGTCAGGAAATAACAATACCTTGCCAAGACCAAGGCAAGTCTGACAAAGACACCTTCCGCGCAAGCGCAACTGCAAAGAGCGCAAACCTCAACACCGCAAAGCAAAAGGCCTTGCTTAACGCGAAGCAGACTTTGGCCGCAAACATAGCATCCACCATCAAATCGGTTACCGAAAACTACGTGAACGAAATGGATGCGGCTGGCGCAAGCGAGTTTGAGCAATCGTACCAAAACATGACCAAAGAGGTCGTTAACCAGAAACTGGCGAACATTGCCGTATCGTGCGAAAAATACTACGATGCCGAAGGTGGTGGCTATGAGGCATTTGTCGCCGTGGAAATGAGCAAGGAAGACATCATTAGCGCAGCCGAAGGCTCAATCTCAAAGGACAAGAAGCTTGAGGTGATGTACGACCGCGAAAAATTCCGTCAGAAATTTGACGAGGAAATGAGCAAATTGCAATAATCTGCAATTACCATCTGATTCATAAGAAGTTGCCCACAAAACAGGCAACTTCTTTTTTTAGAAATTTCAAAAATACTGCATTATGAAAAAGATATTGATAGCACTGGCTTTGCTGATGAGTTTCGGCTTTGTGGGCCAAACTTATGCGCAAAAGTCGAAAGTGCTTGAACAGCAACCTAAGAAGAAACCTGCCTGGGTCAACTCCACGGCAAAGGACTACATTATTGCAGTAGCATCAAGTTCAACGCTGGAAGATGCTCAGGAGAAGGCGCTGATAAAAGTCAAGGAGCACATTATCAGTTCGGTGGCCGACAACATCTCATCGACATCGGAATACACACTCACTGAAGACTCGCAATCGGGAGAGATGAACATCAGCGAGACTTACAAGGTGGCCACAAAGACCCGCGCCGCCGACATTCCGTTCATCAAAGGCATCTCGGCAAACCAAATTGAAGAGTACTACTGGGCCAAAGTCAAGGAGAATGACCGCATAACCTACTATTACCACGTGAAATATCCGTTCAGCGATTTCCAACTGAAAAAACTGATTATGGAATACGAGCGTGCCGACCGCGAACTGTCTCAGCAACTTGAAGAACTGACAGGTAAAATAGACATTGCGGGAAGCATAGAGGAACTGGCACAGATTCACGCCGAAATAAAGGCTCTGTCGGCATCGTTCATCGACGTGGACACACGCAAAAACAAGTCGAACGTGGCTATGACTCGTATATCGCAAATGATGAAAAACGTCGCAATTGAAACGGTAGGCGCATCGCTAGGCGAGATAAGGTTCGCGCTCAGCATCGACGGACGCCCAATAAGGACTTCGGCCACGCCTAAAGTGAAATCGAACTGCGCCAAAATAACCGAAATAAAGCCCACCGATGGCGACTGGGTTGTAACGTACAATTACTCTGAATGTTACGACGACCCCGACAACAAGATAACGGTTGAATGTCGCAACCAATTCGGCAGGGCTGTAAAGGATTTCTGGTTCGACGTGAATGCCGACAAGGTGGAAATCTTCGTCAACGGCGACATCAACCTCACCGCTGGCAACGACAACGGCACGGAAATATCTGGATGCAAGTGCTTTATCCCTATTGTGTCGAAATTCGACAGCCCGTTTGTAGTTGAAAAGGTTGTGCTGAACTTCGGCAAAGAATCGCCGATAATCGTCGAGAACATAAAACAGCGCTTTTCGGGCAAGGGCAACCACGATTTCAACATCGGCATTGAGCAACCGCTCGACAAGGCCACATACACGCAGAAAAAGCACCAATTCATAAACGGCACAATCTTCTACAAGTCGGAAAAAAGCAAGGAAAGCAACGCTTACCGTTTTTACAGCAACAAGGTCACCACAAGTTGGTAACGCACTGTCTTGCATAAACTTATATTCAAGGTGAGTTCCGTGAACAAATTTCGGGATTCACCTTGAATTTTTAAAGGGCTTTTTGCACCTTGCGTGGTCAAAACAGGAACAGATGAAAAAACTGACAATTATAGCCTTATCGCTTGCAATGGCAGGTTGCACAAGCCAACCGACACAAAACGCCAAAACCGAAAAAACGGCTGAACCCGCAAGACTCAACATCGGCCTAATAAATGGCGAAAAGTACACTTCGGGGCAAGGCATCGACATACAGTATTCGGTTGCCGACGGCACCAATGCCGATTCGGCTGTCGCAATTATCGGCAAACGCAAAATCGCGTTCGACAAAGGCTCGAACCAAATGACCATTGCCACCGACGGAATGAAAGTAGGACAAGAAACGATAAGAATTGAGGCGTGGCTTGCCAATGGAACTCGCGCCGAAGGCAAGGCCCGAATCACCATAAAATCGGACATTGTGCCCGAACGTCTGACGTACAAAGTAATCAAGAAACTACCCCACAACAACAGATACTACACGCAAGGTCTTGAGTTCGACGGCGACCTGCTCTACGAAGGGACTGGGCTCGAAGGCCACTCCTCGGTTTACAAGATTGACTTCGCCAAGCAATCCGTAATAAACAGCATCGACCTGGACAACAAGTATTTCGGCGAAGGCATAACCATAATGGGCGACAAACTGTACCAACTGACGTGGCAAAGTCTGACGGGCTTCGTCTATAACAAGAACACCCTCAACAAACTGCAGGAATTCTCCTACGCAACCGAAGGCTGGGGACTGACAAACGACGGTAAACGACTGATAATGAGCGACGGCTCGGAACGCATCTACTTCATCGACACTACATTGCTTCAGGAAATCGACCGCATTGAAGTGTACGACAACGAAGGCCCCGTGACACAACTGAATGAACTTGAATATGTCAACGGGCTTATTTACGCAAACATTTATTGCACCGACAACATTGTCGCTATTGACCCGAATAGCGGGAAAGTGATGAAAATAATAGATATGCGCAACCTGCTCGATATGTCGAAACTAACCCAGCGTGTTGACGTGCTCAACGGCATCGCATACCAAAAATCGACTGGAAACTGGTACGTGACTGGCAAACTGTGGCCTACATTGTTTCAGGTTGAATTTGTGGCAAAGAAATAAAATCATTGGTGTCCGCTTACGCGTATAGAACGCAGATGACACAGATTAAACTGATTATCACAGATTTTATCCATCTAAATATCAAAAATTTGAATCAAAATCAATTGATAATGGTTCTAAAGACGTGAAAAGTAACAATATTATTTCTTTAAATACAATATAAAACTCTCTCACAATCACTTACATATTTGCATTTATAGCAAATCACTTCACTTTAAGCAGGCAACTGTCGCCGTAACTCAGGAAACGGAAATTGTTGGCAAGCGCATAATCGTAAACGCGGTGCCAATCGTCGCCAATGAGCGCTGAAACCAAAAGCAACAATGTGCTCTGTGGCTGATGGAAATTGGTTATCAGGTTGTCAATGACCTTGTACTGGTATCCTGGCGCAATCATTATGCAAGTGCTGGCCATAAGTTCCGACTTGCCCGATTTTTCAAGCAGTTCGAGCAAGGCGCCAAACGCATCTTCGACTGAAACGCCCTCGGGCAAACTGTAAGCCTCCCACTGCCCCAATTCGAGCGGATTTGCCAGCCCCAGTTTGGCCTTTACTCCTATCCAGTACATACTTTCGAGCGTGCGGACTGTAGTTGTGCCGACAGCCACAATCTGTTTCTTGTTCAGGAAAAGCGGGCGCAAAATCTCTTCAGACAAGACAAAATGCTCAATATGCATAGGATGCCCGCCAATAGTCTCCGACTGAACAGGCTTGAATGTGCCTGCGCCAACGTGGAGAGTGACATTGTAATGTTCAATGCCCTTCGACTTGAGCGACTCAAACACTGTCTCGGTGAAATGCAGGCCCGCCGTAGGCGCGGCCACCGAGCCTTTTTCCTCGGAATATATAGTCTGATAGCGGACATCGTCAATAGCCTCCGACTTGCGGTTCAGATATGGCGGAATAGGTATCTGCCCTGCCCAATCGATTATCTCGCCAAACGCTATCTGCTGATTGTCCCATTCGAACCTTACAAGTTGCGCATCCCTGTCGGCACCAACGCGCGACACACGCAAAATGGTGGATTTGCCATCCAAATCAATCTGCTTGGTCAACTGGCCGTCCTTCCATTTCTTGCTGTTGCCCACGTAGCAAAGCCAAACGCAACTGCGTGTCTGCTCAAACATAAGGTTGTACTCGGCAGGCTCGTGCGGTTCGAGGCAGAATATCTCGATGCGCGCCCCCGACTCCTTGAAGAACTCCATTCGCGCACGAATCACCTTAGTGTTGTTGGTGACGATTATGGAATTGGAATTGATGTGGCTGGCAAGATTCCGAAATACATCGTCGGAAATGTCGCCGTTATTGTAAACCAATAATTTAGACTGATCGCGCTGAGCCAACGGATACTTTGCGATTCGCTCATCGGGAAGCGGATAGTTGAAATCTGATATTGTCAGGTCAGAAGGGATTACCATACTCATTGTCTTTTCAAACGTGAACGATGAAATTTTTCATCATTCAGCCCGCAAAAATAACTTAACTTCGCAGACATTAAAGGTGAGTTCTATAAATTCACCGTTTTAAATATAAATATAACGAAATGGGCTATATGAACTTTTCGGCGCTTTTTGTTTTTTATCGGTATCTTTAAGGGTGTCAGTCGTCAACAGTGCCCGCACTGTATCCTCCTTCCGC
>JAZUEN010000075.1:0-26455 GCA_045640185.1 Bacteroidales bacterium
TGACATCTAGTTGCCTGCCTATCGTCAATACACTTTGCCCGATTTTGTACAATTCTATTGCCTGAATCTTTTTCGCTAAATCATAATATTTTGCCATATATCCCAAAAGTTTTTGTCCAACTTTTGGGGTTCACCTCAAACTTTGAGCCTCTACAATGATATGGATTGATAATCAGTTACTTTGCGCGATTCGTCTTTTGTAAATACATTGTGCGCGACGTATCTGCAATTGGTTTCGATGGCTAAGATCGAAAAAGTGGTCTGTGGCAATTTTTTTTGCCACAGACCATTTTTTTTGTATGGCAATGCTTGTTACTGACCTAAAAAACAGCAACTTGACTGTCCTTTTACTTGAATTATGTCAACTTATGACATAAAATCCTAAAAAAAATCCCCTATAGTGTTACATTTGGAAAAACGTAGCGTCTTTGTTGTTGTAAAACGTAAGGATTTTGGAATCGAAGTACGTAGATATTCACAGTCAGTTGATTGACGAATGCCGGAAAGGGAGCAGCAAGGCCCAATTCGAGATTTACAAATTGTACTACAAGGCGATGTACAACACCTGTCTGCGATTTGTGAAGGACCCGATGGAGGCCGAGGATGTGATGCAGGAATCGTTCCTGTCAGCATTCCGAAACATAGACTCTTTCCGTGGCGAGGTGAGTTTCGGCTCGTGGCTGAAGCGCATCGTGGTTAACCGCTCGCTCGACGTACTCAAGAAAAAATCGCTCGACCTCGACCCGCTTGAGGAAGGCCGCACTGTCATCGATGATGACCATTACAATGGCGATGAGGTCGATCTGAAAGTTGAACAAGTTAAATCGGCAATCGCTGCAATGCCTGACAACTATCGAGTATTGTTGACTCTATACCTTATTGAAGGCTACGACCACGAGGAGATTAGCCAGATATTGGGCATAAGCAACGCCGCTGTGCGCACCGGCTACTCGAGAGCCAAAAAGAAACTGCAGGAAATGCTTGAACAAAAAAATGTTGGATTATGGATGAATTAAAATCGTTTATCGAACAGAATCGCGACTTGTTTGATGTCGATGAGCCAAGTTTTGGCCATTTCGAACGGTTTCAGCAGAAACTTGAAATGGAGCACAAGCACAGCCGTAAACTGATAACAAACTATGTCCTGAAAATAGCGGCAATGGTTGCCATATCAATCACTGTCGGCGCTGTAGTGGTCGACTGCTGGGTCGATAACAGTGCACGCCTCATCGAGTCAAAGGTGGCCGATGTCGATGCCAACGCGGCTCGCGACTTCGTGCAGCGCACTTCGCAGTACGTCAAGTCGAAGACCAACCCTGAATACGAGCAGGCCGAAGACTACTATGTCAGCCTTGTCGATAACAGGCTCGACCAGATTCGCGCCTCTGAGAATATGGACGATGAGCATAAAAAGGAACTGCTTAAGGAATTGTCGGAAATGGACGAGTTGTTCGTCAACCTTCAAAAGGAACTCAAGGCCGACCCCGACAATCCTGTACTTATCGATGCTTTGGTAAATCACTACCAAATCAAGATTAACGTAATGAATCAGATTATAACAAACTTGAATAATATCAAACAATTAAATGAACAACAAAATGAAAAGGTTGATTTATAGTTTAATTGTCGCAGCAAGCATTTTGCTGCCAATGTCGGTTTTTGCTTCACACAACTTCATCACAAATGTGCACAAGGAGTTTGATGTCAATCGTGGATGCACTTTCGAGATATTGAACCGCAACGGCAATATCACTATCGAGAACACCTTTGACGACCATATCACAATTGATGCCTATATCGTCGGGAAGGCGCGTTCTACAAGCGAGTCGGAAAAGATTTGCTCCAAGATACAGGTGTCGATTGAAATGGCTGACAACAAGGTCACCGCAAAGTCTGAAATTCCGTCGAGCCTAAAGCCGAGCGATTTTGAACTAAACTATGTAGTGGTTATGCCTTCGTATCTCGACCTTAATCTTATGAACAAGTACGGAAACGTCACAATCGGCGAACTGCTGGGCAAGACATCGGTCAAGGTCAGTTACGGAACGCTCAAGATTGACCGAATCGACGACAAGACCAACAGCTTCCCGGTTATCGACCTGGCATATTCGCGCCAGTCGTCGATAGGCGAGATTAATGTCGGTGGCATCAACATGTCATATTCCGACATAGCGGTCGGGCGCGGGCACGCAATTGCCGTATCGAGCAAATATTCGAGCTTGAGTATCGACAAGACGGCTTCGGCTGCCATCGAATCAGGCTACGACAACATCAACATCGGCTCGGTCGTCAAACTCGACCTGTCGACAAAATATTCAAAAGTCGGCATTGACAATGTGATGACAATGAGCCGTATCGATTTGTCCTACGGCTCCTTGACCATCAGCGACATTGACGACGGGTTCTCCAATATCGATGTATCGACAAAGTATGCCAATGTCGATATTGGCATTGGCAAGGCCAGTTCTTGTACGCTTGACCTGAAGGTGAAATATGGCGAGATTAACTATCCGATGCCTATCAGCGACATCAAGTATGAGTCGACGCCAACATATAAGTCGCTTGCAGGCAAGTATGGCAATCCGTCTGACAACAAGATAATCAAGGTGCGTACGCAATACGGCAACATCAGCATAGACAAATAGCGACGGGCCAACCGGAAAATGCGACTGCGAATAGGCTTCCATTTTGGGTGCGTATTCGCAGTTTCTGTTTTTGTGCACGTGATTGTTGAATATGTTGTATTGTATTGTGATATAATTGCTTATGTTGTTATTAACATGTTAATTGATGAATCTCCAGGAAGTGGCTCGACAGTCAAATTCGCAATACTTTAGAAGTACAAAAAGTAATCTTATGCGCGAAAAAGGCGATTTATATGAAGACAAGGAAATGGCAGCAAACGTCAAGCGCTATGAGGCCATGAAACGAAAGGGCGAATTTGCCTATTTCGATGTCGATGAGTATCTTATGATAGTCGATTATTACATGCAGAACGATATGCAGAACAAGGCTGTCGAGGCATGCGAGACGGCGTTGCGCGTGCATGGCGACACACCTGAACTTGTGCTGAAAAAGGCCCAGATACATGTCCATCAAGGCAAGGTGCGCTCAGCCATGAAGGCTATTTTGCCACTTGAACCACTGTTGTCCGATAACTACGAATTCTACCTGACAAAGGCGTCGGCATTGCTCCAGATGGGCAAGGAGGAAGGCTTCATCGAGTGCTTCCAGAAGGCTTTGGAACTGAGTCAGGATGTATCGCCGGAAGAGCGCGAGGACATTTTTTTCGGAATTGGCGAAATGCTGGAAAACGGACAGCTTTATGAACCTGCTTTGCAGTTCTACCGTGTGGCATCGTCGGAATTCCCGGAGAACATCGATTTCCTTTTCAAGATAGGCATTTGTTACGAAAACATGGGCTATGCCGAACGTGGAATTGAGGTTTACAACAAGGCCATTGATATTGATCCGTTCTCGGAAAGCGCATGGTACAACTTGGGAATAGCGTACAACCACGTAGGCGATTACGACAAGGCCATTGAGGCGTACAACTACGCCATAGCGCTTGACCCGTCGTTTGCCGACGCAATTTTCAACAAGGGCAACACTTGCTGCAACGCAGGCTTGCATGACCAGGCTCTTGAGTGCTACAACGAATATCTGCGCATTTATCCGAATAGCGTGTCGGCCATGTGCTATGTCGGCGAGTGCCATTTGCATCTTGGCAACGTCGATGAGTCGGAACGCTGTTTTGACAACATTCTCAAGGTTTTCAACGATTATGCCGATGCGTGGTTTGGAAAGGGAATGGTGTGCTGCGCCAAGAAGGATTACGACAGGGCCATAGAATCATTCAAGCGGACATTGGCCATTGATAGCGAGTATGAAACTGCATGGTTTCAGCTTGGCCGCATTTATACCGAAACCGACAACCTGAAGGAGGCGATAGATGCATATGAGAAGTCTATCGAACTAAACAAATACGATGCCGTTTCATGGGAATGCCTTGCTTTGGCCTACTCATCGGTGGATGAAGTCGACATTGCTATTGTGAAACTTACCGAAGCTCTCGATTTCCTGCCCGACGACAGCTTGCTGTTGTATGTCATTGCGGGTTTGCAGCTTTGCATTGGCGATACCGATTCATGCGTGAAAAATTTCCGCAAGGCATATAAATTAAATCCAGAATTGTGCGAGCATTTTTTTAATATAGTGCCAAAATCCAAATTGCCAAAGGAAATAAAGACGATATGTAACAAAAATAATAATAATCAATAAAATAGATAATCATGACAGAACAAAAATTTCATTTGCACTGCCGTAAGTGCGGCAACGACATCCCAGGTTTCAAGGAGTGGTTTGCCAATAACCAGAAATGCCCACATTGCGGTGGCACATACGTTGATGTTGTTTACCATCGCGACTACAAGGAGCTCAAGAAGCTTATCGAGACAAAGGAACACGTTGACAACGTTTGGCACTATTTCGACTTTTTGCCTCTATGCGATAAGAAAAACGCCATAAGCCATACCGAGGGCGCCATTCCTGTCGATCGTTGGGAGTTTATGGAGAAGTTCGCAAAGAAATACTACAACCTCGACATCGTTGTTCGTGCATATCGCAACGACCTTAACCAAGGTACGGGAACATTCAAGGATGTTGCAGGTGCAGTTACTGCCAGCGTGCTCAAGGAAAATGGTGTAAAGGATTACTGTGTAGCCAGCACTGGTAACATCGCGACAGCATTTGCCCACTATTTTGCCGAAGCAGGCATCAATCTTGGTGTGTTTGTTCCTGAAGAGACACTGAAAATTAACGAAGCCGAAATAAACAGTTACGGACAAGGCCTGTTCCGTGTAAAAGGCGATTATGCTTTGGCTAAAAAGGTGGCTGCCGACTATTCCGCCAAATACGGCGTAATGATTTCAGGCGGCAACACTGACCCAATGCGTGTCGAGGGCAAGAAGACAATGGTGTTCGAATGGTTGCGTCAAATGGGCAAGTTGCCTTCGGTTTACATTCAGGCATTGAGTGGCGGTACTGGCCCAATAGCAATAGCCAAAGGTTGTGCCGATCTTGAAGGCCTCGGCTACGACAACACCTTGCCACGCTTCATTATGGTTCAGCCTTCAGGCTGTATGCCAATGGCTGAAGGCTACCAGAAGGCAAAGGCAGCAGGGTTCCCTGAAGGTTGGGAAAAGGATTATCCTTGCTACGAGAATCCAAAGACATCAGTTCCAATCTTGGCTACAGGCAAGCCAGGCACGTATCCAATCGTTGCCGATTTGGTAAAGAAGTCGGGTGGCGACATCATCGGCTTCGACGAACAATATTTGACCGATATGGCCAAACTGGTGGCATATCTCACAACCGTCCGCATCGGACCTGCTGCAGCAGTTTGCGTTGGCGGTTTCTTTGAAGCATTGCAAAAGGGCTTGCTCAAGTCAGGCGATGATGTGTTGATCAACCTTGGCGAAGGTTCGCGCCGTGCACCTGCGTTCGTCGAGAGCATCATTTATACCACAAAGAACGTTGCATCTGTTGACGACTGCGAGAAGTTCGACCGTACAAAGTACGAAAAGGAGTTGTGGAATAATATTTTGAAAATCTATAAGTTGGGTTAATCAATCACCCGACTTCACTTGTATAATTGATAGGGACGCGTTGAGCCACGTCCCTATAATTTTTAATCAGTATGAAGGAACATATAGTAGTCTTTTTCAAAGGTTTTGCAATGGGAGTGGCCAATGTCATTCCAGGAGTGTCAGGCGGAACGATAGCGTTGCTGACTGGCATTTTTGAGAGACTGATTAACGCACTGAAATCGTTCGATGTCGAGGCGTTGAAACTGCTTTTTGGCTTGAAATTCAAGGAATTTGCCAAGCATATCGATTTCGGATTCCTGGTATCCGTATTCTTGGGAATTGGCATAAGCATAGTATCGGTTGCAAAACTTTTGGAGTTCCTGTTTGAGGAATATCCCGTTTACGTTTGGTCGTTTTTCTTTGGGCTGATACTTGTATCGGTATGGTTTGTAGGAAAATCAATCGGGAAAATCAATCTGCCTGCAATTATCTCGTTTGCAGTAGGAACGACAGTCGCATTTGGCTTGTCTATGATGAATCCTGCAACAGAGAATACGGCCTTCTGGTATTTGATTGTATGCGGTGCCGTGGCTGTCTGCAGTATGATTCTGCCTGGGCTGTCAGGCTCGTTCGTGCTGATACTTATGGGCAACTATCACTTGATAATGATATACGCCGTTTCGCATTTCGACATTTCGATACTTGTACCCGTGGCAATAGGTGTTGTTGCAGGCCTGCTGGCATTTTCGCATTTCCTTTCGTGGTTGCTTGGCAAGTACGAAAAGCCTACAATGGCACTTCTCACAGGATTCATTTTCGGTAGTCTGGGGACAATCTGGCCTTGGAAAAACGAAATTCATCTAGTACAGAACGGCGAGGAATTGCTCAAGAACGGCAAGCCGATTATACAAGGTTACCAGATGTACTTCCCGCAACATTTCAACGCCGAAGTGGCAATAGCCATAGTTTTGATGATAGCGGGAATGGTGGCGCTCTGGGCGCTTGAACACGCATCGGAGAAAGCAAAATAGAAGTGTAAATTTGAAATTATATCGCAATGCAGACATTTGGCTTGGTTGGCAATCCGCTAGGACATTCCTTTTCGCAAGATTATTTCACAAAAAAGTTCGATAAGGAAAATATTGAGGCTCAATATCTTAATTTTCAGATAGAAGACATTTCGATGCTCGGCGAAAAAGTGCTGTCGGTGTCTGGGCTACGAGGTTTCAATGTGACAATTCCATACAAGCAGGCAGTGATTCCGTATCTCGACACAATTGACGAAGTGGCGCAAAAAGTTGGCGCAGTGAATGTTGTGAAGGTTGAGGATGGTGCAGGCAAAAGAAAACTGTCGGGCTACAATTCAGATGTTGTCGGTTTTGAAAATTCGCTCAGGCCGTTGCTGAAAAGTTGCCATGCAAGCGCATTGATACTTGGCACGGGCGGAGCGTCGAAGGCCGTCAGGTACGTGCTTGAAAAACTCGGAATAGAATACAGGTACGTATCGCGCACGCCGTCAGACAATGTTTACAGTTATGGCCAGTTGACGCCAGAAATCATCAGCCACAACAAACTGATTGTCAATTGCACACCACTCGGAATGTCGCCCAAAGTGGATGCCTGCGCCGATATCCCTTATTCGGCTATCGGTCCGCAACATCTTTGCTTCGACTTGATTTACAATCCTGAAACGACATTGTTCCTGCAAAAGGCGCACGAGCAAGGCGCAACAGTCAAGAACGGCTTGGATATGCTTATCGGTCAGGCCGAACGCGCTTGGGAGATTTGGAACAGTTAGCGTGTCAGGCAAATGAATAGCAAGGCCAATGTCCATAACCAGACATTGGCCTTGTTTTTTGTCGGCAGAACCAATGTCTTAGGATTTTATGGGGAACTTTATGGAAGTTTCCTGAAATGCATCTATTTGTTTTTGTTGGCTAGAAAACTTATTACTTTCGCGCCCGAAAAAAAACAGAAGAATTATGTGGTTGTTGTTTGCGCTGTTTTCAAGCGCGTTGCTTGGTTGCTACGATATTTTCAAGAAAGCGTCGCTCAGGGGGAATGCCTTTGTGCCAGTTCTGTTTGTTGCCACCGTCACAGGGTCGGTGTTGTTTGCCGTGGTGCTGATGCTGTCGCGTGCCGGTGTGGTTGCCGATGGCAGTCTGTTTTACGTTCCGGTGATAACCTCGCACGAGCATATTCTTTATTTCATCAAGGCCGTGCTTGTCGGCAGTTCGTGGATATTGGCCTACAAGGCTTTGAGCCAGTTGCCGATAACCATAGTGGCGCCAATTCGTTCTACAGGACCGGTTTGGACATTGGCTGGCGCATTGTTCATCTACGGCGAACGTTTCAATGGCTGGCAGTGGATTGGCTTCGCCATTGTTATTTTCTCGTCTTATCTGTTTGCAAAGGCGGGGAAGAAGGAGGGTATCAACTTTAAGAGCAATCGTGCCATTTGGGCCATTGTCGGCGCCACGTTGCTCGGGTCGCTGTCGTCGTTGCTCGACAAGTATCTGTTGTCTGTTGCCCATTACGACCGTATGGCTGTCCAGACTTGGTATTCGATATATATGGGAATTTTTATGCTGATACCGCTTGTGTCTTGGTTGCCCAAACGCAAGACTGCGCCATTGTTTCAGTGGCGTTATATAATTCCAATGATTGGCATAACGCTTTCGGTGGCCGATTTTATGTATTTCTACGCATTGTCGCGACCAGAAGCCTTGCTTGGAGTCGTTTCGGTGATAAGGCGCAGTAGCGTGGTGTTGGCATTCCTGCTTGGTGCCGTCATATTCAAGGAGCACAATCTGAAGGCCAAAGGCATAGCCCTTGCGGGAATAATCATCGGCGTGTGCGTGTTGGTGCTTGGCAGTTGATTTTGTCGATGTCGCCACAAGCCGGCAAGTCTGATGCCGGTGTGTCAGTTCGCCCGTTTGGCACGTTCCCAGTTGACGCTTTGCTGTTTCTTGCAATAGCGCCAAAGTCCTAGCCACATCGCTTTATTGGCCAGATAGAAATAGTATGGGACGTATATCCATTTTGCGCTTACCTTTTTGTCTTTCAATATAAAACCGACAAATGTCAGAATGTAGAATGCCGTTTGCGCCATAAGCAATATGGTGTATGTCGACTCTATGCTGAAGTCGTTCATTGCTGACAGCCAAATGTTTATTGGAATGAGCAGTATCAAGGCAATTGGCACCACAGCCCAGCGCAAGACTTTGTGCGAAACGTATTGGAAAGTCAGCATTGGATGCCTGAAAAAGTTGAACAAACTTCCAAGCCTAACCATTGTCTGTATGCTGCCAGCCGCTATGCGGACCTTGCGCTTCATCTCCTCATCGATGTTTGCCGACGGCTTTTCGCAGGCGTATGCTTTTGGTGCATAGCCAATCTTGTACCCTGACAGCGCAATGCGTAGCGAAATCTCGAAATCGTCGAGAAGTGTGTTGTCTGGAATAGGCTGATAGAGGCTTTTGCGCATGGCGAACAATTCGCCGGCGGCGCCAATGGTTGAGCCTATTGTGGCATCGTTGCGCTTTATCCACGACTCGTAACGCCAATATGAACTTTCGCCTGACGATGCGGCATTTTCCCGGCTTTCGTTCAGTATGCGTTTTTCGCCAGCCACACATCCAATCTGGCGGTTTTCAAACAAACGGACAATCTCTTTCACGCTTTCCGGCGATAGCATTGTGTTGGCATCAGTGAAAATCACGATGTCGGTATCGACGAAATCCAATCCGCGTTTCATGGCATGGACCTTGCCCTGTCGTTCAGGTTCGTAGTAGACTTTTATGTTGCTGTATTTTTGCAGCAGGTCGTTAGTGTGGTCGTCCGAGCCGTCGGTGACCCAGACAAGATGCAGTTTCTCGGCAGGGTAGTCGATCGCCATTGAGTTGGCGACTTTTTCATCCACAAATTGTTCCTCGTTGAATGCGGTGACAAAGAGTGTCACGTCGGGCAGAATGTCGGGCAATTCGGTTGCCGGGCGCCTGCCTTTGGCTTTTGCCAACAGGCCGACAAGTACGGGGTAGGCTGCATATGCGTAGATAACCAGTCCGAGCAGAATCCAGAATGCTATTGTCAGCGTTGTAGCCATTGCTTGTAGAATTTGTCGAGTCCGTCAATTATATGCCTGTTGTTGAAATGCTGGTTTGTGAATACAAATGCCTCCGACGCTATTTCATCCGCCATCTTTGGGCTTTCTATCACTTTAGTTATCAAGTCCTTCAGTTCTTCGGGCGTCGAGCCAATCAGCAAGTGCTTGCCGTTTTCAGCATCAATGCCTTCTGCGCCTATGGGAGTAGTTATCACGCACCTAGTGTGGGCCATGGCCTCAATAATCTTTATTCTCATGCCGCTTCCCGATAGCAGTGGCACTATCATTATATTGTATTTGCTTATGAATTCGCGTGCGCTTGGAACTTGTCCGTCGTACTCAACCGGATTTTTTTTCAGCTCGGTTACGAAGCCTGATGGAGCGTTTCTCCCTGCTATGTGGAACGTCCATTCTGGATATTGCTTATGGATGTCGGCCCATACGTTCTTGACAAACCACATTATGGCTTCTTGGTTAGGCTCCCAGTCGAGGGCGCCGATGTAGAAGAACGACTTGCCGATTTCAGGAGCATTGCCACTGTAAAATTTCTGAGGTTCGATGCCTGTTGGCGCCACGTATGTGCAATCGGGCCTGAACGGCAGTTTTTCGGCGTCGTTTTTGGTGATGGGCACAAGCAGGTCGATGTTTTTCAGGGCCGACATTTCGAGTGCGCGCACCCGTTTGCACAGAATCTTCTTGTAAAGTTTTTTGACTGGGTTGTGCTCGGTTTGGGCCATGCGTTCCCAAATTTGCCATTCGACATTGTGCGCACGCATCGATATGGCTGATTTTGAGCATTTTCTTATAGTCGGAATGTAGCACGAAAGGTAGAGCCCTTCAAGTTGTATGATATCGTAGTTGTTTTGCAGAAGCCAAATGAGTTTTTTGCTGAATTCTTCCGACATGAACCGTTCGGCATTGTAAGGCTTTTTTGATAGGAACAGGTTGCTTATGAGCTTGACTATTTTGACGTCGGTGTCAATCCATACCGAGTGCCAGTTTATGTTTTGTGTCAGTTCTGGCGACAGCTTTTCAAGCGGGAAGTTGTGCTTTTGTGTCTGCATTGCAAGCACGTCAACCTCATTTCCTTGAGCCGTTAGGCCCATAATCATGTTAAGAGTGGCAATTGTGCCGCCATCGTTCGATGGATAGGGCATTTTATTGCATATCACCAAAATCCGCAGTGGCCGATTATTGTTGAATGTTGGCATTGTCAGTCTTTTTCTTTTGCCGTTTTATAATGCTTATGGCTTTTTGCATTTTCGGGTTGGCAATTGCTTTTTCGTAAACTTTCCGGAAAAAGTCGGTGTATGTGCTCAGTTCCATAAATGTCGCATCTTTTACGGCTTTGTATGTCAGGAATGCGCCCATTGGAATGAATATCATCGATGAAATCCACATTCCCAGCCAGGCGGGCCATTTGCCCATCTTTGCCGATTTTTCGCCACTTATGTTTATCACGTAGTAGATGACAAAAAACAGAACCGATATGACTATTGGTGTGCCAAGTCCGCCCTTGCGTATTATGGCGCCAAGTGGTGCTCCTATGAAGAATAGCAGGATGCATGCCATTGAAAGTGTGAATTTTCGGTGCCATTCAATTTCGTACCGCTTTATGTTTTTCTGCTTGCGCTGAAAATCAGAGACGGCTTGTGAAATGGTTTCTTTAGTGTTTCGTGCATTTTCAATGGCGTAGCTTACGACTCCGTATCTTGATGTTTTTGGCAGCAGGTCCATTGCCGAATCCACATTGACGTATTTTATGTCGGGAATGTTGTCTTTTTGGTAGAAGATGCTGTCTTCGTTTCTGTAGTCTAGTTTCTTGAAGTAGTGCCCTTGGGTTAGCCTTGATACGTAGCCGTCAGTCTCGTTCTTGAATGACAGGTGTAGGGAGTCGGTCGTATATTGCAGTTGCGTCACATTCAGCATCCCGTAGCCATTCTTGTATAGCGCTTCGCCCGATCTTTCAAATTTCATTCCCGACAGGTCGATGGAGAACCGCTCTTCCTTAAAACGGGTTGTGCGTTGTGGATATTCCATTTGGTTTCGGCGTCTGCGCTTTTCCTGTTCTTCAACATAGTTCACTCCGTCGTAGAGGGTTATTACCATATACTGCTTGTCGCTCGACATAATCATTGTGCCCGAATCGGCAAGTGTGACATCGCGGTTGCCGTTGTCCTTGGTGTGGTTGTATATCATTATGTTGTAGAGCATGGGGCCCTTGTGGCTTTTGCGCCCGACTTTTATGCTGTAGTCATCAATCGCATCGCTGAATATGCCTTCGGTTATTGACACTTCAGGCTTTTGCTGCTTTATGTCGGTTAGCAGCGCTTGCATTTTCAGGTTTGTATATGGCATTATGTCGTTTGAGAACAGAAATGCACATATGCTTATCATAAAGACGAATATTACCAATGGCTTCATTATCCTGACAAGTGATATGCCGGCTGATTTTATGGCCATTAGTTCATAGTGTTCGGCAAGGTTGCCGAATGTCATTATCGAGCTAAGAAGCACTGCTAGCGGCAGGGCCATTGGCACAAGGCTGCTGCATGCGTACATCAGAAATTCCGTTATTACTCCAAAACCCAATCCTTTTCCTACCAGTTCATCAAGGTATCTCCATAGAAATTGCATTAGCAAAATGAATAGCGATATGAAGAACGTCAGGATGAATGGACCTATGTATGATTTCAGTATGAACTTGTTTAGTTTCTTCACAATCTGACATTTAAACATTTTCTCAATAACGGATATTGGAAATGCAATATTACAGATTTTATGCTAATTTTTTATGCGCCAAGTGTACGTTTTAGGTCTGCTATTTGGGCGTTCCACAAATCCTGGGTTTCTTCTTTTTCGTCTGGTTCTATGGTGTCGGTTATCTCGAGAGCCAAATCGTCAGTCAGTTCGGTTGTCGTTAGCTTGAACTCAAAGTATGATTCCTTGTCTTCATCGTCCATCCATTGAAACCTCACAAACTTGAATTCCTTTATGCTCAGTAGCTCCGCGCTTCGTTCTTCTTTGTCCCATTTAAAGGTGAAAGTGCTTCCTTCAACTTTTACTTCGTCGGCAAACCATTCGTTCAGACCATCTGCCGTGCTTAAACGCGGAAACAACACTTTGGGTGTGGTGTTGAAATGGTATTCCAGTGTCAATTGCTCTTTTGCCATTTTGGTCATTGTTTTTTTTTGGATTTTGTGGCAATATAGTCAAAAGGATTAAAATAAACGGCATTTGCTCAACTGAAATGCCAACATTTATCAACTTTTTGTTTGGCGCCACATGCCGATTCGGGATGTTGTGGTTGGCAATGTGGCTGTTTGCCGTCTAAAACACGAACCTGTACGACACTGACGGCACGAATTGGTAGAAGTAGTAGTAGCCTGGCCTGAATTTTATTCCGCCATGTTCGTTGTTGGTGAAATAGGCCACGCCCAACGGGTTTTTCCTGGCGTATACATTGTATATTGCAAAGCTCCAGTAGCTTTTCCAGCGTTTTGTGGAATTCTCTTTGCCGTCTATGTCGAGGCTTAGGTCAAGCCGGTTGTAGTTTGGCAGATGCTTTGTGTTTATCTTGTTCTCGTCGAATTGCAGTACAGTCTTGCCGTCAATCACATATTTCCCGACTGCTGCAGTGTATGGAACGCCTGATGCTATTTGCCATCCTGCCGATATCTTTATCCTGTTGTCGATTACGTATGTGCCGATTATGTTGAACGAATGTTTCCTTATGAACGATGCTGGATAGTCCTTGTCGTTGTTCAGCCCTTGTGTGTGCCATTTCGAGTCGGTGTAGTCGTATGTGGCTGTTATTGCTAAGTTGTCGAACGAAGTGTGGGCAGACAGTTCGCATCCTTTCACCTTTGCCGAAGAGTGGTATATGAATTTCTCGGGGTTGATTTCATACACCAGCCGCATCTCTTGCATCGTTTCTATAAGGTTTGTCATTTGCCTGTAGTATATGTTGGCCGAGACATTCATGAAGGCTGATGCCTTGTAGTTGGCGCTGATTGATGCGTTGTGGCTTTTTTCTGGCATGAATCTGTAGTTCGACGGCATCCATCGGTTTATGGTTATGCTGTACGAGCTCACCTGAAGCTGGTGTATCGGCTGGGTCTTTGACGATGTGTTTATCTTGAACAGCAGCCTGTCTGATGCCTTGTAGTTGATGGTGAAGTTCCACTCGGGGTATAATATAGTCGTGTCTTTCTTGTTTGTGTGGTCTGTTGGGCCAATGTGGGCGTTGTATCTGAATCCGGCCTCGAGTGAGACGAGCGCGCCTATCTTGTAGGTTTGGTCGGCATATATGCCAAGGTTCGAGATTGGCTGGGCGTAGATGCGGGCATCCTTGAATGGCGTCACTTCATCCTCCGATTCAAGGTCGAAAGGCTCAAGGCTGTAGAACGACGATTGAAATCCATATTTCAGGTCAATGTGCTGGTTTACGTGGTGCGTGATGTCGAGTTTCTCTTTCGTGTTCCAGCATATCGACCGCCATTTGAATTGCCCGTTGTAATGGAAGTTCGACAGGTTTGTCCTATTGTAGGAGCCTATGATTGAGTAGTTCAGGAATATTTTGTCGCCCCAGATGTGGTTCCAGCGCAGTGTGGCAACCCGGCTTACCCTTTTCAGGTACATCGAGTGGTCTATCTTGTCGGCGCCAGAATATAGTGAGAAGTATAGCCTGTCTCTACTTCTGAACTTGTAGCTGAACTTGAAGTTTATGTCGTAGAAATAGAAGTTCAGCTTGAAGTTCTGCCTGTTCCATGCGGGCTTGAACACCTTGTCGGCATAGGTGCGGCGCACTGCCAGCAAAATCGACGACTTGTCTTTCTTCAGCGGTCCTTCGATGAGAGCCCTTGCCGTTAGCAGGCCTATGGTGCCTGAAGCGTGCCAATGCTGCATGTCGCCGTCTCTCAGGCGTACATCTATCACCGACGATAGCGAGCCGCTTTCGCTTGTCGGCAGTTCGTTCTTGTATATGTTTATGTGGTTTACCACATCCGGATTGAAAATCGACGAGAATCCGCCTAAGTGTGAGGCCGAGTATATGTTTGCCTCGTCCATGAGGAAAGTCGTCTGGTCGCCGGTGCCGCCTCTGACTGAAATGTTGCTTGTCGACAGCTCGCTCATCTGGAATCCGGGCATTACGTCCAGATTGCGCAGGGCATCGTGCTCGCCAAGCACATTTGGCAATTCCTTCAGCCGTTCAATGTTCAGCTTGGTTATGTTGCTCATTGCCGATTCCATGAAGTTGTCGGCGGCGTCGCTCACGGTTATTTCGCGCAGTTGGTACGACACTGGGTCAAGCCTTATGGCAAGCTCGCAATCGTCATTTATCACTATTACAGTGTCTTGCATCTTGTAGCCCAGACTATGGAATTTCATGCGGTGAACGCCTTCTGGCATCTGAATCGAGAAGAATCCGTAGTTGTTTGAGATGGCGCCAACGCCCAAATCGCTTACGTAGATTGCTCCGTTTATTATTATTTCCGAATTGCGGCTGTCAACCATTATCCCGGATACATGGCATTGCTTGTCCGTCCGTTTCGATTCAAACAGCACTATCTGGTTGTCGATGACCTTAAAGTCGATGTCGTTCGGGTGTAGCATGCTTGTAAGCAGGCTGCCAAGTGTGGGCCTGGTTTCAAGCTCGTTGAAGTGTGTTTTTGGCAACAGGTTGTCCGAGTACGAGAAGTTGATGCCGAAATCCTGTTCTATCTCGGTTATTATCTGCTTCACGGTTTTCCCCGAAGTGCTGATGTCCATTTTAGTGTCCAGAATAGATGTCTGTGCATTGGCCGAAAATGCCAGTGCCAGTGCAAATGTGGCTGTATGTAGCAATCGGAAGAAAGACATCAGTTCTCCTATGAAAAAGTTTGCAAATATAGGGGACTTCTATCAAATGCTTTGTAGTGATTTTGGAGAATTTGTCAGACAGATTGATGGCTCAGGCGCTGTGACTGAGTGAGCGTCAGCAGGATGACGGAATCTGCCAATGTCGTGAAATCCTGCAACCAGGATGTTCATGGAAATCGTCCTTTAGCCAAACGGGCAAAAAAAGAAAAGGACTGTCGGCAATGGCCGGCAGTCCTTGTTGTCAAAGGAAGAAACCCTTCGTTAGCTTTTCTTCTTTATGTCACCCACAATGTGCAGAATCATCTGAGAGCTCTTAGGGTCATTGGTGATGATGGTTATGGTCTTGTTCTGGCGGTTCGATTTTCCGGCAGAGTTGAAGGTGATGTCGATTGTCGATGACTCGCCCGGTTTCACAATGTCGGTATTCTTGTCAACGACGGTGCATCCGCACGACGTCGATATTTTCCTGATGATAAGGTCTTGCTTGCCTTCATTGTGGAAAGTGAACGAGTGTGAGACTTTTTCGCCTTCTGTTATTGTGCCGAAATTGAAGTTCGGCTCGTCAAACACAAGCTTTGGTGCGTTTGCCAACTGCTCTTGAGTGTAGCTGGAAAAGTCTTCCTCAATGGTTGCGCTAATCGATAGCAGGTTCTTGTTGCCGTTTGTGTCGTCGTTGATGGCTAGAGTCACCTTGTCCATCACAAAGCCCCAGTCGCTGCGTTTTGTGGCATCGTACTTCACCACAATCTTGCCTTTTTGGTTTGGCTGCAATGTCTCAGGAACGGCCACAACGCTAATATGGTTTGGGACATTTCTGAAAGTCACCTTCAGTGGTTCCTCGGTAAGGTTGGCTATGCTTGTGCTGTCGGTCCTCACTTCGGTGTTTTTCACTTTCAGCAGCATTATGTGGTTTGCTTCCAGGTTCAGTTTGCCGATGGTGCGTGGGTGCAGGTCGGCAAGCGTCTTTTCCTTTTCGATCACCTTGCCCGAAAATCTTACGGTCGTAATTTCAGGGCTGCAGTTCGTGGTGACTGTTATCGACTTGTTGAAAGGGCCAGGGCGCCCGGCAGGATTATATGTCGCCGACACGAAACCTTTGCCGTTTGGCATGATTGGTTCTTTTGTGTAGTCGGAAGTCGTGCATCCGCATGAAGGCTTTACGTTGGTTATCACCAGCGGATCGCTGCCCGTGTTTGTAAACTCGAATTTATGCGTGGCTGGCCCGTCGGCTTCCTTTATTTCGCCGAAATTGTAGGATGGTTCTTCCCAACTGATAATGGGACCCTTGCCTTGAGAAAATGCTGTCATGAAGGCCAATGCGCATACGCATGCTGACAATATTCTTTTCATCTCTATAGATTTTAATGTATATCGCAAATGTACTAATCTTATTGTCTTTTGCTATCTTTTTTGATTTCGGAAGGCTTTATTTTACGTAAAACCGATTTTGTCAGTGACAAACGGCGATTAATCTATGTTATTGGAAAATAGTGTTTTGGCTTTTGCCGGTGCTCGCACTATGAAAAATAATGACTTTTGGCAACTAAAAACAAACGGGGAAAACATATATATTGTAGATTGTTTTTACATTTGCGAATGTGTTATCAACATAAAAAAAGAGAACAATGAAAAAAACATTTGCCTTAATCCTGACTTGCGCCTTATTCTACAATGCACAGGCACAACAAGCAGTAGGCCGTCCAGAAAGCCTAAAGCGTTTCAAGAACACAACCACAATGGTTGTCTTGGAGAAGAACCCAATGCTCGAATACAACTTCAAGATTAAAGAAACAGTCGAAAAGCATTGGAACATCAACAATTACGAAGTCATAACTTTCTCTACCGAAGATTTCGAAAAAGCCCGTAAGGACTCAACAAAGTCGTTCCTTGTAAAGAATACGGTCTATAACGAAAAAGACAAGACAAAGTCGAAGTTCGACTACCTTTGCGTTGAATTGGGTGGCGACTATGAGTTCATCAGGCAAATGCCCGACATAGCATCTGTTCCAATCTGCTACAGTGGCGTAGGTGAGGAGTCGTATGGCTACAAGCTTGGCATTCTCTGCCAATTCCTACAGAACCATATCAAGCTGACTACCGAAAATCCGCAGCTCACATCAAAAAACATACTCAAGTACTACAATTCGCAGATGGCCGACATCCACGACAAAACATTGTACCTTGTCAAGGAAGAGCTGAACCCGGACTTGAACACCGAAGCCCAGATCAAGGCGGTTTATCCATATAAATTCAAGATTGTGACACGTGAGGAAGCCGAAGCCGCTATCGACCGCAAGGACCCTGATGTCGTTCTGCTTCACAAGGTGGGACCAGAGGGAACCCGCAAAAAAGAAGTTAGATGCTACAAGGCAATCATTGGCGCATCCGATGCTCGTCTATACTATTTCGCTTTCCACATGATTAGCGACAAGGCAAAAGAAGGAATGTTGGCTAAGGATTTCCAGAAACTTGCAAAGGCAAAAAAGAAATAGTCGTTGCATAGGCTAGTTTTTTTTGATTAGATAAAAAAAAAAGTTAATTTTAGCCTTCGTTAGTTTGAATATTTAAAAGTAACAAAAAGCATTATGAGTGCCGATATAAATCTTATAAAATCAGTTCTTTCGTTGCACGACGAAATGGCCAGCAATGGCTTCTCCTTGGTATATGAAGGCGAATTCAGCCACGAGGTGATGAAGATGTTCACTTCTATGGCTGAACGAGACATGGACAAATCAAACGAAGACAAGTCTGTAAAACGCAAAGTGTTTCACGTAATGGTTGAGTGCTTGCAGAACATGACAAAGCATTCCGACGATGTGGATAAAAACGACGGCGTAGGCAACGGCCTGTTCATTGTCGGCAAAAAGGACGGATATTGGAGCGTTATCACTGCCAATAAGATAATGAAAGAAAAAATTGACGGACTTAAAGCCTCTATCGATAATATCAACAGCTTGAACAAAGATGACCTGAACGCTTTGTACAAAAAGCAAATACGTGAGGGCTCGCTGTCCGAAAAAGGTGGCGCAGGCTTGGGACTTATTGATATAGCACGTAAGACAGGCCGTCAACTCGACTATCAGTTCTTGCCATTGGAAGACAAGGAAAATTATTTCTTCCTTCTGAAGGTTAGAATCGATTCAAAACCAGACGAAGAATAATCCTAGTGGGATATAAAGTTTAAGGCGGTTGCAACTTGTAACCGCTTTTTTTTTGACCAATCGGCAATGAGCCAAGGCAGTCGCCTCTTTCTTGGTCAAGCGGTAGCTTGTGTATTGCCCGGTGTGTTCTGTGGCTGGCTTTTGCAGGTTTCCATCTTTGCGTTTTTTTTCAAAAAAATCGCGTCTCGCAAAATATTTTTCAGAATATGCTTTATTATTGTTTCAAAGTTTGCTAAATAGCAAAGATTTTGTCGTAACTAAATTATTGTTAAGTAAATAACTGTGGCTCTAACCGGGATACTAATAATTATAGAGAGCGTACTGCTTTTGTTGGCTGTGGCATGTATTCTGTACATGCGTAAAAAATCACCGCTGGCAAGTGTAGTAAAGCAGCTGAAAGTTGAAAACGACCGTTTGAAGCACGTCTCGATGGCAATAGGCGGATCCAATGTATTGCTTGAGTTCGACGGCAATGAAGAATTGGTAAGTGTCAACTCTACATTCCAAAAATTGTACGGAATGACACTTAAAGATTATATGTTGGAATTCGGGCCTAAACTCTCAGATTATCTGAGGTGGAGCGGATATCGCGATTCATCGTCAATTGACGAACAAGTTTCGTTTATGGGAAATACAACGCTGAAAAGCGGTGAAACCATCTGGAAGCAGATAACCATTACTCCAAACAAAGATGAAAATGGCGACGTATATTATATAGTGTTGGAACTTGACGTGACAAGCGTCAAGGAAGCCGAGATGGAACTGCAGAAACAGAAGAAACGTTCCGATGAACTTCTGGTCAATATGTTGCCTGCCGAAATTGTCGAGGAACTGAAGGTCAGGGGGCGTGCAAAGCCTCGAATTTACGATAGCGCATCAGTGCTTTTTGCCGATATTAAGAATTTTACCCAATGGGCCGAAAAATTGTCGCCAAACGATTTGATAACCACCTTGCAGGAACTGTTCTCGGCATTCGACGACGTTCTTGCCGCCAACTACATTGAAAAGATAAAGACTATTGGCGATGCATATATGTGCGCAGGCGGTTTGCCTATGAAGAACAACAGCCATCCGTTTGATATTGTCATTGCGGCATTTGGCTTGCAGGCGGCTGTCCGCAAGCTCGACGAGAAGCGTGCGCGTTCTGGTGGCGAACCTTGGCTGATGCGTATTGGCATCAATACTGGCCCGGTTGTTACGGGTGTGGTTGGCAAGACACGTACTGTATATGATATTTGGGGCGATTCGGTAAATGTGGCCAGTCGTCTTGAATCAGAGTGCGAACCTGGCAAGGTGAACATTTCCGCATCCACATACGAAGTTATCAAGGACTATTTCGAATGCGAGTATAGAGGCAAGGTGCCAGCAAAGCACAAGGGCGAGATTGACATGTATTTCGTGAACAGGCTGAAACCCGAGTATTCCGCCGACGCCGACGGATATGTGCCAAACAAGTTGTTTGTCGAGATGCTGTCGGAGTTGTAACAAATTAAAGGGGCTTCTATAAATTACCCGTTTTTATATTATTTTAATATGGGTTATTCTTCAATCTTTTGTGTGCTTTTGAATTTTTGTCGTCATCTTGTTCGGTTGCACTCAGTTACAGTGCCCGCACTGCTCCTTCGTTCAACCAATCAATCTGTCTGACAAAATCTTCAAAATCACTACAAAGCAATTAATAGAACTCCCCTAAAGATAGTACGCGTTTTAAATTTAAATGAAACATGAAAAGAAAACACCTTACGCTGCTAATGTTTCTTGCTATGAGCACGGGAGCCTTTGCCGACAATGTTTCTGCCATTACTGTAGAATACATTGCCGACGGAACGCCAGCCTACGTTAAGGCCATTAGCGCCATTGGCAGCCTGCAGTTTGCCAACGGCAAGTCTATTCTGGTTTTCGCCGACAACACCACGCAAGATCTTGGCAATCTGGCTGATCTCAAGCAAATCAGGTTTGGAGAAGTTGACGAGAACAGCCTCACACCACCAACGCCGCCCGACGGCATAGCCGAGAGCCAAGCGACGGTGACCGCCTATCCAAACCCTACCGCCAGCAGAATTAAAGTTGACGGCGCGGAAGACGGCGCACTGATTCGCCTGTTCACCATTGGCGGACAATTGGTGACGGCTACCACCGACACCGACATCGACATGAGCGCACAGCCAGAGGGCGAGTACCTTCTGCAGACAGGCGCCTGCGTGATTAAAATCTTGAAAAAATAAACCAATAACGTACAGACGCGGCTCGCCACGTCTCAAAAATCAAATAGTAAGCAACATGAAAAAACAAATTCTGACCGCCGCCATGGCCCTGCTTGGAATAGCCGCCATGGCTCAGGAAAAGGTTCGCGTGCACAATGGCGACGAGACCTACGTTACCACCATTGAGCAGATAACCTTTGATGTAACCGATGCCGACCAAGCCATATCGGTTACCGACCTTGCGACAGCAAACGACTCGCTGTCAACCGCTAACGCAACGCTAACAGGCGAGAAGGCAACTCTAGCCAACGAGAAAACAGCGCTTACTGCAAAGAACGACTCGCTGTCAACCGCCAACGCAACGCTAACAGGCGAGAAAGACGCCCTTAAAGCCGACACCGCCAGCCTGAAAGCGGAAAAGAAAACATTAAATGACAAGGTGAAGCAATTGCAGTTCGCTTTTGCCCCTGAAGATTATTATGTAGACCTCGGGCTAAGTGTAATGTGGGCAACCTGCAATGTGGGTGCCAACGCTCCTGAAGAGTACGGCGACTATTTCGCATGGGGCGAAATTGAAGGTTACAACACCAGCAAAAAAAGTTTCAATTGGAGTACATACAAATGGTGCAACGGAAGTGAAACAACCATGACTAAATATTGTACCAGTAACAGTTATGGCACAGTGGATAACAAGAAGCAACTCGACCTTGCCGACGATGCCGCCCGCGCCAACTGGGGTGGCAAGTGGCGCATGCCTACTGTGGCGGAATGGGAGGAACTCTACAATAACACTACACACGTGTGGACAGACGACTACAACGGAACTGGCGTAAAAGGCTATGTGCTCACAAGCACCAAGGAAGGCTATGAGGGCGCATCCATTTTTCTTCCTGCCGCTGGCTTTTGCAACGAGTTCGGCCTCGACTACGGGGGCTCTGGCGGCTATTACTGGTTGTCGTCGCTCTACGAGTACAACTCGAACAACACCAGCCGTCGCCTGTACTTCAACCAGGGTTACTTCGGCCAGTCGAGCAGCATCAACCGTTGCTACGGCCAGTCGGTGCGCCCTGTCTGCCCTCCCGCAGAAGACGTCCTGAAAGCCGAAAAGCAAGCGCTTGAAGGCCAGATTAACGGCTTGAATAGCCAAGTGGATGGACTGAAAGCCGACACCACCACTCTTAACGGGCAGATAAAGACCTTGACAGGCGAGAAAGACGCCCTTAAAGCCGACACCGCCAGCCTGAAAGCGGAAAAGAAAACATTAAATGACAAGGTAAAGCAAATGCAGTTCGCTTTTGCCCCTGAAGATTATTATGTTGACCTTGGGTTAAGTGTGATGTGGGCAACCTGCAATGTTGGCGCCAGCGCTCCGCAGGAGTACGGTGACTATTTTGCATGGGGCGAAACTGAAGGTTACAACACCAGCAAAAAAAGTTTCAATTGGAGTACATACAAATGGTGCAACGTAAGCAGTTCGACTATGACTAAATATTGTACCAGTAACAGTGATGGCACAGTGGATAACAAAACCCAACTCGACCTTGCCGACGATGCCGCCCGCGCCAACTGGGGTGGCAAGTGGCGCATGCCTACCCAGGCCGAATGGGAAGAACTCTACAATAACACTACACAAGTGTGGACTAACAACTACAACGGAACTGGCGTAAAAGGCTATGTGCTCACGAGTACCAAGGAAGGCTATGAGGGCGCTTCCATTTTTCTTCCTGCCGCTGACTATCGCATCGGCGACGGCCTCGACTACGGGGGCTCTTACGGCTCTTACTGGTCGTCGTCGCTCTACGAGAACAGCTCGGACGGCGGCCGTTACCTGTTCTTCTACTCGGGCGACTTCAACCCGTGGAACATCAACAGCCGTTGCTACGGCCAGTCGGTGCGCCCTGTCTGCCCTTCCGCAGAATAGATGTCATGTGCCAAGCCGAGAATGCGTGGCGGTTGCCTCCGTAAGGGAGCAACTTCCGCGCATTTTTTTTGTATGTTTGAAAAATTGTTTTGCATAATGCCGTAGGCATTTGTGTTCGGTGGGCTTGGAAAATGTTTTTCAACTTTTTTTTGCCTAGTGGCGGTTCGTTCTCAAAAATAATATATATTTGCACCGCTTTTAGCCGCGGGTGTGGCGTAATTGGTAGCCGCGCTAGACTTAGGATCTAGTGCCGTGAGGCGTGGGGGTTCGAGTCCCTTCATCCGCACAATTGATACAACCGCCTTCCGTTATTTTTCGGTGGGCGGTTTTTTAATTTTTATCTAGATAAAAACTCTCAAAAACGAGAAGAAATGAACATTACAAGAGAAAACGTCGACGAACTTAATGTCGTTCTGTCTGTTGACATCGTAAAGAACGATTATGCAGAAACTGTAGAAAAGGCTTTGAAGGACTACCGCAAAAGAGTAAGCCTTAATGGTTTCCGCCCAGGAAATGCACCTATGGGCCTTGTTAAGAAAATGTATGGCAAGGCAATCCTTTGGGACGAACTGAACAAGATTGTTTCAAAGAACCTGATGGAGTACATCAAAAACGAAAAAATAGAATTCCTTGGCGAGCCGCTTCCAAGTTCATCACGTCCTTCTGATATCGATTTGGAAAGCAAGGAAGAATTCAAGTTCACTTTCGACCTTGGCTTGAAACCAACAATCGACTTGAAACTCTCAAAGAAAGATAAACTCAACTATTACGACATAACTGTCGGTGAAGATATGCTTGACAGCATGGTTGAAAGCAACGCATACCGCTTCGGCAAGTCAGTAAGCGTTGACAAGGTTGAGGAAAAGGATTTGGTAAAAGGTACTTTCGAGCAACTTGCTGCCGACGGCAACGTTCTTGAGGGCGGTGTAAAGGCAGAAGACGCATTGTTCGCCGTTGACCGCATCAACGAGGATTCAATCCGTGCCTTGGTTGTAGGTGCAAAGAAGGGCGACATTGTCGATTTCGACATTGTCAAGGCTTTCGCAAACAATACCGACCGCGCACAAATGTTGCGCATCTCTGCTGCCGAATCTGAAAAACTTACAGGCAATTTCCGTTTCACTATCAGCGATATAACTCGTCACCAACCTGCCGAGACAAATCAGGAATTGTTCGATATGCTTTACGGCAAGGGTGTCGTAAACTCTGTTGAGGAATATCGTGCAAAAATCAAGGAAGAGTTCAAGAAGGAACTCGAAATCCAAAGCAACTTCAAGTTCATCATCGATGCCAAGGAAAAATTGGTTGAGAAGTTGGACGTCAAACTGCCTGACGAGTTCCTGAAACGCTGGATTGTTGTTGCCAACGAGAAGACAACTGCTGAAGATGTTGAGAAATCATATCCTGAAATGCGCAAGGAATTTGCTTGGCAGCTGATTAAGGGCAAGATTGCCGTTGACAACAACATCGTTATTTCTGAAGATGATTTGTTGGCTGCTGCAAAAGAGCAAATCTCATCACAATTCCGTCAATATGGCCTGACAACTTTGCCTGACGAGCAACTTACTGAATTCGCAAAGCAGTCGCTTTCGAAAGAGGAAGAGCGCAACAACCTGCACGACCGCAAACTTGACGAAAAGGTTGCCGCTTATCTGAAGGAGACAGTCAAGATTGAGACTAAGGAAGTTACAACAAAGGAATTTAACGAACTTTTCAAATAATTTACCGATATGTTCCCAAGCGACGAATTCAAGAAATATGCTGTCAAGCACGCTGGCATTAGCAGCCTTGCTCTTCACCGTTATTCTTCGGTGCTGAATAGCTACATCACTCCAAACATCATTGAGGAACGCCAGCTCAATGTGGCTTCTATGGATGTATTCTCTCGCTTGATGATGGACCGTATAATTTTCCTTGGTGTCCCAATTGACGAGGATGTGGCCAACATTATACAGGCGCAGCTTTTGTTCCTTGAGTCAACCGACAGCGACAAGGATATTTCAATCTATCTTAATTCGCCTGGTGGCGAGGTGTATGCAGGTTTGGGCATTTACGACACAATGCAGCTTGTATCGCCCGATGTCTGCACAATATGCACGGGAATGGCCGCTTCAATGGCCGCAGTGCTGATGTGCGCAGGAGCAAAGGGCAAGCGTTCAGCACTGCCTCACTCTCGCATAATGATTCATCAGCCAATGGGCGGCGCTCAAGGCCAGGCTTCTGAAATCGAGATTACCGCACGTGAAATCCTGAAGTTGCGTGACGAACTCTATACTATCATCGCAACACATTCGGGCAACGATTTCGAGCGAATCAAGAAGGATTCGGACCGCGACTATTGGATGACAGCAATCGAGGCTAAGGAGTACGGCATGATAGATGAAATTCTTGAACCAAAGAAAAGAAAGTAAATTTCATAACGCTTAATGTAAAATAGATTTTCGGCTTAGTCGGGAATCTATTTTGCTTTTTATTATTGATAATAATTTAATATTCAATACATTGAAAGATAATTCGACAATCGACAGATGCTCGTTTTGTGGACGAACCCGCAAAGAGGCTAATTTACTTATAGCAGGCGCCAACGGCTTTATTTGCGACGCTTGCGCGGAACAGGCATTCAAAATTGTGAAGGAGGAGACAAAACGTGCGTCACAGTTCAACTTGTCGGATGTCAAATTGCTGAAGCCTATAGAGATAAAGGCGTTTCTCGACCAATATGTAATAGGTCAGGATGATGCCAAAAAATACCTTTCGGTGGCTGTTTACAACCATTACAAGCGTTTGGCGCAAAGCAATTCGGGCGATGATGTTGAAATAGAGAAGTCGAACATTGTTCTTGTAGGTGAGACGGGAACGGGCAAGACATTGCTTGCAAGGTCGATAGCCAAGATGCTCAACGTGCCGTTCACCATTGTCGATGCTACGGTGTTGACCGAGGCAGGCTATGTTGGCGAGGATATCGAGAGCATTCTGACTCGTCTGCTTCAGGAGGCCGATTACGACGTGCCTTCTGCCGAGCGCGGAATTGTCTTCATCGACGAGATTGACAAGATTGCACGCAAGGGTGACAATCCGTCAATCACCCGCGACGTGAGTGGCGAGGGTGTTCAGCAAGGCTTGCTCAAGTTGCTCGAGGGCTCGGTGGTGAATGTACCGCCACAAGGCGGACGCAAGCACCCTGACCAGAAAATGATTCCTGTCGATACCAAAAACATCCTGTTCATCTGCGGAGGCGCATTTGACGGCATCGACAAGAAGATTGCACAACGTCTGAACACACAAGTTGTCGGCTACGGCAACAGTGCAAAAACGGCGCAGATTGACCGCAAGAATATGATGCAGTACGTGTCGCCACAAGACTTGAAGTCTTTTGGACTTATTCCTGAAATAATTGGCCGTCTGCCCGTGCTTACATATCTAAATCCGTTGGACAGAAAGGCATTGCGCAGTATCTTGACCGAACCTAAAAACGCCATTGTCAAGCAATATGTCAAACTGTTTGAAATGGACGGCATAAAATTGTCGTTCGACGAGAAGACATTCGACTTCATTGTCGACAAGGCAATAGAGTTCAAGTTGGGTGCCCGCGGACTTCGCTCCATCTGCGAGAT